>DATHGN010000128.1:0-8264 GCA_035317565.1 Gaiellaceae bacterium
TAGGCAGCGCTGGCGAGATCGTCGACGGAGATCTCGACGACACCGGCCAGCTCGTGCTGCAGCTTGGCCAGCGCGTCGCGCTCCACCTGACGCACTCGCTCGCGGCTCATGCTCAGCTCGCGGCCGATCTGCTCGAGAGACGTGGACTGTCCCTCGAAACCGAACCGCAGCTCGAGCACTCGACGCTCACGCTCGGGCAGTTGCTTGAGCGCATCCCGGACGAACTTCCGGCGCAGTGCGTCACCGGCCTCCTCGGACGGATCCACGGCGCTCTCGTCGGCGAACAGATCGCCGAACTCGCCGTCACCGTCGGAACCGATCGCCTGGTTCAGCGAGACGGATGCCTCGACCGCGCCGAGAGCCTCCTCGACGTACACCAGGTCGAGCCCGGTCGCCTTCGCGAGCTCCTCGACCGTCGGGTCTTCACCGGTCGCCGCCTGGATCCGCGACCGCGCGCGGGACAGCTTGACGCGCCGTTCGTGCACGTGGGTCGGGATCCGGATCGTTGCGGACTGGTTCGAGACCGCCCGCTGACACGCCTGGCGGATCCACCAGGTGGCGTAGGTCGAGAACTTGTAACCACGACGCCAGTCGAACTTCTCGACGGCGCGGTTCAGCCCGATCACACCCTCCTGGATCAGATCGCCTAGTTGCATGCCGCGACCCTGGTAGCGCTTCGCAATCGAGACCACCAGCCGGAGGTTCGAATTGATCATCCGCTCCTTGGCAGCGCGGTCACCGCGCTCGACACGCTTGGCGAGCGAGACCTCCTCGGCGGCGGTGAGCAGCTGATATCGACCGGCGGCGTTCATGAACAGCGTCAGGCTGTCCGTCGTTCCGGAAATCTCTGCTGCAGCAGCCCGCACGCGGGGTGCCGGCGTGTCGTCCTCGTGAGGGACGATTTCGATGCCCTTTTCCTCGAGCTCCGCGCGGAGCTCGATCAGGTCCTCTTCCTCGAGCTCGTTCGCCACGGCAAACGCCTCCAGGGTCGTCTCCTCGATGCTGCCGAGATCCTCGGCCTCATGGAGAAACGACTGCAGATCAAGTTCAGCAAGGTTCGTCAGCTTCGTTCAGCTCCTCTCTTGGTTCCTGGTTCTTACTTCTGGGCCCGTTTGCGGCGGTCCAATCCGGACGACGCCTCCTGGCCTCGTACGTGTAATAACGAACGAATGTGCCCCAGGATTCCCGTTTTGCAGCGATTTAAAGCAGGACTTGCCGGGATTTCTGGTGCTGGAGAATCTTCCTCTTCACCCGCTGGAGCGCGTTGTCGATCGTCTTCGTGTCACAGCCTAGATCTTCCGCCATCTGCTCGTAGGATTCACCCTCCAGATAGAGCCGGAGGGCGTCCGCCTCGAGCTCGGAAAGCCCGCTCCCAAGGGTGAAAACGAGGCTCTGGAGCTCCTCGGTGGAAATGACACAAACGGAGGGGTCGTTCACGCTCGGCCCCGGGAGGGCGTCCCCGAGGGTGCACTCGCTGTCCGATTCCTGGCCGGCGGGGGTGTGGCTGAAGGAGACATAGGTGTTCAGGGGCGCGTGCTTGAACCGGGTGGCGGTCTTGATCGCCGTGATGATCTGGCGGGTGACGCAGAGCTCCGCGAAGCTCCTGAACGAGGTCTCCTTGTCGGCCCGGAAGTCCCGAACCGCCTTGTAGAGCCCGATCAGACCCTCCTGGACGAGGTCCTCGGAGTCGCCGCCGGCGAGAAAGTAGGAGCTCGCCTTCAGCCGGACGAACCCGGTGTAGCGGCGGATCAGGGCATCGAGGGCGCCGCTGTCGCCGTTCCGCGCACGCATCACGAGCTGAAGATCCTGGAGCTCTCTTTCGGCCTTCTGCGCGGCGGTCGCCGGTCGTGCGGCCATCCTGGCCTCCCCCGGGGTCAGGGGCAAGACGCGAAGTCTCACCCTAAGGTTGAGGGAGAAGATAGCAAGGACCGCCGGGCTTTACAAGGCGTTTGCAATGGACCCAGGATGTTACGAACGTATGTTCGTCAGACCAGAACGAGCGCCCGTGTGTGCATCTCCAACAGCAAGGCGTCGATCGACTCCTGGAGTTGCTCTTGCAACGACTCGTCGGTCAGCCGGCCGTCCTCGTCGAACCGCGTATGCGCGTGACCGACGGCAACCTCGGCGTCGACCACCCGCGCGCCGATCGCCGAGAGGACCTTCCGGAGCTCGCCCTGGGCCCAGACCGCGCCGAAGGCTCCCGTGCTCGCTCCGACCACGACGACGGGCTTGTTCCGGAGCGGATTCTTCATCAGCGGGCGTGAGACCCAGTCGAGGGCGTTCTTCAGCTGGCCCGGAACGGACGAGTTGTACTCCGGCGTGGCGATGAGGACGCCGTCCGCGTTGGCCAAGGCCTGACGCAAAGCGGCGACTGCGGGCGGCGCCGGCTCGACGTCGTCCTCGTCGTCGTAGGGCGGCACGGCCTTGAGCCCGTCGTAGAGCTCGAGCTCGACGTCCGGAGGGAGAAGCTCCTCCGCCACGCGGAGGAGCTTCGTGTTGTACGAGTCCGGGCGCAGGCTGCCCGAGATCGCAAGAACCTTCATCCCTCTTACGCCTCCTTGACCAGGTAGAGCTCGGCGGCGAGTGAGACGTCGTTCTGGAGCGCCTGGTTCCCGTCGGGAAGCGGTGCGTTCCAGTCGACACCGAACTCGGTGCGGTCGACGGTCGTTTCGAGCCGCAGCCCGATCCGCTCGCGCCCGGTGTAGTCGGTGATCGGCTCGCTGATCGTGCCCCTGAGCTCGACTGGCTTCTCGACGCCTCGGATGGTGATGCCGCCGCGGACGACGACCTCTTCACCCTCGTTGGCGATCTCGCTGGACTCGAAGCTGAGCTCGGGGTAGCGCTCGGCGTCGAAGAAATCAGGGGACTGCAGGTGGGCGTTCAGGTTCTCGTCCTTCACGTCCACGCTTGCGACCTTCGCCGAGCCGGTCAGGACCGGGCTGTCGCCCTCTGCGACGAGCCTTGCCTCCGTCTCGCGGAACTGGCCACGGAAGGTGCCGCCGAGGTAGTCGACCTCGAAGCCGATCGTCGAATGGATCGGGTCGAGCGTCCAGGTGCCGACGGGCAGCGCGGTCTGGGTGTCTGTCGTGGTGCTCATTTACACTCCTCCTTGAGTACGCTATAGTTGAGTACGCAAGCAATATAGCGAGGAAAGATTGTCTAGTCAAGTATTGACCCCACAAGCTTCTGCCCTGACTACCTGGGTGCGCCTCCTCCGCGGGCACGCCTCGGCGACCCGGGCCATGAGCGCCCAGCTCGTGGCCGAGCACGGGCTGACGATCAACGACTACGAGTGCCTCCTCCACCTGGCTCAGGCCGACGAGGGCCGGATGAGGCGGATCGACCTGGCCGAACGGCTGATCCTGACCCCCTCGGGGGTGACCCGGCTCCTGGACGGCCTCGAACAGGCCGGTTGGGTCGAGCGGGCGTCCTGCGCAAGCGACCGGCGCGTCGCCTACGCGGTCCTCACCGACACCGGCCGGGCGAAGCTGCAGGAGGCGTCCGACTCGCACATCAACGGGGTGCGGACGTTCTTCGAGGAGCGCTTCAGCGCGGACGAGATCGACACCCTCGGCCGCCTGCTCGGTCGGCTGCCCGGCGCCGGCGAGGCGGTCGAAGAAGGAGACTGCGCGGGCTAGCCCCCGCCGCGGCGCATTCGCTCTAGCTTTTCGCGCGTCTCCGGGTCGAGCGTGTCGCGCAGATGGTGCGGCGGGTTTTCGCTGTGCGTGACGGCCTCGAGATCTCCGAGGAAGGCGGCCGACGACTGCTTCTGCACCTCGCGGCCGGCTGTCCCACGCACGGCGACGTCCGAGGAGACGAGGCAGACGACATCGGTGTCACGGTTTTCGGCGGCGAAGCGCTCGAGCAGCGTGTCCGCGTTCTTCGCGTAGCGCACTTCGAGCGGCCCGTAGGACTCGTCGGCGCCGGAGCCGTCGAAGACGAGGAAGCCACGCGCGCCCTTCAGCGCGACGAAGCTGGCGAGCTCGTCACGCAGCTGGCGTAGATCTTTGTAGCTCCCGGCGTGGAGGAGGTTGTGCCCGTCGAAGAGGTAGAGCGTCGGGTCAGCCACGCTGCCGTCTCGCTTCGTAGAGCATCAGCGCAGCGGCGACGCTGACGTTCAGCGACTCGACGTTGCCGGCGAGCGGGATCGAGATCGCGTCGTCGCACGTCTTACGCACGAGCGGGCGCAGTCCCTTGCCCTCGGCACCGAACACGAGGGCGACGCCACCGGTCAGGTCGGCGTCCCACAGCGACGTCTTCGCGTCACCGGTCGCTGCGTAGATCCAGAAGTCGCCTCGCTTCACTTCGCCGAGGTAGCGCGCGAGGTTCGGGACGACTGCGACCGGAAGATGCTCGATCGCACCCGCCGACGCGCGGGCGACCGCGGGCGTCACCGTTGCCGAGCCGTGCGCCGGGACGACGACGCCGGTCGCCCCCGCTCCCTCTGCGCTTCGGATCACCGCGCCGAGATTGCGCGGGTCGGTGACCTGATCCAGGCAGGCTAGAAGCGGCCGTTCTGCCGCTGCGAGCTCCCAGCCGTCGGCGTACTTGTAGGGCTCACACCACGCGACCACGCCCTGGTGGTCACGAGTTCCGGCGGCTTCGCTCAGATCGCGCTCGGGCTTCACCTGCAGCCTCGGACGCTCGACCTCGCTCAGCCAGGGCTCGGACTTCACCGCCCGCTCCGTGGCCCAGAGCTCGAGCACCTCCCGTGGCCCGCGCAGCGCTTCCCGCACCGGGCGGCGTCCATAGAGCTGGTCGCGCGTCATCGCGGGACGAGCTGGAACCCGTCGGCCACGTCGCGCGCCTCCCAGCCTGAGGCCTCGATCTCGGCGCGGAGCCGGTCAGCCTCGTCGAAGTCGCGCGCGGCGCGTGCCTCCTGCCGCTGCTTTGCGAGCTCGACGATCTCGCTCGGAGCTTCCTGCTCTTCCGCAAGCGACGCGAGCCCAAAGATGTCGAGCGCGCGACGCAGGAGCTCGTGGTCGCGCCAGCCGTGCATCACGGCAAGCGCCTCGGGGGTGTTGAAGTCGTCCTCGAGCGCCGCCTCGAAGCGTTCCCACTCTCCGGCCGGTGCGGGTTCGGGTGGGCTGCGGAACACTTCGCGGAACCCGACGACCCGTGCGGCCGCTGCGGCGAGCGTCTCGTCGGAGAAGTCGATCGGCTTCGACCAGTGCGCGGTGAGGAAGTAGACGAGCACGGCCTCGCGTCCCCACTGCGCGATCGCGTCGCGGATCGTGACGACGTTCCCCTCGGACTTCGACATCTTCGAGCCGGTGAACCGAAGCAGGCCGTTGTGCGTCCAGATCTGCGCGAAGTCGTGGCCGAGCGCGCGTGACTGCGCCAGCTCGTTCTCGTGGTGCGGAAAGACGAGGTCGAGCCCGCCACCGTGAATCTCGAAGGCCGGTCCGAGCAGCTCCTCCGCCATCACGGAGCACTCGATGTGCCAGCCGGGCCGGCCGCGCCCCCAGGGTGAGTCCCACCACGTGTCCTCGTCGGGCTTGTTCGCCTTCCAGAGGGCGAAGTCGCGTAGGTCCTCCTTGCGTGGGTTCGGCTCCTGCTCCTCGACCTGGTCGGGACGCTGTCCCGAGAGGCGGCCGTACTCCGGGAATGACGCGACGCGGAAGTAGACGTCGCCTTCCGACTCGTACGCGTGGCCGCCTTCGATCAGCTCCGAGATGAAGCGGATGATCTGCGGCACGACTTCGCTTGCCTTCGGGAGCGCGTCGGGGCGGCCGAGCCCGAGCTGGTCGGTGTCCTCGAGGTACCACTGGGTTGCGCGCGCGGCGAGCTCGGCGCTCGCGCCGGGCGCGGCTTCGTAGATGCGGTCGTTGATGTCCGTGATGTTGTGGACGAGCGTCACGTCGTAGCCGCGGGAGCGCAGCCAGCTGCGCAGCCACATGCCGAGGATGTACGGCCGCGCGTTGCCGATGTGCGCGCGCTGGTAGACGGTCGGCCCGCAGAAGTACATGCGGACGGGTGCGGGCGGCGGCGGAAGCTCCTGCTTCCTCCGTGTCAGCGTGTCATAGAGCTGCATCGATCCTGCGCAGTGCTTCGTCGCGCGGGAGCGCGGCGATCACGGCCCACAACTCGGGGCCGCGTTCCTGGCCGGTCAGCGCGAGCCTTACCGCCTTCAGGTTGCCGCCGACTGCCTTGAGCTCGCGGACGAGCGCGCGTGCATCGAGCGTGCCGTTCGTTCGCTCGACGAGCTCGCGGAAACGTTCGAGCGTCTCCGCGGCGTCGACCTTGACCGGCTCGGGCGCCGTGAGGATCGCCTTGGCGTACTCGCGCGCCTCGTTCAGGTCCCGCGCGCCGCGCAGTGCCGGCACGACCTCGACCGGCGCGTCGGCCTGCTGTGCGAGCTCGTCGTCGTCCATCGCTTCGATCGCCTCGATCGCGAGCCGCCGGATGCGTGACAGGTCGTAGTGCACGTCGTGCTGCGGGATACCCAGCTCCTCGAGGTAGCTGCGCACCGCTTCCCCGGGGATGCCTGCCTCGCGCAATGATGCGACGGTCGCGCCCGGTGCGCGCTTGGCGAGCTTCTTGCCGTCTTCGCCGAGGATCAGTCCGTGGTGCACGAATTCGGGCGGCGTCGCTCCGAGCGCCTGGAAGAGCCGGCGGTGCAGCTCTTCATTGGGCCGGTGGTCGAAGCCGCGGACGATGTGCGTGATGCCGAAGTCCGCGTCGTCCACAACGCTGGCGAGGTGGTAGGTCGCGGTGCCGTCCTCGCGCAAGAGCGTGATTCCGTCGAAACGCTCGCCCAACTGCGCGCCGGCCTCGCTGTAACGCTCCTGCCGCTCGCTCTGGCGGACCGGGCCGTCCTCCCAGGTCAGTCCGAGCCACTCGAGGTCCCGGATGATCTCCTCTTCTCCGCCCGGCACGTTTCGCTGCGGATCGGTGTCGTCGATTCGGAGCAGCATCCAGTCGCCGAGGCCACGGTTGGCGACGGCGCTGAGGGCGTTACCGACGTGCAGGGAGCCGGTCGGACTCGGTGCGAAGCGGACTCTCTTCATCCGGGACCCAGTCTACGAGCCGCGTCCACAGCGCCCACAGGGTGACTGCGGCGATCACGATGAGGCTCCAGGCGACCGTCACGCGCGGCTGCACGACGTTCGGGATCTCCCAGCTCGTCCACCCCCGCTTGACGACCTGCTCGATCCAGATGTCGTTCGCGAAGTTCGCGATCCCGTAGCAGAACATGAGGGCCAGGTACGCGGCCAGCCCCTGCCGCAGCCCGTAGCGTTTGATGTCGCCGACCCGACGCGACAGCAGGAGCGCGACGAGCACGAGCAGGACCCCGTCCATCCCATGGTGGTGACCGTGGTGCACCGCCGGAGCAAAGGTCGGCAGGCCCGGCTGCTCGGGCAGGAACTCGCCGGTCTGGAAGAGCCTCCCGAGCAAGGGCACGCCGTTCAGGTAGAAGCCGAGGTCCGCGGCGACCCAGGGAAGAGCGGCGAACGACAGCACCGACGCGACCGCCACTCGAAACCAGTCGGGCCGGCGCCAGGATCGCTTCGTGAGGCCGCCGGCCCGCGCGACGACGTCCGTCAGGAGAATCGTCAGTAGCACGCCCACGGCGGCGAAGGCGTTCACCGGCCTGGCGTCGAGATCGGACTCCTTGACGACGCCGGGCCAGAGCATGACGACGCCGAGAGCGCAGGCGACGATCGCGGCGACTCTGTAGCCCCGAGCCGGCAGTCGCTCGTAGACGAGTGCGAGCACCGCCAGCGCAACGAGAGCAACCGGGAAGTTGGCGAAGAGAACGGCCCGGCTGAGGCCGCCTTCGATTCCACTGCCGGACACGTGGTAGAGCTCGCGGGCGGGAAGGCGGCTGTACGTGACGAGGATCTCCGCCGTCACGACGACGAAGAGCATCCAGACGAGGACGACCTCGACCGGCAGCCCGACGGCCTGTCGTTTTCCTGCCCGCAAGATCAGCCGCCGTCCAGGGTACGCTCGCCGTCGTGGAAGGTCTACTGCTCGGGTGGTTCGCCGAGAACGGCCGTGACCTCCCCTGGCGGCGGACGCGGGATCCGTACGCGATCCTCGTGTCGGAGGTAATGCTCCAGCAGACGCAGGTGGAGCGGGTCGTTCCGCGCTATCTGAACTGGCTCGAACGCTGGCCGACGGTCGAGGCGCTGGGGGACGCGTCGCCGGCGGCGGTGATTCGCGAATGGCAAGGGCTTGGGTACAACCGGCGTGGGCTGAACCTGCATCGCGCCGCGCGGCAGATCGCGGCGGACGGCTGGCCCGCTGATCTGACGGAG
>DATHGN010000129.1:0-3732 GCA_035317565.1 Gaiellaceae bacterium
CGACCGCATGTCGGACGACGCGAAGTTCATTCTCGGCATCGGCTAGCCTGGTTTGCAGGGATTTCCTAGTTAGTCCGGTCAGCTCGGTACGGGTCGAGCAATAGCGCGGTGATCGCGGCGTTGGCGCGGTGGCCCAAGAGCTCGGCCCTGAATGCGCGACACAGCTCTTGTGCCCTGTCCGCCTCTGCGTAAGAATCGGGCGGGGCGGGCCTGCGGCCTCTGTAACGTGAGCGATTGTTCTCCCCGTCGCTCCGTTGCGACTGTGGCAAAGGACGACTGAGGGAGAGTTCTACGGCGAACTCTCCGCGCCCGCCCCCGATCGGGGGCAGTGGCCTTACGTTTGTTGCGGTTTCCGGTGCTACTCGGGGTGCTTGCATAGGGCCGGCGCGGAAGCGGAAACGCTCGGAGTTATGCCGTCAGTCCCCAAGCGAACCCCTTACGCCGGCCCCACAAGAGGGATCGACAGTTTCAGAGGTGGCTAAACCGAAGATCCCTCAAAGGACTCGTGCGCTCGCGGTTGAATGCCGCCGAAGCCCAGGGACCGGCCTGAGCGCGCAACAAGGCTGCGCGTTCGGTATACGAAAGGCGGCGTCGTTGCCGCAGGCGGCGTCGCCATTCCCTGGCTTCGATTCGGGCCGCGCGGGGGAACGATCATCCCGGACCGAGAACGGATCACAAATTGGTCGCTATTTGCAAAAAGAAGGTCCTTGACGCCCTTTTGGTAGCGGCGCACACTCTAGGAGGCGCAAAGGACCAGCACGAGGGAATGGGGGGACAGAATTCTTCCACGAGCCCGTGTCGGCCGAGCGCTTTGGGCGGCGGAGCGGCCGCCTGAATCGGCTTCGGGGAGAGCCGTCCTGCGGTTTCAACAAGTCGCTCCGTCCGCCCTCTGAGGTGAAGGCCGCAAGGAGGAGGGGCAGTCGAACTCGTGAGCGTTCCGCTCGACACGCTGGCAGAGCGCGTTCCCTACAAACCGAGTCAGATCTCCTCACCTGCGACGCCGAAGGTCTGCCGGCAGGTGTCCGGTGGAGCCGTAGTCGCCGGGCGCTCTCGCCGGCAGTAAAGGGGCGGCGCGCCGGGGCGGCCCAGCCCAGCGGGCCGCTGATCTCCCCGTCGGTGCGCCGTTCCCGAGAACCTGGCAGGGCTTTCGGGACTCAAGGGAAGCTTTAGTCGCCTAACCAGGGATACGGAGCACGATCTTGCCGAGCTGCTGGCCCGCTTCCAGGCGTTCGTGCGCTGCGGCCGCTTCGGCGAGCGGCAAGACCTCATCGACGACAGGAACGGCACGGCCCGACTTGACGAGCTCGTAGACGGCTTCGAAGTCCGCCGTCGTTCCCATCGTCGAACCGAAGATCGTCAGCTGCTTCCACCAGATGCGATGGAGGTTCGCGGGCGGGTTCGGTCCGGTCGTCGCGCCGCAGATGCACACTCGTCCCGACGGCCGCGCTGCATCGAGCGTGCGCTTCCACGTCGCCTCGCCGACGTGATCGACCACGATGTGCGCGCCGCCCCCGGTGAGCCCCTTCACCTCCGCGACGACGTCGTCGGTGTCGTGGTTGAACGCGCCGTCCGCGCCGAGCTCGCGGGCTCGCTCCAGCTTCTCGGTACTCGACGAGGTGACGATCACCCGCGCACCGAGCGCCTTCGCGATCGCGAGCGTCGCCGTCGATACGCCGCTGCCGATTCCCCAGGCGAGCACCCATTCGTCTTCTCGTAGTCCCGCTCTCGTGACCAGCATGCGGTAGGCCGTCTCGAACACGAGCGGGAACGCGGCCGCAGTTTCGAAGTCGACCTCGTCCGGAAGCGGATAGACCTGCGAAGACGGAACCGCGATCAACTCGGCGTGCGTCCCGTCGGAGTGCTCGCCGACGACGGAGATCCTTCCGTTACCGAGCTCGTGGCCGGGATTGATCACGACCCGGTCGCCGGCGTTGAAACCGGCCCCGGAGACGACGATCCCGGCACCGTCGGCGCCGAGGATGCGCGGCTTCGGCACCGACGGAAGGCCTTTGCGGATCCAGACGTCGAGATGGTTGAGCGACGCAGCGCGCAGTTCGATCAGGACCTCGCCCTCGCCTGGGACGGGATCCGGTGCGTCCTCGTAGCGGAGCACCTCTGGTCCGCCGTCTTCATGGATGCGTACGGCCTTCACGGGGCACAATCTCGCACATGACCGCAGCTGAGCTGGAGCGCGTCGCCGAGGAGCTGGAGCTGGACGTCGTGGGAGCCGCTCCGGCGTCGGCCTATACGAGCACGGAGCGCCACATCGAGGAGCGCAAGGCGCGAGGGCTCTTCGCGGACATGCGCTTCACGATGGCTCAGCCCGAAGTCTCATGTCATCCGGAAACGCTGTTGCCCGGTGCGCGCACAGTCGTTTCGGCCGCGCACTGCTACTACGCGCCCGAACCCCCGCTCGAGCCGGGCGAAGGAAGGCTCGCGCGCTACACGTGGCACGACGGTTATGCCGTGCTGCGCGAACGGCTCGACGAGCTCGGGCGGCGGCTGGGCGGCAAGTACCGCGTCCTCGTCGATGCGAACCAGCACGTCGACCGGGAGGCGGCGGCGCGGTCCGGTGTCGGCTTCTACGGCAAGAACACGATGCTGATCACCCGCCGGCACGGCTCGTGGATCGTGCTCGGGACGCTCGTCACGACCGCGGACGTCGAAGCGACCGCAGCGCTCGAGCTCAACTGCGGCTCGTGCACGCTCTGCATCGAGGCGTGTCCGACCGGAGCGCTAGACGAGCCGGGCGTCGTCGATGCGACCAAATGCCTTTCGTACTGGACGCAGGCGCCGGTACCGATTCCCGAGGAGTACCGCGCCGAGCTCGGTGCGCAGGTGTATGGCTGCGACATCTGCCAGGACGTCTGTCCCTGGAACCGCGGTGTCGAGAAGCGGCGAGCCGACCGGCAGGCGGTGGAGGGTGCTGAGCCGCACATCCGCCTCGCCGACTGGTTGCGGGACGAGGCCGACACGGTGACTGAACGCTACGACCGGCTGTACGTGCCGAGAAACGACGCGCGCTACCTCCGGCGCAATGCCCTCGTCGCACTCGGCAACGTCGGCAGCGCCGACGACGTGGAGCTCGCGCAGCCGTTTGCCGACGGCGAGGATCCGATGCTGCAAGAGCAAGCCCGCTGGACGATCGCGCGGCTCGAGGAGCGTCCGCTCGGCGAAGGCTAGGCGCGCGCGCGAAGGCGGGAGACGCCGAGCTCGTTCGCGAGCTCGCGTGCACGCGACGCGACGTGCTTGCGCATCTCCTCCGGCTCGAGGAGCACGGCTTCACCGCGCTGGGACAGCACCTCGCCGATCAGCCATTCCGCGCTACCGACGGGCATCTCGGCGAGCGCGTTTCCGTCCTTGAGCAGAGTCGCTCCACGCTCGGCGGCCCAGCGTGCTGCAACGCCCTTGAGATAGAGGATCCTTGCGCTGCGTGCGTCGCGGAATCCACGCGGCTCGAAGGCCGGACGCGGCACGAAGCTCTCCTGCGTGAGCTGCGCGCTTCTCATCCGGTCGAGCCGGAAGCTGCGCTCGGCGTCACGTGAACGATCCCAGGTGTGCACGCGCCAGTTCGGCAGCTCGCGCTCGAGTGAGTACGGCTCGACGACGCGCTTCGACCAGGTCTGCTCGCCTTCCTTCTGATACTCGATCTCCACGAGACAGCGGTCGCGAATTCCCTGTGTCAGGGTCGCGACGAGGTCGGCCTCTGCTTCGGCGATCTGCGGGTTCGGC
>DATHGN010000130.1:0-3940 GCA_035317565.1 Gaiellaceae bacterium
GGCGGCGGGTCTCGAGTCTTCCGGTCTGGCCGTCCTCCAGAACGCGATCGCGAACAACACGCGCGTCGACGTCGTGAACATCATGACCTTCGACTACTACGACCGTGTGACGAGAGACATGGGTGCTGCGGCAATCAACGCTGCCAACGGCCTGGTCAACCAGCTGGGCACGCTTTATCCGGGGAAGACGCTCGCACAGCGCCAGGCCATGGTCGGAATCACGCTCATGCCCGGCCTCGACGACTATCCGCGGCGGACCGAAAACACTTCGGTCGCCGACGCACAGCGCGTCTACAACTATGCGGTGGCGAACGGGTTCAACACCCTTTCGATCTGGGCGGTCCAGCGAGACAACGGCGGCTGTCCCGGGAACACGGGGTCGAACAGTTGCTCCGGCATCGTCCAGAACACCTGGGAGTTCAGCCACGTGCTGAACCCCTTCACGAGACCCTGAGCTAGAGCAAAGGAAAAAACGAGCCCCGGTGGCTTGCGGCCTGTCACCGGGGCTCGACCATGGAAGGTGCTTCCCCGTCTGAGATGCCGCAGCCTTTACTTTCTTGCGCGCGATCGGCGCGAGCCTCACTTCGCGGACTTGCGCGGGTGACACGCCCATCCCTCGATCGAGGGAATCGCCGGGATCCCTCCCCCTGAAGGGGGACGCACCTCACCTTTTGACCGCGCAGAGTGCCTTGGGACTGACCCATTCAACTGCGGTGCGCATGGAGACTTGGCGCGAGAGGGAAGAGGATATGGCGAGGAAGAAAATTGGGAAGCGTGGCACGGCGATCATCGTCCTGATGGTTGTCGCGGCGATCGCGGGGAGCCCTTCGACGGCAGCGGCGGCAACGTCGCGTCCATCGGACAGCATGAGCACTCCTGCTCCGGCTGTAGTGACCTCACCCGTATTGGCCAGCTGGGCGGAATTCGCCAGCTGGGCCGAAGCCAGCTGGGCCGAAGAGTGATCTGAGCGCCGGGCGCACACGCGTCCGGCGTTCTACTCAAGCGAAGCGCGATTCCGCCCGATAACCCGGGCTATGAGTCGTGCTTTCGGTCTCGTTGCGGCGGTCTGCTCACTGGCGATCGTCGCCGTCCTGATGGCGTTGAACATGAGCCAGAACGGACCGACCTCGCATACCGCGAAGCGCGCCGAAACACAGGCCACCGCGGCTGTGAGCTCCCTGAACTTCACCGGCGCCGCGACGGAGCTCGAGGCCTACAAGGCGGAGCACGCGACGTACGCAGGAGCCGCGCTTCCGCCGGCTTTCGGCGTCACGGTCATGCGCGCGGACGCCACGTCGTACTGCCTGCAGGCTGGCGTCGGCGGCGGGGTCCAGCACTTCACCGGCCCGGGCGGCACGCCCGCGACCGGTCCCTGCTGAGTCACACTCCGGGGTGTGACGATCCGGGCCCGCCGCGGCGTATGAGAGTCGTGAACGCGGTGACGACCTCGTGGCCTGCGCTGCGCCTCGATCGGCCGACCTTCTCGGCGGTCGCCGAATCCGAGCTCGACGCGGTCCACCGCTACCTCGTATTCCTCACGGGCAACCGCACCGTGGCGGAAGACCTGACGGGCGAGACCTTCGAGAAGGCGTTTCGAGTCTGGCGCCGATTCGACCCGCGCCGGGGCACCGCGCGTGCGTGGCTCTGCGGGATCGCCCGGAGCACAGCCCTCGACCACTTTCGTTCCGAGGAACGACGCCGCCGCAGGGAGGAACGCTACGCACGCGACCTTCCCGAGACGGAGGACCTCGCCATCGGGCCCGGCCCGCTCGAGGCGGCGCTCAGCCTGCTTTCCGCAGCCGAGCGTGAGGTGGTCGCGCTCCGCGTTCTCCTCGAGCTCGACGGGCCGGCCACTGCCCGTGTGCTCGGGATCAGCACCACCGCCTGCTCGACTCGCCTGAGCCGAGCGCTGAAACGACTCGAGGAGTTGATGAAAGATGCCCGCGACTGACGTTGATTTCGAGCGCGAGTTCGAGGAGCTCGTGCGTGACCTGCGGGCGCTTCCGACTGCGGCTCCGGAGCACGTGCGCGAACACGTTCGCTTGCTCGGCGAGCCGGCTCCAACGCGAACGCTGCGCGACGTGCTGCCTGCGCTTTCTTGGCGGCGGTCCCTGCTCGTGCTTGCGCCGGTGTGCGTGCTCGGTCTCGTGAGTGCCGCGTTGATTCACGGTCTGGTTAACTCGGGCGGCTCACAGAGCCAGGCCTTGGTTCAACAGACGAGCGGCAGCGGCGGGGCAGCGGACAAGAAGGGCTCGACGCTGGAGTTGGGTACATCAGCGACCCCGAACGCCCGCTCGTTGGTGACCCCGACATCGGGCCGCTTCCAGGACTACGAGGCGTCGCTCACGGTGCGCGTGAAGGACGTCGACACGTTGCACGACCGCACTGCAGAAGCGACGCAGGTCGCGCGCTCATACGGAGGCTTCGTCGCATCGGTCGACGAGGCCACGAACGGCGGAGGCGGTCAGTCCGATCTCCTGCTTCGCATTCCGGTCGCCCGCGTCCAGGAGGCGTACTTCCGCCTGGCGAAGCTCGGGACGGTGACCGCGCAGCATCTCTCGATTCGGGACCTCGACGAGGTCGTGAAGAGTCAGCGCCGGCGGATCGTCCAGCTGAGGCTCTCGATCGCACGCATCGGCCAGGCTCTCGAGAGCACCTCGCTGCCCGCCGACGTGCGGCTGCGGCTCGAGCTGCAGCGGGACGCCGCGAAGCAGGAGCTCACCCGCGTGACCGGCTCGAACAAGGCGACGCTGCGCGAGGCGAGCCTCTCGCGGATCTCGCTGACCCTCATCTCGCAGCAGGCCGCTGCGGCGAAGAAGGGGGGCATGGGCCGGATCGAACGTGCGGCTCGCGACGCCGGCTCCTTCCTGGCCGGCGCCGGCGCCGTGCTGCTCTTCCTGCTGATCGTGCTCAGCCCGCTGATCGTCCTTGCGGCAGTGGGTTTCTGGGGCACGCGGGCGCATCGCCGTAGGGAGGAGCGCCGACTGCTTTCGGCTGCGTAGTATCCGCGCGTGCCGCTCGCCCTTTCCACGGGTCACGAGGTCGGGCTCGGGGTCACCGCGCTCGTCTTCATCCTCTTCGCCCTCGCCTCGTCGTTCCTGTTCCCGCGCTTCCGGCCCGACTATCCGGGACGAGGCTTGCCGGCATTCATCGTCATCTCGTTCGTCTTCTTCTTCGGGATGCTCACGGCCGTCGAGAACTTCGGCGGAGAGAGCAAGCACGGAGAGGCCGCAGCCGCAGAGTCGACCACGGCCCAGACCACCACCGCCGCCCAGACCACGACGGCGGAGACCACGACGCAGGCTGCGACTACGACTGCCCCGACCACGACAGCGGCGAAGCCGCAAACGAAGGTTCCCGTGAGCGAGACCGAGTTCAAGATCACCACCGACCTGACGAGCTTCAAGGCGGGCCAGATCACCTTCGTGGCGAAGAACGACGGCAAGATCCCGCACGACCTGGCGGTGAAGGGAACAAGCGACAAGACGAACGAGATCCCGCCGGGCGGAACCGCCGAGCTGAAGGTCACCCTGAAGCCTGGCAAGTACGAGCTCTACTGCACGATCCCCGGCCACGAGCAGGCAGGGATGAAGCTGACGATCACGGTGTCGTAGTCCCCCTGAAAGGCGAAACCCGCCTCGGGTAGCCGCAGACGGGTTTCAGATTGCCGGGGTATGAGGGGGGAGCCGGCAAGCTCATTTTCGTGCTGCGGGGGGTGCTTTCCTCCCCCCGAAGGGGGATCCGAGGAAACGCCCGCGCATCCGTCTTGAGGAAAGCAGTCGGCTATCCTGCGCGGACCCGCGGAGAAGTGGCCGAGTGGCTGAAGGCGGCGCCCTGCTAAGGCGTTATGGGGGTGAATGCCTCCATCGAGGGTTCGAATCCCTCCTTCTCCGCTTCGCAGCACGGAGAGGTGTCCGAGTGGCCTAAGGAGCGCGACTGG
>DATHGN010000131.1:0-13620 GCA_035317565.1 Gaiellaceae bacterium
AGTCGCGCACGGTCTTGCGGACGAGCTCGTGCTCGGAGTCGAGATCGAAGTTCAACGGGAGAGGCGCTTGGCGAGCTCGACGATCAGGCGGACGCCGTAACCGGTGCCACCGCGCTGTGTCAGATAGTCGCCGCGCGAGCGCTCGAGGAAGCCGGGCCCCGCCATGTCGATGTGCGCCCAGGGTCCCTCTCCGGCGAACTCGCGCAGGAACTCTGCAGCCAGGACGGGTGAGCCTTGCCGGAGGTCCGAAGAGTTCTTCAGGTCGGCGAACGAGGAGTCGACGTAGCGGCGATAGCGCGGGTGGAGGGGGAACGGCCAGGTGTGGTCGCCGCTCGCTTCGGCTGCGGCGAGAATCTCCGTCATCCACTCCTCCTCGTTTGCGAAGGCGCCCGCGTAGAAGTCGCCGAGCGCGAGCTCCATCGCGCCGGTGAGCGTCGCCAGGTCGAGGAGGTGCGTCGCGCCTTCGCGGCGGGCGTACCACATGGCGTCTGCAAGGACGAGACGTCCTTCTGCGTCGGTGTTCGTGATCTCGATCGTCTTCCCGTTCGCGGCGCGCAAGATGTCGCCCGGGCGGAACGAGTCGCCGCTGACGAGATTCTCCGCGGCGGCGACGACCGCGATGATGTGAACCGGCAGCTCGAGCTCCGCGATGGCTGCGATTCCGGCGATCACGGCTGCGCCTCCGGCCATGTCGCCTTTCATGTCCTGCATCTTCAGCGCAGGCTTGAGCGAGATCCCGCCTGCGTCGAAGGTGATCGCCTTGCCGACGAGCCCGAGGACGATGTCACCCTGTGCGCCCTTTGGCGGCTCGTAGCGGAGGACGATCAGACGGGGCCCGTTCGCGCTCGCGCGTCCGACGGCCGAGAGGGCGCCCATGCCGAGCTCGTCGATCTGGTCGGGCTCGAGCGCTTCGACGATGAGGTTCGGCCCGGCGAGCTCTGCAGCCCGTTCGGCCAGTACCTGGGGAGTCAGCTCATTCGGCGGAGAGTTGGCCAAATCCCGGGCCGCGTTGACCCAGCGGCCGACGCGCGCTATGCGGCCGGCGGACTCGGCAAGCCCGTCGGGAGCGTCGGTGTAGAGCACGACCTTCTCGACGAGCTTCCGCGGTTTCTCCTCCGTCTTCCAGCGCGCCGGACTGTAGGAGCCGAGCATCGTCCCTTCGACGATCGCCCGCGCCTGGTCGTCCAGGGATAGGGGCAACGAGTCGTCGAGCTGCCACGCCACGGTGCCGCCGACGTCGGCCAGGCGACGCACGACCGCCGAGGCCGCAGTCCGCAGCGCGTCGGCGTCGACGTCCTCCCGCTTGCCGACGCCTGCGACGATCAGCCGCCGCGCGTCGAGCTCGCCGTCGGTGTGGAGCAGCACGGTCTTGCCGAGGTCGCCTTTGAGCTCGCCGTCCTCGACAAGACGCTGTAGGCGGCCCTTCAGGCGCTCATCCAGGGCACGCGTCCCGTTCGACAGTGTTGCGGGGTCTTCCTGGGGGAGGGGGATGGCGAGGGCATCGGGCTCGAGCTCGCCCGGCTGCCTGACTTCGATCGTGAGCTGGTCCATCGGGCCGCGATCGTACCCAAGCAGGGATTTACCGTGCCTTTACGAATTGGGGCTAACTGGTCTCAACTTTGATCGTCGCATGCCGATGATGACACCCGAGATGAGCGCAACGCTGCTGCGGCCCTCCGTTCCCTCGCGTTTTCGACGTGGGCCCTCACGCCCGACCGTCGAGGCGCTGATGGAGGAGATCGCCGGGCTGACGTCCGAGCGCCAGCGCCTCCGGGACCGGGGCGTGAACGGCTCGAGGCTCGAGCGCAACCGGGTGAAGCTTGCGCGGGCTCAGTGGGAGCTCTCCCACGCCCTCATCGAGCGCTACCTGTAGAGCCCCCGGCTAGCCTGCCCGCGTGCGGGCGGAGATCGATCGCCGAGCTATGGCGCTTCTTTCGAGCGGCCATATGGCGACGGACTTCGCGAACGGTGCCCTCCCCGCGCTGCTGCCGTTCCTGAAGGAACGGTTCTCCCTGTCGTACACCGCCGTCGGCGGGGTCGTTCTTGCCTCGCAGGCGTCCTCCTCGCTGATCCAGCCGCTCTTCGGTCTCTGGTCCGACCGTCGCGGCGCGATGTGGCTGTTGCCGGCCGGCGTGGCTCTGACCGGGGTCGGGATCGCGCTCGCTGCCGATGCCCCGAGCTACTGGCTCGTCCTGCTGCTCGTCCTCGTCTCGGGTTTGGGGAGCGCCGCGTTTCACCCAGAAGGGTCGAAGTTCGCGGGCTTCGTCAGCGGTCGGAAGCGGGCGAGCGGCATGTCGTGGTTCTCGATCGGCGGGAATCTTGGCTACGGGCTCGGTCCCGTCGTGACGACCGCAATCGTCGTGGCGCTCGGCTTGCGCGGCGGGCTCCTGCTGGCGCTGCCGGCGCTCGTGGTGGCGACTGCGATCCTCGCGGGCAGTTCGTATCTCCGCAGCTTCGTGCCGGAGCCGAGCGCCGGGCGGGCCGACGCGGGTGACGACGATCTGCGCGCGATGAAGCTGCTGCTGGGCGTGATTGCGTTGCGCAGCGTCGCGTGGTTCGGGTTGATCACGTTCGTGCCGCTCTGGGAGGTCGCGCTCGGACACTCGACGTCGCACGGCAACCACCTGCTGGCCTTGATGCTGTTCGCGGGCGGCGCAGGCACCTTGTTGCTGGGTCCGCTTGCAGACCGCGTGGGCCGGCGCCCCGTGTTGCTCGGGAGCGTGGTGGCGACCGGACCGCTGATCCTGCTGTTCGTCGTCGTCGGGGGGATCCCCGGCGCGATCGCACTCGCGCTGATCGGCGCCTGCGTGGTCGGCACGTTCGGCGTCACGATGGTGATGGGGCAGGAGTACATGCCGCGTCACATCGGCACGGCCTCCGGCCTCGTGATCGGATTGTCCGTCGGACTGGGCGGAGTCGCTGCAGTGGCGCTCGGCCGGCTCGCCGATGCGACGAGCTTGCGCACCGCGCTCTACGTCGCCGCCGCCGCGCCGCTCCTTGCAGTCCTCCTCGCTGTGCAACTCCCGAGCGGGCGGGAGAGGCGCAGGCTCGAAGCGGCGACTGAGGTAGGGTTGCTCCCGTGACCGCCGTCAAGGAGTTCTTCGACAATCTGGAAAGTCGTGCCGACGCCTCGAAGACGTCGGGCATGACGAACTCGTATCTCTTCGACATCGAAGGCGCCGGCAAGTGGACGGTCAAGGTCGAGGACGGCAAGGTGAACGTCACCGAGGGCGGCGAGGACGCCGACGCGGTGATCACGGCCTCCGACGCGACGTTCCAGAAGATCATCAGCGGCGAGCAGAACCCAACGAGCGCCTACATGACCGGCAAGCTGAAGGTCAAGGGCGACATGGGTGCTGCGATGAAGCTGCAAAAGCTGTTCTGACCCTTAAGGGTTGAGGAGTGCGCCGCTGGCTTCCTCTGATCATCCTTGCGAGCGCCCAGTTCGTGATGGTGCTCGACTCGAGCGTGATGAACGTGTCGATCTCGCAGATCGTGGACGACCTCGACACAACCGTGACGGGCGTACAGTCCGCAATCACGCTCTACACGCTCGTGATGGCGGCGTTCATGCTCGTCGGTGCGAAGTTGGGCGACATCTTGGGTCGCGACCGGGCATTCGGGCTCGGTCTCGCGGTCTACGGGCTCGGCTCGGGGATCACATCGATCAGTCCGAACCTGACCGTGCTCCTCATCGGCTGGTCGTTGACCGAAGGCCTCGGCGCAGTGCTCGTCATTCCGGCAATCGCGGCGTTGGCCGCGGCGAACTATGAGGGGAAGGATCGTGCGCTCGCCTACGGGTTGATCGGCGGCGCGGCCGGCGCTGCAATCGCCGCGGGACCGCTGATCGGAGGCTGGGTGACCACATACCTCTCCTGGCGCTACGTCTTCGTGGGCGAGGTCGTAATCGTCGCCGTCGTCCTGGTCGTGCACCGGCGAATGAAGCGTGCGCCCAAACCGGAGCAGCCACCGAGCCTCGACTTCGGCGGCGCTGCGTTGTCCGCGGCGGCGCTCGGCCTGGTCGTGTTCGGGATCCTGAAGAGCAGCTCGTGGGGCTGGGTGTCCCCCGTGGCGGCACCGACGATCGGCGGCCACGAGATCACGCCGTTCGGTTTCTCCGTCGTGCCGTTCCTGATCATGCTCGGCCTCGTCCTCCTCGGCTGCTTCTGGCTCTGGGAGGAGCGGCGGGAGCGGCTCGGGCGGAGCACGCTTCTGAACCGCGCGCTACTGAAGATCGAGTCGCTGCGCGCGGGGCTGCTGTCGCTCGGCGCCCAACAGCTCGTCCTGATGGGCACGTTCTTCGTCTTGCCTGTCTACCTCCAGGTCGTGCTCGGATTCGACGCGTTCGAGACGGGGAAGCGGCTCTTCCCGATGTCGGTCTCGATGCTCGCAGCCGCGCTGAGCGGTGCCAAGCTGGCGGGACGCTTTTCGCCCCGAGCCGTCGTCCAGATCGGGCTCGCGGCGATGTTCGTCGGTGCCCTCGTACTCGTCGGCACGATTGACGTGAGCCTCAACGGCCTCGCCTTCGCCCTCTCCCTCACCCTCTTCGGAATCGGCGCTGGGCTCCTCATGTCGCAGCTCGGAAACGTGATCATGTCGTCCGCGCCGCCGGAGGACGCCAACGAGGCAGGGGGTTTGCAGGGAACGGCGCAGAATCTCGGCGCCTCGCTCGGGACGGCGTTGATCGGCTCGGTGCTGCTGCTCGGTCTCTTGAACGGCTTCACCTCGCGGATCGAGGACAACCCAGCCGTGCCGATGGAGCAGAAGGCGCAGATCGTCGCCGCGACCGAGCAGGGCATCCCGATCGTGACGACCGAGGTCGTCCATGACGCGATCCGCGAAGCAGGGGCGACCGAGGCGCAGGCGAAGGCAATCACCGCCGACTACGCGGACGCGGAGCTTCAGGCGCTGAAGCACGCGTTGCTCGCAGTCGCGTTCCTGGCCCTCTTCTCGTTCTGGTTCACACGACAGCTCCCGGAGCGGGGGATCGGCGAGACGGCCGTCTAGACGGGCATGGCGACCAGGCACCGTCGGACCGTCTGCTAGGTTCAGCGGTCTCCATGACCTGGTACACGTTCTTCAAGTCGATTCATGTCATCACCGCCGTCGTCTGGGTCGGCGGCGCGACGATGATCCAGGCCTACGCGGTCCGCATCCTCGCCACCGGCGACGGCAAGCGCCAGGCCGACTTCGCGAAGGACACGGAAGTCGTCGGCATGCGCCTCTTCATGCCGACGTCGCTGATCCTGTTCGCTGCCGCAATCGCGATGATGGTGAACCTCCACTGGTCCTGGAGCCAGAACTGGATCGTGTTGGGCCTGATCGCGTTCGGCCTTTCGTTCGTGATCGGCGCCGGCTTCCTCGGGCCCGAGGGCGGCCGTCTGGCCGCGCTGATCGAGCAGCACGGGCCGGACGCACCCATCGTCAAGGCACGCATTCGTCGAATCCTCACGGTGTCCCGCTGCGAGCTCGTGGTCCTGCTGACGGTGATCGTGAACATGGTGGTCAAGCCCACCGGCCAGAACGGTTGGTTCTGGGGAATGCTGGTTGTGATGGTTCTCGCGATCGCTGCGGTCGTCGGCTGGTACCTGCGCAGCGAGCAGCAGGTCCCGGTTCCCGCCACCGACTAGGAGATCACTCCTCCAGTTCGACGAGCGGCGCGCCGGCTGCGACCGATGCGCCTTCCTCGACGTGCACGGCGCGCACGACCGCGTCATAGGGCGACGTGAGCGGCGTCTCCATCTTCATGGCCTCGAGGACGACGAGCGGCTGCCGGGCACGCACGGTGTCGCCTTCGCTCACGAGCAAGCGGATCACGGTGCCCGGCATCGGCGCCTTCACGACGCTCTGCTCTCCCCCCGAGCCCCGATGGTCCGTGCCCAGGGCGTCCACGTCCGGCGGCGAGGTGAGCAACGGCGAAGGGAGATTGAGACGGAAGGGAGCGCGCCAGGGAGTGGCAGCCACCCGGCCGGGCGCGGGGGAGAGCGGTGGATGCTCGGTCAGGAACGACGTCCTCGTGTCGCCGGCGCGCACGACCGGGTGCGACACGAGCCAGCGGAGAAACGCGAGGTTGGTCGTCACGCCGACGACTTCGGTCTCCCGTAGCGCAGCATTCAACCGATTGAACGCCTCGACGCGGGTCGTCCCGTGGGCGATGAGCTTCGCGATCATCGGGTCGTATGCGATCCCAATCTCGTCGCCCTCCTCGACGCCTGCGTCCACTCTGATCCCTTCGGGAAAGCGCAGGCGCTCGAGGCGGCCGGTCTGGGGGAAGAAGGTCTTCGGGTCCTCCGCATACAGGCGCACCTCGACCGCGTGGCCCCGCGGGTCGGGCTTGACCTCGAGCTCGTCACCGGCGGCGACGCGAAGCTGCGCCTGCACGAGATCCACTCCAGTGACGAGCTCGGTGACTGGGTGCTCCACCTGGATGCGCCCGTTCAGCTCGAGAAACCAGAAGTCGCGTCCGTCGACCATGAACTCGGCGGTCCCCGCGCTCACATAGCCGATCGCCTCCGCGAACGCGACAGCAGCGTCTCCCAATGCTGCACGGAGCCGTTCGTCGACGACGGGTGAGGGTGACTCTTCGAGCACTTTCTGGTGGCGCCGCTGGATCGAGCATTCGCGTTCGCCGAGCGAGAGCGCGGTCCCGTGTGTGTCGGCGAGCAACTGGATCTCGATGTGGCGCGGACGCTCGACGTAGCGCTCGCAGAAGACGCGGTCGTCACCGAATGCCGCCTTGGCCTCGCGTCGCGACGCTTCGAGTGCCTCGGGGAGCTCGGCAGGGTCACGGACCACCCGCATTCCGCGGCCGCCGCCGCCCGCTGCCGCCTTGACGATCAGCGGGAAGCCGATCTCGTCCGGCTCTCCGCTCGGAACGACCGGTACGCCTGCCGCCTGCGCGATCCGCTTGGCCTCGAGCTTGTCGCCGCCGACCCGCAGCGCATCCGGCGGCGGTCCGACCCAGACGAGCTCCGCCGCGTTCACCGCTTCGGCGAAGTCCGGGTTCTCGGCGAGGAAGCCGTACCCGGGGTGGATCGCATCGGCGCCGGTCTGCTCGGCGGCGCGGATGTGCTCTTCCGAGAAGAGGTAGCTGCCGATCTCCACCGTCTCGTCCGCGGAGCGTGCGTGGAGCGAGCCCTTGTCGTCCGGAGCCACGACTGCAACGGTCTCGATCCCGAGCTCGCGCGCGCCGCGAAAGACGCGCAACGCGATCTCGCCGCGGTTCGCGACGAGCAGCTTGCGGATCAAGCCTTCTTTCCCGGGTTCAGCAGGTTCTGCGGGTCAAACGCGCGCTTGACCGCAACATGAAGCTCGAACGCGCGAGGACCGAGTTGCTTTGCGAGCCAATTGCGCTTGACGAAGCCGACGCCGTGCTCGCCGGAGATCGTGCCGCCGAGGCGGAGTGCCAGCTCGAAGAGCGCCTCCGAGAGTTTCGGGGCGAGCTCGAGCTCACGGTCGTCGTCGCCGGCGAGCAAGAACGTCGTGTGCAGGTTGCCGTCGCCGGCGTGGCCCCACGAGCAAGCGGGGATCCCAAAACTGCGGCCGACCTCGAGTGACGCTTCGATCGCCTCACCGAGGCGGTCGAGTGGAACCGCGATGTCTTCGCTCGCCTTTCCACCGCGCTGTGCGTCGACGACGAGCGCCAGACCGTCGCGCCAACGCCAGAGCGCCGCTATCTCCTGCGGCGACTCGGGGGCGTAGAGCGCGAGCGCGTCCTCTCCGAAGACGTCGAGCAGGTCCGCGCGGATGCGCGCCGCCTCATCCGTCGAGCCGTCGGCCTCGGCGAGTACCGCGAACGCGCCGCCGGGGACCTCTCCCGGGAAGCTCGCTCCGGCGTAGCGCATCGTCTCCGAGTCGATGTACTCGAGGGCCGCGGCGGCCAGGCCGCTGCCGACGACTCGTTCGATCGCTCCGACGCCGCCGCGCACGCCGTCGAAGAAGCCGACCACCGGCCACGCAGCTTCGGGCGCGGGGGTGAGCCGCAGCCACGCCGCAGTGATCACACCGAGCGTCCCCTCCGATCCGATCAGCAAGTGCTTCAGGTCGTAGCCCGCGACGTCCTTTCGCAGTGGGCCACCGAGCTGGACGAGCTCTCCCGGCGGCACGACGACCTCGAGCCCTGTCACCCAGGCGCCGGTGACGCCGTACTTGAACGCATGCGGACCGCCTGCATTTGTCGCGACGTTGCCGCCGATCTGCGACTGCTCGGCCGCGCCTGGATCGGGAGCAAAGAGCAAACCGCCTTCGCGCGCGATCCGGCGCAGCTCCGCCGTGCGCACACCTGCTTCGACCTCGATGCGCCACAACAGTGGGTCGAAAGACCGCACGCGGTCGAGCCGCTCGAGTGAGATCACGACGCCGCCGTCGAGCGGCACTGCGCCACCGGCGTAACCGGTTCCGCCGCCGCGCGGGACGATCGGAACGCCGTGGGCGTAGCACCAGGACACGATCTGGGCGACCTCTTCCGCATTGCGCGGCAACGCCACCGCGTCGGCGCGCCCAACCAGTCCGCGCGCCTCGGTCTGGTCGGTCAGATACGCGGCGCTCGGCGCGACTATCTCGGCGGGGACGGCTGCGCGCAGGTCACGCTCGACGGAAGCCACAGCGCTCATTCGAGAGCGCGCTCGAGCGCGGCGCGTCCATCCTGCAGCACAGGCTCGCCATGGGAGACGAGCACCAGTTCGACCGGCAGGTCGAGCAACGGCTGCAGGCCGGCACGCAGGTCGTCCTGGGTGTAACCGCCGAGGTGCCGAAGCCACGACTCCGGACACATTCGCAGTCCCGGCGGGCGGTCGCCGAGGATGCGGTCGCCGGGAACGAGCGCGCGATGCTCGGGAATCCAGAAGATCGTCTCGCCGGCGCCTGCGACCTCGAACGCCGTCACGCCTTCCGGCACCGTGGCAGATGCGTCGTAGCGCCGCTTCACCTCGTCGCGGCTGCGCTCGTGCCACTTGACCGTCACCAGAACTGCGACGTTCTTGTCCTTCGCGAGCGTGTCGAGTGCGGAGACGTCGCCGTCGACCACCAGCGGATCGATGAGCACGAGCGTGTCGCCCGAGTCGTAGGCGACAGAACCGACCTCACGCGGCCAGTCGGCAGGGCTGTCCACCTCCTTCGGCGCCTCCCACTCGGGATGTGCCGCCGTCCAGCGCCACAAGCCCGGTGCGACCTGTTGCAGCTCCACGTGACGGAGCGTAGATGATGCGCCGATGGAGCCAGTTCGCTGGGGGATTCTCTCCACGGCCCGCATCAACCACGCCGTCATCGTCCCCGCCCGCGAGTCCGAGCACGCCGTGGTGATCGCCGTCGCGAGCCGCGACCTCGCCCGTGCGGAGACCTATGCGCGCGAGCAGGGGATCGAGCGCCCGTACGGGAGCTACGAGGCGCTGCTCGCCGACGAAGACGTCGAGGCGGTCTACGTCTCACTCCCCAACGCTCTGCACGTGCCCTGGGCGATCAGGGCGCTCGAGGCCGGCAAGCACGTCCTCTGCGAGAAGCCGCTCGGGCGCAACCCCGAGTCGGTCGAGGACGCTTTCGACACGGCCGATCGCGAAGGGCGTCTGCTGATGGAGGCTTTCATGTACCGGCACCATCCTCAGACGCAGAAGCTCGAAGCGCTGGTCGGCTCTGGTGCGGTCGGGGAGCTCCGGCAGATCCGCACGGCATTCACTTTCACGCTCGACGATCCGGAAGACGTGCGTTGGCGCCCGGAGCTGGAAGGCGGTTCGCTGCTCGATCTCGGCTGCTATTGCGTCAGCATCAGCCGCCTGCTGGGAGGCGAGCCGGAGCGGGTCTACGGCCGGCAGAGGCTGGCGCCGACGGGGATCGACGTCGGGTTCACCGGCACCCTTGAATTTGCGGATGAGGTTTCTGCCCAGTTCCACTGCGCGTTCGACCTACCGGCCGAGAGCTACGTCGAGGCGATCGGTACAACAGGGAAGGCGCGCATCGTCGAGCCCTTCCGGTGCAACGGTGCGCACGTCGACCTGAACGGCACCCGGATCCACGTCGAGGACGTCGACCGCTATCTGCTCCAGCTCGAGAACTTCAGTGAGGCGATCCGTGGCGAGGCCGAGCCGCTTCTTGGACGAGAGGACGCCCTAGGGCAGGCGCGGACGATCGCGGCGCTCTACCGGGCCGCCGAGCAGGCAGCGCCGGTCCTCATGGGGGCTGTGCCCTAGGTCAGGCCGCGGAAGGTCAGCTGCTCCCGGCGACCGCCGGCGCTCGACCGCACGATCGCCTCGCCGATCTCCGACGCGCGATAGCCGTCCTCGAACGTCGCGCCGTGGGGTGCGACGCCGCTGTCCTCGGCGATCGCGCGCAGGAGGTGATGCACCTCGTGCATGAACGTATCTCCCCACCCGATGATGTGCCCGGGCGGCCACCAGAACTCCATGAAGGGATGGTTCGCCTCGGTCACGAGCACCGTCCTGAAGCCACGCGTGCGAGTCTCGCCGTCGAGAAAGACCTGCAGCTCGTTCATGCGCTCCATGTCGAAGTAGAGGGAGCCGCGCGAGCCGTTGATCTCCCACTGAAACGCGTTGCGCCGTCCGAGCGCGAGGCGCGTCGACTCGATCGTCCCGACCGCGCCGCTCTCGAACTCGACGGCCGCCTCGATCGCGTCGTCGACCCTACGACCGCTGACGAAGGTTTTCACGAGGCCGGTGACGGAACTGAACTCGCCGACGAGGTAGCGCGCAAGGTCGATGACGTGTGTACCGAGATCGCCGAGCGCGCCGGATCCCGCCTGGTCCGGATCGAAGCGCCAGGTGTCGAGCGTCGGGTCGTCGCCCCAGTCCTGCAGGTAACGGCCGCGGAAGTGGCGGATGTCCCCGAGCGCGCCCTCGTCGATCAGCTCGCGCGCGAGCCGCACCGCCGGGACGAAGCGGTAGTTGAACCCGCACAGATGCTTGACGCCGGTCGCGGCGACGCGGCGCCACACGTCGTGGCTTTCGTCGGCCGTGCGCCCGAGCGGCTTCTCACAGAGGACGTGCTTGCCGGCGTCGGCGGCGGCGATCGTCGGCTCGGCATGGAGCGAGTTCGGGCCGCCGTTGTCGAACAGCCCGATTCGCTCGTCCGTGACGATGTCGTGCCAGTCGGTCGTCCAGCGCTCGTAGGCGTATCGGCGCGCCGCCTCGGCGACGGCATCCTCGTTCCGCCCGGCGATCGCGACGAGCCGTGGCACGAGCGGGGGCGGCCAGGCCAGGTATTCCACCTTGCGGAAGGCGTTCGAGTGCGCCTTCCCCATGAATGCGTAGCCGAGCATGCCCACGCCGATCTCTGCCATTGGCGCGATAGTACGCAGGTTGAGGAAGGCAGACACACTCATTCCGTGAGCGTCTTGTTCCCCAGGTCACAATGTGGGTTGGATCGAGGAATGCGGGAGAAGTCGGCCTGAAGGGTGAGATGATTTCGTACTAGAGTCTCTAAATCTCATCACTTAGGAGGCTGCAGTGAAAAGATTCTCTCGCCGGTGGGCGTCAGTGGGGCTCGTCCTCGTCCTGGTCGGCGTTGGCGCGACGATTGCCGTCACCGGCGCAACAGCGAAGAGCTCCGCGAACATCCAGGTCTGTGTCCTCCTTCCGGACACGAAGTCATCCGTACGCTGGGTGCAGTTCGACGCACCGTACTTCGCCAAGGCGTTGAAGAAGGCCAAGGTGACGTACTCGATCACGAACGCACTGAACGACCCGCAGAAGATGGTCTCTCAGGCCGATTCGTGTCTGTCTCGCGGGGCGAAGGTGGCCATCGTCACCGACATCGCCCAGGGCACGTCGATCGCGATCGAGAAGAAGTTCGCGAAGGCGGGCGGCTATTCGATCGACTACGACCGTCAGGTGGTCGGCGGCATCGCGAAGGTGTACGTCTCTTTCGACGGTAAGGCCGTCGGCGCCGCCCAGGCCAGGGGTGTCGTCAACAAACTGAAGGGCAAGTCGAAGCCCGTCGTCGCCGAACTCTGGGGCGGCCCGACGGATCAGAACGCGTTCTGGTTCAAGAGCGGCAACGACGCCGTTCTGAACCCGCTCTTCAAGAGCGGCAAGCTGACCAAGGGCCCGCAGCAGTTCGTGCCGCTCTGGCTGGCGACGAACGCGCAGCCGATCTTCGAGCAGATGCTGCTGAAGACGAACAACAAGATCGACGGTGCCATCGCGGCGAACGACGGCATCGCAGGCGCTGTGATTGCCGCCCTGAAGGCGAAGAAGCTGAAGCCGATCGCGTTGTCGGGGCAGGATGCGACCGTGCAGGGCGTCCAGAACATCATCTCGGGCTGGCAGACGATGACCGTCTACAAGTACGTGCCGCTCGAGGCCAACGCAGCCGCGGCGGCGGCTGTCGCGCTGCTGAAGCACAAGAAGGTGCCCGGGGTCAACGGGTTCCGTAAGAACGGCAGCAAGAAAGAGCCGACCGTCCAGATTCCGGTCGTCTCGATCACGAAGGCCAACTACACGAGGCTCTTCAAGGACAAGTTCCTGAAGAAGAGCGACGTGTGCGTCGGCGAGTTCGCGCAGTTCTGCAGTTAACACAGGAGTGATTGGCGGGAGAGGGCGCCCAATCGGGCGCCCTCACCCGTCGATGTGGTAGGAAACCTGACACCGTGAGCGAGACGCCGATCCTCCAACTCCGCGGTATCTCGAAGTCCTTCGGGTCGGTACAGGCGCTTGCCGACGTCGACTTCGAAGTGCGCGACGGAGAGGTCATGGCACTCGTCGGCGACAACGGCGCCGGCAAGTCGACCTTGATCAAATGCGTAGGCGGCATCCACAGTCCGGACAGCGGCGAAATCCTGTTCGAAGGGAAGCCCGTTCACATCAACAGCCCGAAGGAAGCGGCCGGGCTGGGAATCGAGATCGTCTACCAGGATCTCGCACTGTGCGACAACCTCGACGTGGTGCAGAACATGTACCTGGGCCGCGAGGAACGCGACTGGCTCTGGCGCTTGAAAGAGCCGCTCATGGAGCAGCGCACGGCCGAGACCCTCAGGTCGTTGTCTGTCACGACCATCCGCTCGATCCGTCAGCCGGTGGCCTCGCTGTCGGGCGGCCAGCGGCAGTCGGTCGCAGTCGCCAAGGCCGTGCAGTGGAACTCCAAGCTGGTCATTCTCGACGAGCCCACCGCCGCGCTCGGCGTGGCGCAGACGCGCCAGGTGCTCGACCTCGTCAAGCGCCTCGCCGAGCAGGGCCTGGGCGTCGTGCTCATATCGCACAACCTGCAAGACGTCTTCGAGGTGGCAACGCGCATCACGGTGCTGCGCCTCGGGCGCGACGTGGGTGTCTACGAGCGAGAGAAGACCACGCAGCAGGAGGTCGTGCAGGCGATCACCGCAGGGATTCCCACCAAGGTCGCGGGGATCCCGACTACGACGCCGGAGCTGGCGTCGTGAGCTCGGGACTCGACGTCGCCGCACCGGGGATCGGGCTCCCCGAAGGGGACGAAGCCGAGGAGGAGACAGGGCTCTGGCGCCGGGTCTACGACAACATAAGGACGGGCAACCTCGGGATCCTGCCGATCGTCATCGGCCTGGCGTTCATCGTCGTCTTCTTCAGCTTCAAGGCGACGAACTTCTTCACCGCGGACAACTTCAACAACATCATCGTCCAGATGGCCGGCTTGACCATGCTC
>DATHGN010000132.1:0-37591 GCA_035317565.1 Gaiellaceae bacterium
GGCTGGGCGAGCGGCAACGCACTCGCGCTGATCATCACCGGCAGCGGCCACCGCACCGCCCGCGCCTACGAAGGCAAACCCACCGGCACACCACTCCTCCACATCGAATACGACAACGGCCCACCACAACCGCCGACGAACGCGACCGCGCCGACAATCTCTGGCATCGCCCGGGCGGGTCAAGCGCTGCACGCCGGCCCCGGCACCTGGAATGGCACGCCCCCGATCTCGTACGCCTACCAGTGGCTCAGGTGTGATGCGACCGGCGCAGGCTGCGGCGACATCTCGCGTGCCGGCGGCACCAGCTATACACCCGCGTCCTCCGATGTCGGTCAGACGATCCGGGTTACCGTCACGGCTTCGAACTCCATCGGTTCGAGCGCGGCCACATCAGCCCAAACTGCGGTCGTCGAGGCCGCAAGCCTCTCCGACCCGGTGATCGCCGCGGCGGGTGACCTCTGCTCTTCGAGCATCGGCGATTGTGCCGGCACGGCGGACTTGCTCGACCAGATCAACCCCACCGCGGTGCTGACACTCGGCGACAACGCCTACGAGGACGGGTCGCTTGCACAATACAACGCGGAGTACAAGCCTTACTGGGGTCGGCAAGACAGCAAGGTGTATCCGGCCCCGGGGAATCACGAGTTCCAGACCCCCAACGCACAGGGCTACCGCGACTACTTCGGCGCACGCGCGCCAGGGCTCTGGTACTCGTACGACCTCGGGACCTGGCACATCATCTCGCTGGCAGGTGACGAGGGGATCGCCGCCGGTGCCGGCTCTGCGCAGGAGCAATTCCTGCAGGCCGACCTGGCTGCACACCCCTCACAGTGCACCTTGGCGTACTGGCACGAGCCGCGGTTCTCGTCCGGGGTGGAGCACGGCAGCGACAGCGGAGTCTCCGCGTTCTGGAACGACCTCTACGCCGCAGGGGCGGATCTCGTCCTGAACGGGCACGAGCACAACTACGAACGATTCGCCCCCCAGACGCCGGCTGGGGTGGCCAGCCCGACCGGAATCCAGCAGATCATTGTCGGCACAGGCGGAGCGAACGAGGGGACCTACCCGTTCGGCGTCCCGATCGCCAACAGCGCGGTGCGTAACCAAGGCACGCCGGGCGTGCTGAAGATCACGCTTCATCCCGGCAGCTATGACTGGCAGTTCGTCCCGGCCGCCGGGTTCAGCTTCACCGACTCGGGCTCCGGTACCTGTCACTGAGTCTGGGCGCCGTCTCGCTCAGCCGAACGGAAGCTCGGCGCTCAGAACGGCACCGCAGCTGTTTGGCCGGAGCAGAAAAAGGGTCGCTCGCGTCGGATTAGAACCGCAGCCCCTAAGAGCCATCGATCGGCGCAGAGCTTCGGCTCGAGGTATCAACTACATTCGCCGGGTTACGGGGGCGCTACGCTGCGGTGTCGAGCCCCCGTAGCTCAGTGGATAGAGCAGCGGGTCCTTCGCTACGCAACTTCTCCCGGCCGCTCCGTCACGGATCTCACAAGGGACTCTCCCTGAGTCCCATGACGCAGGGAACGTGCTTGCGTGAGTTCGACCTTTACGTCCACTGGATGAGATGTACCCAGTGCAATGACGACGCGGCGAGGATCCAGACGGCGCCGAGCATGAACGACACGCTTCCACTTTTGGCCGTTCGCACCGGGAGAGTGGCCGACCGTCTACTCGGGATCCACGCTAACAGGACTCTTACAAAACACCTGCTAAGACGCACCCTTCGGTGGTAGAGTGAGTGTTGACTTCGGTTCGCCGCGTCCTTGGTGACCGGCGTGGCGTCGCGCTCGACGGCTCCGGCGATCCCGACGGCTAGGGAGGAATATCGCGTGAAGCGCAACGTCCACGCGCGGGGTCATCAGACAGGCTGAGGCGGCTGACCCAGTGCGCGCACGAAGTGCGGCCGGATCATGGGGCTCGCAACCGTCAGCGCTACTGCAACGCTAATCGCGACACTCTCCGCGATTGCGACGATCGGCGGCTTCTTCGCATACCTCTACTTTTCGCAACGCTCGAACGCGAGCATTGCACGTGAGGAAGCGCTTTCACTCGCCGAGACTCGGCGGCAGGTAATCGCTGATCTACGCAACCAACTCGCAGCAGCCGAGGCACGGCACAGGCGGATGAAAGTGAAATATGAGAAGCGCGTCCAAGCGCTCGAGAAGGCTCTCCACGACGAACGCCGCGAGGCGCGCGACCAGGCATACCAGGCACAGCGTCTGTACGCGATCGGGCTCGTCGACGTGCTCGACGGGATTCGCAGCGACCTGGCAGCCGTACCTCTCGATGTGGACCACGCGCTCGAGCGCATTCGCAACCTCCTCGCCCGCGCAAAGACCACCGCCCGCTAAATGCAAACTTCCAACCGGCGCGTAGGGTTCGCGCCTACAGGGAGGTGGGGGTAGGTCGTTCCGTTGGGGGAGGCCTTGTGGACCCGGTCTGGCTAGACCAACGCCCTGTGCCCACCTCGTCTCGTCGTGGCCGCACCACATCCGCGTTCATCTAGGCACGCTCCGGTTGGGCGAGCACTGATGCGGGTTTGTCGCCGCGGCGTGCGTTGCATGAGCGGCGAGAGGCCGGGCTCCGCCCAAGAATTCCCCAAGGGGACCAACCAGACCTGCTACTGCGCCTAGATGTTCGTTCCCTGGTGCTCTCTACGACTTTTCGATGCGGAGAACGTCGCTAAGCCGATCCCGCTGCTGCTGGTGCCGGCCCGCGACAGCTCGCTTGATCCGAGAACTGGCGAAGGGTGGCCGCATGCGGTCGGGCCGACGAGGTGCCGACTGCTTCTGCCCGAATCACCGCTGAGTGACGGTATTAGAGGTGCCCGTCGTCCGCCTGGGCTCTTGGTTGCCGATTGGGCTCCGTTTGTAGAAGCCGAACGTGGACAGTTATTGGAAACCGGGCGACTTCCTGCTCGCCTACAGTGGATAGATCATCCGGGCCGAGAAACGGCTTGGTTGAGCCAAACGCCCCCGTAGCTCAGTGGATAGAGCAGCGGTTTCCTAAACCGCGTGCGCTGGTTCGATTCCGGCCGGGGGCATCCCGCTAGAAGCCGAAAGCAGCGCGCATGCAAACGTTTCAGCAGGTGCGGTCCGTGGTACCGCTTGCCGCCGGGCTCACGCGCGCTTGGTTCGACCCTGAACCGCGCTGGTGCGGCCCAGGGCGCGGCGCTTACGGCCTACGCCGCGATTCGGACGCCGCCCACCGGGGAGAGGGGGCAGAGCCGATCAGTCCCTGGGCCGGTGTATCCGTTCCATGAGACGCCGCACAGTCCTATGACCCATTCGAGTGGTCGGGGCTGTGGTGGGGCTGGTGTCGAAATCCAGAGTCGGTGACCCGTAGGCTGACACTGTTCTGTGCAGGGGCGCTGTGGTGCCGTCGGTGGCGCCGTAACACCACCGACGGCAATCACAGCATTCGCGAGACATCCGAACGAACCACCGCTCGAAAGGCTCAAATCGACTAGCCCTTTGGCCGATCCGTCGGGTCTACTCGCCGCTCAAAGCGGGAACCCAGAGAGATGAGTCGGCCGTCCTCGTGCGGCGTCGCACCGCCAGCGGCAGGAACGCCAGCCGGATCATCAGCGGCGAGAACCACGGGCCCACGCCGAAGACGACGGAAGAACGCTCAACCCGACTCCGGCGGCCGCGACGCCGATCCAGACACCGCGGCGCGAACGAACGAGTTGGAGAACCATGGTGTCGTCCCTCGTTCGAGCGACTCGCGGGCCGTCGCTAGATCGCGCGAACTCCCGGCACGTGCGCCTCGAGAAAGGCGAGTGTCTTCCGCACCTGACGGACTCGTTCATCCGTGTCGAAGGGCGAGTGACCGGTCGCGAAGACGTAGGCCTCGTGCGGGTGGTTCCGCGCCGCAAGCCGCTCGACATACACCATTGCCTGCCGATAGGGACAGCGACTGTCGTTCCTGCCGATCAGGAAAAGGACGGGGGCGCGGACGTCATCCACGAAGTTGATCGGGTTCCGGTCGCGCATCAACTCGGGAACGTCACGCGGTTCTCCTCCGAGCAGCGCTCGATCGTAGGCCTGGAGCAGCGGCGAAAGGTCCTCGTACCCGGCCTCGTAATCTCCCACCGGAACACCCGCGATGCCGCAACGCCACAGCTCCGCATGCTTTCCGAGCTCGAGGAGCGTCACGTAACCGCCCCACGAGTAGCCCGCGACCACCGCGCGTTCCGCATCTGCGATCCCGCGCTCGACCAGATCCTGTAGGCCCGCGTTCACGTCCTCGAGCTCCGGGCCGCCGATGTTCCCGATAAGCGCGTCACGCCACTCGTGCCCGTATCCCGTCGAGCCGCGGTAGTTGACCATGCCGACTACGAATCCCGCGTCGACGTACGCCTGTACCTCCGGCTGCCAGCGGTCGCTGTCGAGCCAGGTCGGGCCTCCATGCACGAACATGAGCACGGGGAACGGGCCTCCTGAGTCGTGCGGCGTGACGTAGAAGCCGTGCACCCGGTCTCCGTGAGGATTTGTGAAGTGCCACGTCTCGTAAGGCCGGCCTTCGACCGGCTCTTCGTCGCCGAGCTTCAGTGGCTCGGCGCCGCTGTCGTCGCGAATGACGCGCTGCCGTCCTCCCTGCTCGTGAAGGAACCACACGCGTCCGTCAGGCCGCACGCGTGCATCGGAAATGACGCCTGGCTCCGTCGCAATCTCTCGCTGTTCTCCGGTCTGCAGCTCGTAACGAAACAGCTGATCCCTGCCTTCGTGCAGTCTCTTCAAGACCAGGGCCGAGCCATCCGGCCACCAGCCCTCGGCGGTGATGTCCCCCGTGAGGTCGAGCTCGAGGTCGTGACGCTCGCTCGTTTCGAGGTTCCAGAGTGCGGGACGCAACTCCCCTTCACGTTCGTGCTCGATCACGAGGACCTGCTCGCTGGGCACGGGAGACCAGCACTTCGCAGCCAATGCAAGTCCCTGATCCGACTGTTCGCCCACGGTCGCTCCGGAACGCGCGTCGATCACGCGCAACGCGGGGTGGATCAGGTCGCCGTGCTCCGCGTGCTCGAGGCAGAGCAGCGAGCCGTCGGCCGACAACCCGCTCTCGCTGAAGCCGCGACCGTTCCAGCTTCCGACGTGCAGCGCTTCGTTCGAGCGGTAAAGCTCTGTCGGCGGGCCGCCTGCCAACGAGACGTAGACGGCGAAGCCGTCACGGTTGCTGAGCCCGAGCGCGACGACACCCGGCGCCTGCGCTAGGCCTTCGTTCCACCCGTTCGGAATGGTCGGGAAGAGGGGTCGCGTCTCGCCGCCTGCGAACGTCTGCGCGAGCCAGCGGCCGGCCTCGTCGCCGGTGTCGTCTGCGAACCAGAAGACCTCCCGGCCATCGAGCGAAGGCGTGCCGTCCGTCACCCCGACCGGCTCCGCTGTGACCTGGCGCCGCTCCCCTGTTGCCGGGTCCCACGCGAACACCTGCCAGACGCCTGCCACGTTCGATGCGTAGACACAACGATCCGGTACGTCGGGCGCCCAGGTGGGGAGAAACGAGATCGGCGCGCGGAAGCGGCGCTCCCAGAGTGCAAGTGTTTTCTCTGCGACGGCCACTCGGCCAGCCTAATGCACTTGCTTCTACAGGCTCGAGGTCATCGGGGCTCAGCGCGTTGCGGATCGCGGTGTTGAATGCACCCGAGGCTACGAGAAGGCGGGCATGAATCCCGTTCCGGCCTTCACGATCTGGTCGAAGAGGATTGGCAGCGGATGAGCCGGACGCGCCGGTGAAGAGAGTGCCGAAGGCGGGTACTCTTGAAGCATGCAGCGACGTATCTGGTTCCTGGCGTGCCTTGGTGCAATCGTCGCTGGAGGCCTGGCGTCGATGCTCTCGGCGGCTACGCCTTCGCTCTCCCTCTCACCGGCCTCCGTGCGCGCCGGTGGCACGGTTCAGCTGAGCGGCTCCGCTGACGGCTGCACGGCCGGGAGCAACGCCTTTCTGCTCTCACGGGCGTTCGTGCGCAGGCACGAGTTCGCCGGCGTTCCCGCCGTTCTCGCCAGAGTGCACCCGGGCGGCAGCTTCAAGGTCTGGACGACGATCCCCCGCTCGCGCCGGCCGGGGCGCTACGTCATCACAGGCCGGTGCGGCGGTGGCAACCTCGGCTTCGCGGTCTCCCTGCGAGTGAGGAGACCGGCCTGATGGAGACCGCGATCCTGACGCTGCTCGAGCAGAACGAGTCACTCGGTTACGAGCAGATCGCCCTGTATCTCGACGAGCCGCCCGAGCAGGTCCGCAGCGCTCTGACGGCACTTCGCCGGCGGCGCCTCGTCGACGTTCTTGGCGTCAGCGAGGTCGTCGGTCATACGACAGCAGCCGTCGCCTACTGGCGACTGACCGAGCTCGGCCGCACTGAGCTCGCTCGTTTGCGTTCGCGTTAACGAAACGGGCCCAGGTTGAACCACACCGGCCGGTAGGCGAGAGTCCGACCGGTGTTCATCCAGCTCCTGGCCAACGGCCTCGTCACGGGGTCGGTGATCGCGCTCGCCGCGGCCGGCGTTTCGATCGTCTACGGGATCCTCCGGCTCGTGAACTTCGCCTACGGCGACTACATGACGTTCGGCGCGTTCACGGCCGTCTACTTCAACGTGACGCTCGAGCTGCCGATCGTCACCGCTGCGCTCCTCGCGATGGTGGCAACCGCACTCTTGTCGGTCGCGCTCGAGCTCGTGCTCTGGCGACCGCTGCGCGCGCGCAGCGCCGGCTTCATGAGCCTCTTCCTCGTCTCCGTCGGGCTCGCGCTCGTGCTCAGGCACGTGATCTACCTCGTGGCGGGCCCACAGTCGCGGACCTACACCGTCGACCCGTACAAGGTCTACGTCATCGGTAGCGCAAGACTCTCCGGCGCGCAGGGCATCGCGATCGTGGTCGCAACGGTTGGCATCGTGCTCGTCGGGATACTCATCGCGCGCACCGGCGTCGGGCGGATGATGCGTGCTCTCGCCGACGATCTTCCGCTCGCAGCTGTCGCAGGTGTGCGCACGAGCCGCGTGATCCTCGCTGCCTGGGTGGTCTCGGGCCTGCTCGCCGGCCTCGCCGGTGTCCTCGCGGGACTCGTGCAAACCTCCTTCGACCCACAGCTCGGCTTCACGCTGCTGCTGCCGATCTTCGCGGCCGTCATTCTCGGCGGCATCGGCAACGTGTACGGCGCACTCCTCGGAGGTCTCGCGCTGGGGCTCGTGATGGAGCTGTCGACGTGGCCGGAGCTCCACGGCGGCGTCAACCCGACCTACAAGCCGGTTGTGGCGTTCGCCGCACTCATTCTCGTGCTCCTGCTGCGTCCGCAGGGCCTCTTCGGAAGAGCACGGGTCGTTTGAGCACGATCGCCAGCTTCGGGTTCTGGTCCTTCGTCGGCATCGTGGCGGGCATCTACACGCTCTTCGCGCTCGGCGTGCAGGTGCAGTTCGGCTACGCGGGCCTCCTCAACTTCGGCCAGGTCGCGTTCATGGGCATCGGCGCGTACACGATGGCCATCCTCGTCGTGAAGGAGGACCTGAACATGTGGCTCGCCGCGGGTTGCGGGATCGTGCTCGCGATCCTCGCCGGATTGCTGCTCGGGCTCCCGACCCTGCGGTTGCGCGCGGACTACTTCGCGATCACGACGATTGCCTTCAGCGAGATCCTTCGCTACGTGGCGACGAACGAGGACCGCCTCACGGGGGGTTCGCAGGGAACGATCAACCTGGCCGGGATCGGCCAGGCATCTCAGTACGACGGCGCCTGGCAAAGCTTCCTCGGCAAGGTGGAACGCAATCTCCACGTCAGCAGCGACGCGGCGATGTTGATCCTGGTCTGGGGGGTTGCCCTGCTCGCGGTCGCCGCCGTGACGCTCCTGATGCGGACTCCCTGGGGACGGGTGCTGAAGTCGATCCGCGAGGACGAGGACGCGGCTGCTTCTCTCGGGAAGAACGTGTTCCTCTACAAGCTCCAGGCGCTCGCGCTCGGAGCTGCTCTCGGCGCGCTGGCCGGGGTCTTCTACGCGTGGCAGTTCAGCTTCTTCAGCCCGGACGACTTCGCGCCGCTGATCACCTTCTTCGCCTGGATGATCGTCATCCTTGGCGGGCTCGGCCGTGCGTGGACCGTGCCGGTGGGCGCACTCGTGTTCGGCGTCATCTTCGCCGGCACGCGCTTCTTCGACTTTCCTCCGTTCTCGCTGCTCGATTCGACGGACCGCGCCTACGTGCGCTTGATCGTGATCGGGCTCGTGATCATCGGGCTGATGCTCTTCCGGCCGCAGGGGATCTTCGGCAGCCGGAAGGAGATGGTTCTGGAATGAGCACCGCGATTCTCGAGGTGCGCGACGTCGTGCGCGCCTTCGGCGGCCTCCGCGCTGTCGACGAAGCGTCGTTCCACGTGGATGAGGGATCGATCACCGCATTGATCGGACCCAACGGCGCCGGTAAGTCAACCTTGTTCAACGTCATCTCCGGCTTCCTCTCCGCCGAGCGAGGAACGGTACAGTTCGAAGGCCGCCGCATCGATCGCGCGTCACCGCACCGCATCGCGCAGCGCGGCCTGGTGCGAACCTTCCAGGTACCGCGTGCGCTCACGCGCATGTCGGTCCTCGACAACGTCCTCCTCGCGGCAACGCGCCATCCGGGCGAGCAGCTGAACGGGCTCGTGCTACACCCTGGGCGCGTGCGCTCGCGCGAGCGAAGGGCACGCGAGCGAGCAGCCGAGCTGCTCACGCTCTTCCGGCTCGACACCCACGCCGGTGAGTACGCAGGCGTTCTCTCCGGCGGCCAGCGCAAGCTGCTCGACTTCGCGCGCGTCCTGATGGCGGAGCCGCGGCTGGTGCTGCTCGACGAGCCGATGGCCGGCGTCAACCCGGCACTTGGACGCCAGCTCGTCGAGCACGTGCTGCGACTGCGCACCGAGACGGGGATGACGTTCCTCTTCGTCGAGCACGATCTCGACATCGTCATGGAGGCAAGCGACCGCGTGATCGTCATGAACGAAGGCCGAGTGATCGCCAGCGGCAGTCCCGCGGAGGTGCGGGGCGACGAGCGCGTCGTCGACGCGTATCTCGGAACGGCGCGAGTGCCGTGAGTAAGCCGCTACTCGAGGTCGCCGACGTCGAAGCCGGCTACGGCGAAGCACTCGTGCTGCGCGGCGTGTCGCTGACGGCGTTCGAGGCCGAGCTCGTGGCGATCATCGGCCCGAACGGCGCGGGCAAGTCGACACTCCTGAAGGTTGTCTACGGCCTCCTGCGACCGACCTCCGGCCAGGTGCGATACCGAACCGACGACGTCACGGGAGTGCGCCCGGAGCGGCTGACGCGCCTCGGGCTCAACTATGTGCCGCAACTCGGGAACGTCTTTCCGAGCCTGTCGATTGCCGAAAACCTGCTCGTCGGCAGCGTCTCGTTGCCACGCGCCGAACGGCGTCCGGCCGTGGACGACATGTACACGCAGTTTCCACTGCTAGCCGAGCGGCGCCGGCAGCGGGCGGGGACGCTGTCGGGCGGCCAACGCAAGCTGCTCGCGATCGCGCGCGCACTCGTGACGCGGCCGCGTGCGCTTCTCCTCGACGAGCCTTCCGCGGGGCTCTCGCCGCAAGCGGTGGAGCTCGTGTTCGACCAGCTGGCCGAGGTGAAGCGCCGAGGAATCGCGATCGTGATGGTCGAGCAAAATGCCCGACGGGCGCTTTCGCTCGCCGACCGTGGCTACGTGCTCGATATGGGCCGCAACGCGTACGAAGGAACGGGCCGGTCGCTCCTGAACGACCCGAAGGTGACTGACCTCTACCTCGGCTCGACGATTGCGTCGAGCTCCACCTCGACGAGCGCGCCCTCGGGGATCAACCCGCCGACGTAGTACGTCGTGTTGGCCGGATCGACGCCGGCGAATGCTTCGGCGTGCGCGCGAGCGGCCTCCTTCCAGTCGCAATCCGGGGCGAGCAGGAGGCGCGTGCGAACGACGTCCTCACGGCCGGCGCCAAGCTCGGCTGCAGCGTCGAGCGCCTTCTGGATTGCCGCCTGAGTCTGCAGAAACGAATCGCCGGCATGCAGGACTCGCCCCTCGGCGAGCGGCGCCGTCCCACTGACCGCGATGTGCGGTCCGTACCGCACAGCGCGGGAATAGGCGGCGACTTCACCGAAGCCGCCGCCGTCCCTGACTCGTTCCCGCACTACGGCTTGAAGGTGATCGTTCTCTGCGTGGTGATCGCGCCGTTCGAGTACTTCCAGATCTCGTACACGGCCGACCCCGGATCGCCGTTCTTGTCCCAGTCGATCGGGCCCCACGCACCCTCGTAGTTGATGTCCTTGCCGGCGAGCAGCAGCTTCACTGCCTGGTCGAGCTTCTTGTAGGTCACCTTCTTGCCGGGAGGACCGGACACTGCTCGGAGTTGCGTCTTGAGCTTCGGCCCGGCTGCCGAGCAGGCTTTCACCGCCGCGAGGAAGGCGAGGTTTGCCGCGTCGAACGCCGTCCCTTCGAAGCCGGTGTACGGCTTCGCTCCCTTGACCACGCGCTTCCAGAGCGCATCGAAGGCCGCTCGTGCGGGTGCGCCCTCGGAGGTGGCCGCCGTGCCGCGAAGGCCTTCAGCCGGAGCGCCGAGCCCCTTCAGGACGTCTTCGTTCCGAAGAGCCTCCGTCATCAGTGTCCGCGAGGCTTGCCACTTTCCCGTCCGGACTAGCGACGGCGCGAACTTCGCGAAGGTCTCGGGGAAGTCGATGATCACGTACCCCGCGGGGCTGCCGCTGACGAGCCGGCCCGCCTCCGTGTCGTAGTTCGCCTGATCCGGGTTCCAGCGGAGCGTCTGGCCCACCTTGCCGCCGAGCTTCTTGTACTGCGCGACGAACAGCTGCTCGAGCGCGGTGCCGAACGCGTCGTTGCGCGCGCCGACGTTGACGGTCTTGCCTTTCCCGAAGGCACCGATCGCCGCCTGCGCGAGCACGCGTCCTTGCAGGTAGTCCGACGGATACACGCGCCACAGATAGCCGTTGTCCTTGATGCCCGTGATCTGCGGAGCGCTCGAGGTCGGGCTGATGTCGACCACGTGGTTCGGAATCGCCACGGACTGTGCCATCGGAATCGTCGCGCCCGAGGCCATCTCGCCGATGATCACGCTCACATGGTTCGCCTTGACGAGCTTCGTGGCCGCCTCGACCGAGGCTGCCGCCTGCGTCTGTCCGTCCTCTGACGCGACGAGCTTGACCGACATCTTCGAGAGCTTGAGGCGCTTGAGCGTCGCGTTGTCCATGCTGACCGCGAGCTTCACGGCACGGTCGAGGTTCGCGCCGTAGGCCGCGAGCCCGCCGGTGAACGGCAGGACGTCGCCGATCCGGAGCTGGAACGAGCAATTCTTCTGGGCCGCGGTCGTCGACGCGGTTCCGCCGGTGACCCCGGCCACGGCCGCGATAGCGGCCAACAGTAGTGCGGCCCCCACCGCCTTCCGCCAGTTCTTCACGGCAGCCTCCTCAGTCGGTAACGCGCACGCGCGCGGTCTCGATCATCCGCCCAAACGAGACGCGATGCAAGGGTGGAAGCGGCAGGCGGAGCCTCATATGCTGGCTCGGACATGACGGAAATGCGGCTCTACGACCTGCGCGTCACCGTCGAGCGGATCGAAGGACGTTCGGTTTGCGGGCTCGAGGTCGGCGACTACTTCGAGGTGACGGAGTCGAACAGGATCCGGATCCCGGAGGGCAAGCACTTCTGCATGTACGCGCTCCAATCGGTGCTGCCCCTCCTGCCGGCGAAGCAGCGTCGGCTCCCGGATTCGGACTGGCTCGAGCAGGACTCCCTCGTCTGCTGCCCTGACCCCGACGAGCGGGTCGTGATGCGGATCGAGCGGACCGGCGAACGCGTCCTGCGCACCGAAGACCTGACGTGAGCGAGCACGGGCGGCAGCTCGGGCTCGGGCTGCAGACGGACAAGAGGCCCGGCGACTACGGTCCGCTCGCGCGCATGGCGGAGGAGGCGGGCTTCGACGTCGTCACGACGTTCAACGACCTCTGGTTCCAGCCGGCGTTGCCTGCGCTACTCGAGATCGCGGCTGCGACGACGCGCGTGCGAGTCGGGCCGTCGTGTCTCAACCCGTTCACGGTTCATCCCGTCGAGATCGCGGGCCAGACCGCCGTGCTCGACGCGACATCGAACGGACGCGCTTTCCTCGGGCTTGCGCGCGGGACCTGGTTAGAGCCGCTCGGTCTGGACCAGTCGGATCCGGTCACTGCCATCCGCGAGACGTGGCAGATCGTGCGTCGCCTGCTGGCGGGCGACGACTCGGGCTTCACGGGTCGCAGGTTCTCGCTGCCGCAAGGTCAGCGGCTTCGGTTTCCGATCCTGCGGGACGATGTGCCGCTCCTCGTCGGCACGTGGGCCCCCCGACTCGCGGCCTTCGCCGGCGAGGAAGCTCAGGAGCTGAAGGTCGGCGGCAGTGCGAATCCCGATGTCGTGCCTGTGCTGGGGCAGCGGATCGCGAATCCCGACGTAGGCATCGTGCTCGGTGCGGTGACAGTCGTCGACGACGACGGCGCACGCGCACGGCGCATTGCACGCCGCGAGGTGGCGATGTACCTCGCAGTCGTCGCCGAGCTCGATCCGACCGTCGAGGTCGACCCCGAGCTGATCGCACGGGTACGCGAACACGTCGACGCCGACGATCACGACGCCGCCGGCTCGTTGATCCCGGATGACCTCCTCGACCGGTTCTCCTTCGCTGGGACGCCCGACGAGGTGGCAGAACACGCGGAAGCCGTCTTCGCCGCGGGCGCCAGGCGCGTCGACTTCGGCACACCACACGGAGCACCCGAGCGGCGTGGCGTCGAGCTGCTTTGCAAGGGCGTCCTGCCGCGGCTCCGCGTCGCGGTCTAGACCACCTGGGGCTCGGGCACCAGGCGACCGTCGGCGAAGCGATCGGGGTCGAGGATGCCGAGCGCCTCGTCTTCTCCCGCCTCGAGCACGGCCTCGGCGAGGATCCTTCCGACCGCGGGCGCGTGCATGAACCCGTGACCGCTGAAGCCGGCAGCGACCCACACCCGGTCGCGCACGCGGCCGAGGATCGCCTGGTGATCGGGCGTCACGTCGTAGAGGCCTTCGACGAGCTGGGGAAGCGCGACGTAGACCAGCCGCGGCAGAAGCGCCTCGCGCGCCGCTCTCACCGTCGCACGCCAGTCTTCCGAGTCCGTTTCCGGCTGACCGTGCGCGCCGAGATCGCTTGCGAGCAGACGCCCGTCGGCCAGTTGCTTCGCTGCAAATCGGAACTCGGCCGAGATGACGAGCGGCTCGAGCAGCCGCTCGGCGATCGGATCGCTGAAGAAGAGGTAGCGGGCTTCTGCACGGATGGGAAGCTCGGGGAGGAGACGCGGCGTGTCGACACCCGCCGCGATCACAACCGCGGCCGGCGCGAGCTCGTCTCCGCTCTGCAGTGTGACCACGCCGTCGTCGCCGACGGCCCGCACGTCTCCGAGTTGCACGTCCGCCAATGCTCCGAAGGCCTCGACGATCGACTGCGGCCGGTCGAAGTAACCGTCGTCAGCGCTCCACGCACCGCCGACCACGGTTGCGACGTCGAGACCAGGCACGAGCTCCACCGCGTCGCCGGGTGCCACGATGCGCGACGAGACGCCGAGGTCATTTTGAAGTCGAACGTTCTCGCGCAACCTGCCGAGGACGTCCTCCGAGTGCGCAAGGAAGAGATAGCCGCACGCGCGGAATCCTGGATCGACTCGCATCTGCAACCGCTCCCGGACGTCGGCGTAGAAATCCATGGACTCACGCGCGAGCGTGCAGTTCACGCGCGTGCCCCATTGTTGACGTAGCCCACCGGGCTGAACGCCCGAGGCGCCCGCACCGATGCCGGCACGATCGAGCACGGTCACGGACGCGCCGCGCTGGTCGAGGTGGTAGGCGATTGACAGCCCGACGACACCTGCGCCGATGATCAGAACGTCGGGCTCAGCGGGCACGACGCGAGCCTAGACCGTTTGCAGTGCGTCCACCTCGTCGAGGCTCGGCGCGTTTCGGATCGACGGGCTCAGCGTTCCCCACAGCGCCAACACGAGGCCGAACACCGCGAAGACGGCAATCGCCGCGCGCTGTGACGCGTAGGTGAGGAGCACGCCCGCCGTCAGGGGGCCGAGCGGGGTGATGAGCTGCGAAATGGTGCTTCGAACGCTCTCGACCCGGCCGAGCAACCGGTCCGGAGTCATGGCGATCCGGTAGCCCTCGACAACCGAGTTCGTCACCGGGATGACCACCGCCACCGGCAGAATCGCGGCGGTCAGCACGTAGACATTCGGCCAGACGAGGAACACCGCGCAGCCGAGCCACGCCCAGAGCTCCATCCGGAGAATCGTCCTCATCGAGAAGACTCGGCGGAAGAGGGGCGACGCCAGCGAGCCGAGCAGCAGGCACGCGCCGAACGAGGCCGTGAGCAGGCCGATCTCGCCACCCGACAGGCCCTGGCTCCTGCCGATGACGACGAGAGCAAAGAGCAGGCCCGGCCCGGCGAAGTTGCCGAGCCCGTAGACGAACGCGCAGGTCCGCAGGAACGGCCGGTCCCAGAGAAAGCGGAAGCCTTCGGCGACCTGAGCCCGAAGTCTCGACGTGTCGATGGCCCGCTTCTCCTGGAACGGCGTCCGCATCGCGAGCAGCGAGAGGAACGAGAAGGCGTACGACACGGCGTCGAAGATGAACGGCACGGCGCGGCCGAGCCCGAAGAGTGCGCCCCCGATGGGCGGTCCCGCGAGCGTGACCGTCGCCTCACGCGCCCCGCGTGCTCCCACGGCCGTAGGGAGCTGGCGCAACGGCACGACGGCGCGCAGGGCACCTGCCTGAGCGGTGCCGAAGAACGTCGACCCGGTCCCCTCGACGAACGCGACGATCGGAATCGGCCAGAACGCATGTGGGTCGAACAGAACAATGGCAATAAGACCCGAGATCGCGAGAGCGCGGACGGCGTCCGCGGCGATCATGATGTGCTTGCGGTTCCAGCGATCCGCTGCGATCCCGGCGAAGAGGCCGAAGAGCGCCGCAGGAAGGAGACGCGCGAAGCTCACGAGCCCGGCCTTGGCGGGCGAGTGCGTCACGGCGAGGACGAGCAGCGGGTAAGCGATCGAGGTTGACGCGCTGCCCATGCTCGAAAGGAGCCGCCCCGTCTCGAGCAGCACGAAGTCGCGGTTTCGCCACAACGGAACCGTGCTCATTCGCCTAGCGTTTCACGCGCGTCGGAAGCGGAGGGCGACTCGGGGGAGAGCCGCCCTCTCGGGGAGAGCGGGACCGAGGAGGCGGTGAGCCTCATGGAGAACCTCGAGTTGCGGCACCCGGATCCCCGTGACGGTCCTCGCCCCGGGATCGTCCCGAATCGATCGGACGGCCTCCTCGACGGGAGGAAGGCCCTAGGCCAGGTGCACGAGAGTGGCGCCGTCGGCCGAGTCCGGCTCGTAGCGCTCGACGAGCGCATGGTTGTCGAGCTCGCCCCTGACGGCCGCGCGGAGGACGCCGGTGCCGCGGCCGTGGACCACATGCACCGTCTGCAGGCCCGCGAGAGCGGCGTCGTCCACAAGGGAGCGAACAGCCTCTCGCGCCTCCTGCGCCGTCGTACCGCGGACGTCGAGCTGGTCGGAGACGTCGGCGCGCGAGGCAGCAACGACGCGAACAGCCGGCTCGGTTTCCGCTGGCGACACTCGATTGCGGTCGGGCGTGAGCCGCCCGACCGGCACGCGCACACGCAGGCCGCCCGTACCGATCACCTCAGCCTCGTCACCCTCGAGCGTCGCGATCGTGCCTCGAACACCGAGCTCGAGCGCAGTCACCGGATCACCAGGCGCGAACGGCGCAATCGGGGTCAGCGGCTCGTCGAGGCGGCGCAACATCTCCTCTGTCTGTTGCACGAGCTCGACAGCGGCGCCGAGCCGCCGGTCCCTGTCTCGCTCCGCTGCGTTTGCTTCTGCGGAGACTCCGCGATCCCGCTCATGGCGTCGGGCGGCGCGCAGCTCTTCGCGGAATCTCTGTAGCTCCTGCCGGGCTTCCTCGAGCTCGCGCCGCGCTTCGCCGACTGCAAGTTCGCGCTCATGCGCCGCGGAAGCGCGGACCTTCTCGATCTCACCTGCAAGCAGCACTTCATGCTCGCGCGCGCGCTCCATCGCCTCGTCCGCCTCAGCTTCACGCCGCAGCGCGGCGTCATGCGCCTCGACCGCAGCGGTCGCTGCTGCCTGCGCCTCTGCCAGGAGCGCCGCGACGCGCAACTGCTCGGGCGACACCCGGCTGCGCGCATCGGCAACCAGTTCGGCGTCGAGGCCCAGACGCTGGGCCATTCTCAGTGCCTGCGAGGTCCCCGGCCGGCCGAGCATCACCTCGTAGAGGGGTGCATAGGTCTCGGCGTCGAAGCCGGTGGCCGCGTTGGCTGCACCCTCCGTCGCGCTCGCCCACTCCTTGAGCTCGGGATAGTGCGTTGTCACGACCGTGAGCCTCGCCTGCGCGACAAGTCGAGCGACGAGTGACTGCGCCAGGGCGGATCCCTCCACAGGATCGGTTCCCGCTGCGAGCTCGTCGAGCAGGACGAGCGAGCGCGCCGTCGCAGCGCTGAGGATCTCCACGATGTTCCGCAGATGTCCGGAAAAGGTCGAGAGGCTCATCTCGATCGACTGTTCGTCGCCGATGTCGGCGAGCACCTCGTCGAACACGGGGAGCTCGGCCGTGACCGCCGGCGGCCGCAGCCCGGATTGATGCAGCAGCGCCGCAAGGCCGAGTGTCTTCAGCGCCACCGTCTTCCCGCCGGTGTTGGGCCCGCTGATGACAAGCGCGCGTAACTCGCCGAGGTCGAGATCGATCGGCACCGCCTCCGCGGGGTCGAGCAGGGGATGCCGCGCTCCGACCAGCCGGACCCCGTCGGTTGCGCGAACCCCCGCGCCGCGCCAGCGTCGCGAGAGAACGGCACGAGCGAGCGCAAGGTCGACCGCGCCGGTCGCCTCCACGAGCACCGCCAGAGCGGCGGCATGCTCGCCGACCTGCTTGGAGAGCTCGCGGACGATCCGCTCGACTTCCTCGCGTTCGGCGCTCGCCGCCTCGGCAAGCCCGTTGTTCAGCTCGACGACTGCGAGCGGCTCGACGAAGAGTGTCTGTCCGGAGCTCGACGCGTCGTGCACGATCCCCGGCACCTTGCTGCGCGCGCCGATCTTCACGGCCAGTACGGGTCTGCCGCCGCGCTCGGTGATGAACGTCTCCTGCAGGAAATCGCGAAGGGAGCTCGAGCGGGCCAGCTTCGTCAGCTCCTCGACTGCTCGATGACGTCCTTTGCGCAGCTCGGCGCGAAGTTTTCGCAGCAACGGAGATGCGTTGTCGCGCAAATCGGAGCCGTCCTCCTCGACGGTGGAGTCGATCGCAGCCGCAACAGGCGCGAGCGCGGGGTCGATCGGTTCGAGCAAGGCGCGGAGCTGCTTCGCGACGGCGTTCGTGGCCAGCGCCTCGCGTGCGGCCAGCCCGACGTTCACCGACCTCGCGATCCGGTGCAACTCGTCGATGCGCAAGCTGGCCCCGAAGGCTGCGCGCTCGGCGGCGTCACGCACGTCGTCGATCCCGGCGAACGACGGCTCCGCACTCTCGTCGTAGAGATCAATTCCCTCGCTCGTCAATGTTTGCAGTCGCGCGACCTCACGTGCATTCGGTGACGGTTCAAGCGCGCGTGCAAGTGACGAACCATGTTCGGTTTCGGTAGCGGCCGCCAGCCGGCCGAGTATCGTCGGGAACTCGAGCACCTCGAGCGTATGCGCGTCCACACTTGGACGGTAGCGAGGTTCAGCGGTTCTTTAAAGACTCGCTGGGCCGGCTCCGCGTCGAGACACCGCGAACGACACGACCTTCTCCGCGCCGAAACGCTGCTCGAGGGCCCGTTCGCAGTCGTGTGCGGCGGACCGTCGCGCCCAGACGATCACGGTCGGCCCGGATCCGGAGAGCGTCGCGCCGAGCGCGCCGTCGGGAAGCGCCTGCCGAACCTCGGTCAGAAGCGTCGACCTGTAGGGCTCGTGCAGCCGGTCGTCGAGTGCTGCAGCGAAGAGCTCCTCCGATCCCGAGGCAAGCGCTGCGCCGAGAAGTGCCGCCCGGCCGGCCGTGAAAGCTGCATCGCCGTGCGTCACGTGCTCGGGGAGAGCAGCTCGTGACTCGGCAGTGATCACGCGGGTCTCCGGCACGATGCCGATCGGCACCGCGGGAACGTCGTCGGCCACGCGAGCGATGCGGTTCTCCCACGTGAGGCAAACGCCTCCTGCGAGGGCGGCGGCGAGATTGTCGCCGTGACCTTCGAGGTCGAGCCCGGACGCAAGCAGCGACTCGGGGTCGGGATCGATGCCCGCAGCAAGGGCACCGGCGACCAGTCCGAGCGCGACGATCGCGGCGCTCGAACCGAGGCCGCGCTCGCGTGGAATGCGATCGAGGAACTCGAAGCGGCGTCCCGCGGTCGGAGCGAATCGCGCGAACGCCTGGACACCAAGGTGCGATTCGTCGGGTGCGCCGTCACCGTCGCTCACCTCCAACTCATTCCAGAGGTCGAGCGCCACAGCCGCGCAGTCGAACCCTGGGCCGAGGTTGGCGGTCGTCGCCGGTGCTCTGACGCGGATCGTCACCGGGCGGCGTCGGCGATGGCGTCCGGGTCGGGATCTACCGGCAGCGACGGAGGAGTGAGGCGCGTGACACTCTCCGGATCCTTCAGGCCGTGGCCGGTGATAACGCAAACGACGCGGTGGCCTGACTCCCGCGGAAGCGTCATTGCCGCAGCGACCGAAGCAGCGGAGGCGGGCTCGCAGAACACACCCTCCTCGTGGGCGAGCAGCCTCCACGCCTCGATGATGTCGTCGTCGTCGAGCGCGACGATTGCACCGTTCGAGCGCTCCAGTGCCTCTTCGACTTCCTGGGCGTGGACCGGATCCGCGATGCGGATCGCCGAGGCGATCGTCGTTGCGCGCGAGGTCGATTCGCCGAGTACCAGACGCGGCAGGCCCGCACCCGCTTCGTCGAAGCCCTTGAAGTACGCGCGCGTGTTGCCGCCGCCGCCGTACGGAAGCGTCAGTACGTCCGGCACGCCGAGCTCCTCGACGATCTCGAATGCTGCGGTCTTCTGCCCTTCGATCCGGTAGGGGTTGAGAGAGTTGACGAGTGCATGCGTGCCGCGCGCGGCAAGCTCTCGGGCTGCCGTCATCGCCTCGTCGAAGGAGCCACGCACCTCGAGGACGCGCGCCCCGAGCGCCCGAGCCTGGGCGAGCTTGCCGAGCGCGACGGCACCGGCCGGCTGCAAGATGAGCGCCGGCAGACCGGCGCGTGCCGCGTACGCAGCGGCGGACGCGGCGGTGTTGCCTGTCGAGGCACAGACGACCGCCTCGACGCCCTCCTCGAGCGCCTTCGACAAGGCGATCGTCATCCCGCGGTCCTTGAAGGAGCCCGTCGGATTCGCTCCCTCCCACTTCAGCCAGACCTCGCTCCCGAGGAACTCGGACAGCCGTGGGGCCGGCAGCAGCGGCGTCGAGCCCTCGCCGAGAGAGATGATCGGTGTCTCGTTCGTGAGCGGGAGTCGCTCGCGGTAGCGCTCGGCCAGAGGTTGAGTCACGGGTTAGACGCCGCGGTCGTGGACGACGGGGAACACGTCGGGCGGGCGAAGGACTTCCTCCAGGTTCGCGATCTCCTCGAGCGCCAAGTCGACTCGGCCGGCAGGTGCATCGTGCGTGACGAGATCGAGCGCGGCAGAGCCGTTGAGGAGGTTCTGGGTGAGGCGCGCGATCGACACACCCTGTCCACCCAGCCGCTCGGCGACGTGCGCGAGCACACCCGGGCGGTCGGCAACCTCGATGTGCACGTAGAACGGGGAGCGCAGATCTCCCGGCGGCAGCGTCTCGAGCGTTCGCCACGACGCGTCGTTCTGCAGGAACCCGGTACCGGTCGTGCCGATGACGCTGACCATGTCGGCGATCACAGCCGATGCCGTCTCGACGCCGCCTGCGCCGGGACCGGCGAGCGTGATCTCCCGAATTGCGTCGCCTTGCAGCATCACGGCATTGAACGGGCCCTCGACGCTCGCAAGCGGATGGCGACGGTTGATGAATGCAGGATGCACCCGAACGTCGACCGCGCCGTCCTCGAGTGTCGCTGCACCGACGAGGCGGACGACCATGTCGAGCTGTTCGGCCGCCTGCACGTGTTGCGGCTGGATCGTGTCGATGCCCGAGTGATTCACCGCCTCGAGCCCGACCCGTGAGCCGAAGGCAACCGTCGCGAGAATCGCCATCTTCGCCGCTGCGTCGGCGCCCGAGATGTCGTCCGTCGGGTCGGCCTCCGCGTAGCCGAGTCGCTGCGCCTCGGCAAGCGCGTCGGCAAACGACGAGCCGCGTTCCATCTCCGTGAGGATGAAGTTGGTCGTGCCGTTGACGATCCCGAGTACGCGATGCACGTTCGTGACGACGAGCGCCTCGCGGAGGACTTTGATCACGGGGATCGCTGCGCAGACCGACGCCTCGAAGCGAAGCTGAACGCCTGCCTCGGACGCAGCTGCGAAGAGCTCGGCGCCGCGCCGCGCGACGAGCTGCTTGTTCGCCGAGACGACGTGCTTGCGGGCGCCCAGGAGATCCAGCACGTAGTCCGCTGTCGGCTCGGTGCCGCCCATTACCTCGGCCACCACGGCGATGGCCGAGTCGTCGCGGATCGCGGCGAAGTCGGTCGTGAGCACCCCTTCCCCCATCGCAGAATCCCGTTGGCGCCCGGGATCCCGGACGAGCGCCCGAACGACCCGAAGCCGGTGCCCCGTTGCACGCTCGATGTCGTCCGCGCCGTCTTCGAGGAGGCGGTGCACGGCCGCGCCGACAGCGCCGTAGCCGAGGAGCGCGACAGGGACGTCGACGGAATCAAGAGCCGCAGCCATCGGACGAGTTTGGGCGGATGGCGGAGGACTTGTCAACGGAACTGTCGAAACCCGAATCGTGGTGTCACTCGATCAAGGGATAGGAGTTTCGGCGCGAAGCCCTTAGCTTTGAGGAGGCGGCAAGGGGGATGGACTGCGGTATGGCGAATTGGAGTGACGAGCCTCCTGCGCGCGCAGGCGCGAACGTGTGCCTGGCGTGTGGCGGGCCGATCGAGGAGACCCTTCTGTGGGTGGGGTCGTTGCGTTGCCTCGAATGCCGGGACATCCACCGCCCGCTCGACCCTTCGCTGGCGAAGACGCCGGAGAAGACGGCCGGTCCGTTCATGACGCCGACGACGCTGCTCGCGCAGCTCCGCGCGCGGGCTTTGGGCCGTCGAGCAGGCTGACACCGCCGCCGGCCGCGTCAGGCCAGGATGCAAGCTGCACGGTGATCCGGAGACACCGCGTTTCTCGGTCGGAGCAACTCCGGGTCGTGCGCACGACACTCCTCGATCGCGACCGGGCAGCACGGGGGCGCGAGTCGGCCACCCCAAAAGGGGGGTCTTTCCCTGCGTCGACCACCTGCGGTCCCCTTCCGCTGCTACCCTGCGGCAACGGGCAGGCAATCCTGTCTTCCCGGTGAGATGAGCTTCTCGTTCCTCCTTCGGGTGTTTCGAGGTAGGCAAGTCTCGAACCCGTAAAGGAGTCGAACAACTTGACGCACCACACTTTCCGCGAGCTCGGCGTGTCCTCGCCCATCGTCGACGCGCTCTCAGCTCGCTCGATCCACGAGCCGTTCCCGATCCAGGCTCTCGTCCTTCCGGACGCACTCGCAGGCATCGATGTGCTCGCGAAGTCGCCGACCGGGTCCGGCAAGACCCTCGCTTTCGCCGTGCCGATCGTCGAGCGAACGGTCGCGACCGACCCAAGGCCGACCGCCCTCGTGCTCGTTCCGACGCGCGAGCTCGCGGCGCAGGTGACCGCAGAGCTGCAGTCGCTTGCACCGTGCAAGAAGCTGACCGTGGCCTCGGTCTACGGCGGCATGCCGCTCCACGCCCAGGCCAAGCGCGCCAAGAAGGCTCACGTCCTCGTGGCAACGCCCGGACGGCTCGAAGATCTGGCCAACCGTCGTCTCGTCGATCTCTCGCACGTTCGCACGTTCGTCCTCGACGAGGCCGACCGGATGCTCGACATGGGCTTCCAGCCTCAGGTCGACCGCATCGTGCGCCGTCTGCCGCGTAACCGTCAGACGATGTTCTTTTCCGCCACGCTCGACGGCCCTGTCGGCGAGCTGGCACGCGCTTACACCAACAGCCCGGCTCGCTACGAGGCCGAGCACGCGAACAAGCAGCCCAGTGAGATCGAGCATGCCTTCGTCTCCGTGACGCAGGACAGCAAGGTCGAGACGCTCGTCGAGCACATCCGGTCCACGGGCGGGCTCACGCTCGTCTTCGTGCGGACGAAGCGCGGAGCCGACAAGCTCGTGCAGAAGCTCGGTCGGCAAAACGTCCGGGCGGTCGCGATGCACGGCGACATGTCGCAGAACGCGCGCGAGCGCGCGCTCTCACAGTTCGAGAGCGGCAAGGTCACGACGCTCGTCGCAACGGACGTCGCGGCGCGCGGACTCGACCTCGACGACATCACGCACGTGATCAACTTCGACCCACCGGGCGAGGACAAGGACTATGTCCACCGCACGGGCCGCACGGGCCGTGCAGGCCGCAGCGGCAAGGCGATCACCTTCGTCCTGCCCGAGCAGCAGGCGGAGACGAGCCATGTCGCACGGAGGCTCGGATATACCGAAGAGTTCGAAGAGGCGGGCCTGCGTTCGGCGCGGCCCAAGCTGATGTACACGAGCCGCCGCGGCCGGCGCTCGAAGTGGTAACGGCTTAGACCTTCGCCAGCCCGCGCGCCTTGCGCGAGACCGCGCTCTGACGCTTCTGTGCGGAGAGCTCGGCCTTGCGCAGGCGCACGTTGGTCGGCGTCACCTCGACGCATTCGTCCTCACCGATGAACTCGAGCGCCTGCTCGAGTGACAACGACCGCGGTGGAATGAGCCGTACCAGCTCATCGGAGGTCGACGAGCGCATGTTGGTGAGCTTCTTCTCCTTGGTCGGATTGACGTCGAGGTCTTCGGCCCGGGCGTTCTCGCCGACGACCATGCCCTCGTAGACCTCCACGCCGGGCCCGATGAAGAGCTGGCCGCGCTCCTGCAGGTTGAAGAGCGCGAACGAGGTGGTCGGGCCACGCCGGTCCGCGACGAGGCTTCCGGTCGGCCGCGTGCGGAACTCCCCTTGCCACGGCTCGTAACCGTTGAACACGTGGTGGAGGATGCCCGTGCCGCGCGTCTCCGTCAGGAACTCGGTGCGAAAACCGATCAGTCCTCGCGCGGGCACGAGGTACTCGATCCGCACCCAGCCGGTCCCGTGGTTGACCATCTGCTCCAGACGCCCCTTGCGAAGCGCGAGCAGCTGCGTGATCACACCGACGTAGTCCTCCGGCACGTCGATCGCGAGGCGTTCCACCGGCTCGTGGATCTTGCCGTCAATCTCGCGCGTGACGACCTCGGGCTTTCCGACAGTCAGCTCGAAGCCCTCCCGCCGCATCAGCTCGACGAGGACCGCCAGCTGCAGCTCGCCGCGCCCCTGCACCTCCCAGGCGTCAGGCCGTTCGGTCGGGAGGACGCGCAACGAGACGTTTCCGACGAGCTCCTGCTGGAGCCGCCGGTCGATCATGCTCGCGGTCAGGCGATTGCCGTCCTGGCCGGCGAGCGGCGAGGTGTTGATGCCGATCGTCATCGCAAGGCTCGGCTCGTCCACCCCGATCACCGGCAGTGGGCGCGGATCGTCCGGATCGGCGAGCGTCTCGCCGATCGTCACTTCCGGAATACCGGCGACCGCGACGATCTCACCGGGGCCCGCCTCCTCGGCGTCTACCCGGTCGAGCGCTTCGGTGACGTAGAGATCTGTGACCTTCGCGGGCTCGATGCGGCCGTCGGCGCGGCACCACGCGACTTGCTGTCCTCTGCGAATCGTCCCCTGGCGTACACGGCAGAGCGCGAGCCGCCCCACGTAGGGCGAGGCGTCGAGATTCGTGACGTGCGCCTGCAGTGGATGCCCTTCTTCGTAGGCGGGGGCGGGGATGTGCGCGAGCAGCACGTCGAAGAGCGGCACGAGGTCGTCGGCAAGCTCGGTCGGATCGAGGCCGGCGCGGCCCGCCCTCGCATTCGTGTAGACGATCGGAAACTCGATCTGGCTCTCCTCTGCATCGAGGTCGAGGAAGAGCTCGTACACCTCGTTCACGACCTCGTCGATGCGAGCGTCGGGGCGGTCGACCTTGTTCACGACGAGAATCACCGGCAGTCGTGACTCGAGCGCCTTGCGCAGAACGAAGCGAGTCTGCGGCAGCGGCCCCTCGCTCGCGTCCACGAGCAGCAGCACGCCGTCGACCATCGTGAGGGCCCGTTCGACCTCGCCGCCGAAATCTGCGTGCCCGGGCGTGTCGACGATGTTGACCTTGACTCCCCGGTAGTCGACGGCGGTGTTCTTGGCGAGGATCGTGATGCCTTTCTCCCGCTCGAGATCCATCGAGTCGAGCACCCGCTCGGCGACGTCCTGGTTCTCCCGGAAGGATCCGGACTGCCAGAGCATGGCGTCCACAAGCGTCGTCTTTCCGTGGTCGACGTGAGCGACGATCGCCACGTCTCTGATGTCCTCGCGCAGGGGCATCCGCCGAGCGTAGCGACCCGCGCTAGAACCCAAGCCATTCTCCCCGTACGCTTCGCCCATGACGACCTGCCCGGCGCGTGGCGCGTGATCGACGGACGCGACGACATTCGGGAACCGATCGTCGCCCTGACCTTCGACGACGGCCCGTCCGAGTGGACCGGGCAGATCCTGCAGCACCTCGCAGACCACGATGGACACGGAACCTTCTTTGCGCTCGGCTGTCTCGCAGCCAACGAGCAACGGAGCCCCACGTTGCGCCGCGTCGTCGAGAGCGGTTCCGAGGTCGGCAATCACACCTACTCACACCCCTCGCTTCCCACGATCGTGGACGCGGAGATCCACGACGAGCTCGAGCGAGCAGGCACCGCGATCGAGGCCGCGACCGGCACGAGCTTGCGCTACTGGCGCCCGCCCTTCTTCCACGTCGACGAGCGCGTGCGCACAGCGGTCGCCCCGTTCGGTCTCGAAGAGGTCGGCTGCTCGATGATGCCGTGGGACTGGGAGTGGGACTCCGACCGAACCGTGGAGTTCGTGCTCGAGCGTTTGCGCCCAGGCTCGGTCGTCTGCATGCACGACGGGCGTCCGCCCGACGAACCGGCCGAGCTCAGCCGGCCGACACGTGAAGCGACGGTGGATGCGGTGGGCGTGATCCTGGAGGCGATGACCGCGCGCGGGCTGCGCTCGGTCACGATCTCGGAGCTACTAGCGGCCGACTGAGAGGATCCGCGCGCGCCAGGAGCCGCGCGGCGCTTCGATCTCGACCTCTTCGCCGACCTTTCGCCCGAGCAGCGCCCTGCCGACCGGAGAGTCCGGCGAAACACCGCCGACGCTCGAGATCTCGACCTCCATCTTCTCGCCGTCCTCGTCCTCGATCTCCACGCGTGTCCCGACCGTGACCGTGTCGCCGACAGCTGCGGCCTCGTCGATGATGACGGCTCGGTCCAGGCGGTCCCGCAGCATCGTGATACGACGCTCGAGCAGGCCCTGCTCGTTCTTCGCGGCGTGGTACTCGAAGTTCTCCGACAGATCGCCGAAGCTGCGCGCGGACGCGATCGCCTGCACCGCCTCGGCCCGCCGCGGGCCCTCGAGCTCCGCGAGCTCTGCCTCGAGCTGTTCCTTCTGAGCCTGAGTCAGCGGCTCTGGCTTGTCGGTCGCCATGGAGCGGAGGTTAGCGACCCGGCCCGAACCGGTCCGGCTTTCGAGGCGAATCACCCACGCAATGGGTGTTGGCAGGTGGACGAAAGCCTTGACTCGGGCGGAATGGCTCCGGCTCTCCGGCTTCGGCGCAGCAATCGCGCTGCTGCACGTCGCCGGCTGGGGTCTCTTCCTCTACTACGTCGACCGTAGCCCTGCTCTTGCCGGGCTCGGGGTGCTCGCGTACACGTTCGGACTGCGGCACGCGTTCGACGCCGACCACATCGCGGCGATCGACAACACCACGCGGAAGATGCTGCAGCACGAGAAGCGTCCGCTCGGCGTGGGCTTCTTCTTCTCGCTCGGACACTCGACGATCGTCTTCGGCCTGGCGGTCGCCCTCGCGCTCGCCGCCAAGACGGTCGACTCGAGCATCCCGAGCTTCCAGAGCTGGGGCGGCTACGTCGGGACGAGCGTCTCGGGCACGTTCCTCTGGATCATCGGCATCCTCAACCTGCTCGTCCTGCTCGACATCCTGCGCATCTTCAAGGAGATGCGTAGCGGCTCCTACGACAGGGAACGGCTCGAGCAGCGCCTCCTCGATCGCGGCTTCATGAACAGGTTCTTCATCGGCAAGCTGTTCCGCTTCGTCTCGAAGTCCTGGCACATGTATCCACTCGGAATTCTGTTCGGGCTCGGCTTCGACACGGCCAGCGAGGTCGGGTTGCTCGCGCTCGCAGCCGGTGTCGCAACGCACCACGTCCCTTTCCTCGCAGTGATGTCGTTGCCGATTCTCTTCGCGGCCGGAATGAGCCTGATGGACACGATCGACGGCGCTTTCATGACCCAGGCATACGGCTGGGCCTTCTCCAACCCGATCCGCAAGGTCTACTACAACATCACCGTCACGAGCCTCTCCGTTGCGGTTGCGCTTCTCATCGGGACGGTCGAGCTCATGCAGGTTCTCGCACAGAAGCTCTCACTCGACACGGGCTTCTGGGGCTGGCTCGGCCGGCTCGACTTCGGCAACCTCGGCTACGGAGTCGTCGGGCTCTTCGTGCTCACCTGGGCCGTCTCGGTCGTCGTCTGGAAAGGCGGGCGGATCGAGGAACGGTGGGGTGCGTTCGTACGCGACTGAGCGGGCTACGGCAGGCGAGGCGACCAGAGCGCCGACAACACGCCCGCTGCGAGCAGCAAGCCGGCCGCGGCGGCAAGGAAGCCGTATGTGATCTCGCTCTTGCCAGGCTTTCGTCCCAGCCGTGAACCGAGCTTCGAGTAGGCGGACTGGAGCGACTTCGCGCTCTGCGCGGCGAAGAACTCGCCGCCGGTTCGGTCCGCGATCGCCTTCAGTGTCGCAGGGTCGGGAGGAACCGGTACGCGGCGATTGCCGAACGGGCTCGGCCCGGGACCACCCCCGCCCCCACCGAAGTCCAGAGTGCCGTTCGGGGTCCCGAGCGCGACGGTGTACACAGGGATTCCCGCTGCCCGCGCTCGATCGGCGCCGTCGAGTGGCTCCAGGTCACCCCGTGTCTGCGCGCCGTCGGACAGGAAGAGAATCGACACGAGGCCTTTCGTCTGCGTATCCGGGGCCGCGGCAACCGCCGCTGCCAGGCTGCCGTTCTGTCCGCCGACCGCCTGCTGACCGAGCTTGACGGCCGCCGCGAGAGCGTCGCCGATAGCGGTGCCGCCGAAGCTCGGGAACCATTCGATCGTGTCGAGAGATTTCCGCACGAGGTCGTGATCCGTCGTCGGCGGAGTTGCAACGGCGGGATCGCCGGCGAATGCGATCAGCCCGACCTGAAGCCGGTTTGGCACGCGATCGAGGAACGTCCGGACCGCAGCGGTGGCGGCGCCGATCCGAGTCGGCTTGACGTCCTTCGCCTCCATCGAGCGTGAGACATCGAGAACGAGAATGACCGTCGCACGGTCTCGCGGCACGAGTGTCGTGTGTTGCGGGCGTGCCATTCCCACGCACAGCGCCGCGAGCGCGAGCAGGAAGAGAGCAAGCGGAACAAAACGGCGGCGGAAGCGGCTCCCGACCACCCCGGCGAGGACATCGAGATTCGTGAACCGGATCGCATACTTCATCCGGCGGCGCTCGGCGAGCACGTACAGCGCGACCGCGAGCGGAATCACGAGCAGCGTCAGCAGGAGGAGCGGCCGCTCGAAGCTCACGATCCTCCTCCACAGACCGCGCCAACCTGGACGACCGCGCGCACGCCTTGCACCGCTGCGCCGGACTGCACTCGAACCTCGACACGCTTGCCGCGAACCGTGCGCTTCGCCTGCACGCTCTGGATCAACGACGGATCGGGCGCCTGCCGTGTGTAGAACCCGACGGCATGCCAGGCGGAGATCAGCCGCTCACTCGCAGCGCACGCCGTCACGGCGCGTACCGTTCCGGGACGCAGCTGAACCGTGCGCACACGACGGACTGTTGGCTCTCCCGGCGGGAAGACGGCCAAGGGCCGACGGTAGGGCACCGGCCCGGACCCGCCGCCCGCCGCGGGCAGGCAACCGAGATGCGGACGGAAGCTCGAACTGTGCGGTGTCGCGCCGGTGTACGTCGCGCGGAACAGCGCCGAGCGTGACGTCGTCACACCCGGGTTCACGGGGCTCCCGAGGCGACCGCCGAACTCGACGTCGATCGCGCGGTCGGTCAGCTCCGCGTCGAGCCCGCCGATCACGAACCCACGCGGACACGAGAGCTGGAAGTCGACCCGGGGCCGAGGCGAGGCGCTCGTGGCAGGCACGACGACCCAGGGCCCCGCGACGCGGACGCACACCTGCAGGCCGCGGCATTCGTTCGTCGCACCCGCCGGCGCCGCACCGGCAGCAGCGACGGCCGCCGCAAGGAGAGCCCCGCCGAGGAGCAGTCGCTTCATGGCACCCTCCTGAACCAGAGCGACGAGAGCGCTCCGCCGACGAGCAGGAACGCCGCCGAGCCGCCGGCGAAGAGGTCGGTGATCTCACGCGATTCGCGCTTGTGGCCGAGCCGTGAGCCGAGCCGCTCGTGGATCTGTTGCAATCTCTTCTGGTCGGGTGCGGTGAAGAACTGCCCACCCGTCACTTGAGCCAGCATCTTCAGGGTCTCGGGGCTCGGCGGCACGCGGAGCTGCGCCTGATAACCGCCGGCGACCGGCACGTTCACGACGCCGTCGGGCGTCCCGAGCACCACGGAGTACACGGGTATGTGCAGAGCCATTGCCTTGACCGCCGCGGTCTCGGGCGATGTGCGGCCGCTCTTCTGAGCTCCGTCGGAGATGACGAGCATCGCGGTCGGGGGAATCGTCCCGTCGGACGCGCGCTCCTGGCCCGCGAGCCGCACGCCGAGCGCAACCGCGTCGCCGAGAGCCGTTCCTTCTCCGGGGCGCAGGGACCGCAGCGCGCTCACCACGAGCTCACGGTCCTCGGTCGGAGCCAACGCGAGGTACGCGCGACCCGAGAAGCCGATCACGCCCACGCGAAATCGCTTCGGCAGCTCTGCGACGAACGCGTTCGCGGCATTCTCCGCGGCGCCGAGGCGTGACGGGCGGACGTCCTGCGCCTTCATCGACAGGGAAGTGTCGATGGCGATGATCACGGTCGCCTCCTCACGGCGGACGTCGACACTCGCGTGCGGACGAGCGACGCCTACGACCAGCGCGGCCAGACCGACGAGCAGCAGTGCGAGCGGAAGATGCCGGCGCCAGCCGGGCGCGGCGGCGACGAGGTTCGGCAGGAGCGTCGGAGTGGTGAAGCGCGCGGCATAGTCGTCGCGGCGGCGCTCGCGCAGCACGTACAGCGCGATCACCACCGGTACGACGACCAGTGCGATCAGCGCGAGCGGCCACTCGAAGGTCACCGGCGGCCGCCCCGGCGCAGGAAGACCGCAAACGAGCGCAGCCAATCTCCGGCCGTTGTGAGGACGACATGCCGCGCGCCTGCATGGGCGAGCGAACGTGCGAGCGCGGCGCGCTCCTCCGCAGCCGCCGCCGCAAAGCGAGCCCGCAACTTTTCGCTCCGGGTATCCGCGCGCAGCTGGCGGCCGGTCTCAGGATCGACGAGCCAGAGCACTCCCGCGTTGGGGAGCTCCTGTTCACGTGGATCCCGGATCTCGACCGCCACCACCTCGTGCCTGCCGGCGAGCTCGAGCAAGGGCCGGCGCCAGTCCTGCGACCCGCGGAAGTCGCTGACCACGATCACAACGGAGCGTTGTTGCGCAAGCGCGCCGGTCCGGCGGAGCGCTTCGCCGAGTGAGGTCACGCCGGCTCCGTCGGCAGCCGGTTCGTCCCTGAGCGCCGACAGCAGTCCGAGCAGACCGAGCCTGCCCTGCCTCGGCGGCAGGGTCCGCGGCCGGTCGTCGCCGAAGGTCACGAGCCCGAGCCTGTTTCCCCTTCGCGTGGCGACGTGCCCGACCGCAATGGCGACACCCTCGGCCACGTCGGCCTTGCGGCGGTCGGCAGTGCCGAACACCATCGACGCCGACGTGTCGAGCACGAGCCACGTGACGAGCACGCGCTCGGCCAGATGCACGCGGACGTGCGGAACGTTAGTGCGCGCGGTCACGTTCCAGTCGATCCGGCGGACGTCGTCGCCGCCGGGAACGTACGGCCGCACCTGTGCGAGCTCGGTCCCCTCCCCCAGCAGCGTGGCGCGATAGTCGCCTGCGAGCAGCCCTTCCACCCGGCGGCCGATGCTGACGTCGAGCGCGCGCAGCAGCGGCTCGGGCAGCGGCCCCGGCCCGGGCCGCGCGGGTGTCGGCTCGGAGCGGAGCAGTTGCGTCATGCGGCGCCTGAAGAAGCAGCCAGGTCGGTCCTCGGCACCGGCACGGTCGCAATGACCTTGTCGAGGATCACATCCGGGGTGATCTCCTCGGCGAGCGCCTGGTAGGTGAGGACGAGCCGATGGCGCAACGCGTCCTTCGAGAGTGCCTGCAGGTCCTCGGCCAGGACATAGTCGCGTCCGCGCACGAGCGCGAGTGCTCGCGACGACTGCACGAGGCTGATGGGCCCGCGCGGGCTCGCCCCGTAGGCGATGAACTCCTTCAGGCCCTCGATGCCGTACGCGAGCGGATCGCGGGTCGCCGTGGCGATCGCGACCGCGTAGCTGACGAGCGCCGGATCGACGTACACGTCGAACACCGCCTTCTGCAGGGAGCGCAGCTCCTCGAGCGAGAGTGCCTCCCGGAGCTCCGGCGCCTCGACGAGCTGGCGTTGCACGATCGTCAGCTCTTCGTCGTGCTCCGGGTAGTCGATCAGCACCTTGAGCATGAAGCGGTCAACCTGAGCCTCGGGCAGCGGATACGTCCCCTCGGACTCGATCGGGTTCTGCGTCGCCATCACGAGGAAGGGGTCCGGCACCGGGTAGGTGGTGTGGCCGATCGTGACCTGACGCTCCTGCATCACCTCGAGCAGAGCGGACTGGACCTTGGCCGGTGCGCGGTTGATCTCGTCTGCAAGGAGGAAGTTGCAGAAGACCGGGCCGAGCTCGGTGTCGAACGCGCCCTCTCCGGGCCGGTAGATGCGCGTGCCGACGAGATCGGACGGGACGAGATCAGGCGTGAACTGAATCCGAGAGAACGATCCGCCGAGCACTCCGGCCGTCGTCTTGATCGTCAGGGTCTTCGCCAGTCCGGGGACGCCCTCGATCAGGAGATGGCCCTGGGCGAGCAGGCAGACCAGGACGCGCTCGAGCATCTCGTCCTGACCCGCGATCACCCGCCGGATCTCGAAGAGCGCCTGCTCGAGCCGATCCTTGGCCTCGAGCGGCGAGGGCACGGGCAAGTCACTGGGCTCGGTCACATCGTCTCCCTCCGTCGCGTCTACAGAGTCATATACGAGAGCAGGCGAACCTAAGTTTCTCCTGAGATTGTGCGGGCCGACCTGGACCACGTACTCTTCTGTCCATGCCACGCTACGTCGTCGAACGTCTCTTCAGTGTGAAGCACGAGAACATGCCGCAGATCGGCAGCAAATCGAGGCGCATCCTCGTCGAGGAGATGCCAGAGATCGTCTGGGAGCACAGCCACGTCGTCCTCGACGACTCCGGCGGGGTGAAGACGTACTGCATCTACAGCGCCCCGGACGAGGACGCGGTCCGGAAACACGCCGAATCGCTCGCCGACCACATGGTCATCTCGATCGCCGAGATCGCGGGCGACGTCACGCCCGAAGACTTCCCGCTCTAGCCCGGCTCCGATTCCGGCCTCGAGTGCCGGACGAGACGCTCCGCGTCAATGGTGTGGTAGGCGGCCTGGACGACGACAGCAAGACGCTTGCCGATCTCGCGGCGGCGTTCGGGTGCGTCCTCGGGGACGAGCTCGAGCGCCTCGCTGTAGAGGCGGAACGCCTCATCCTTCGCCCAGCCGCGGTTCGCCTGCTCCGCGCCCACGAGCAGGTATTCGACCGCCCGCTCCGGCTCGCCGGCCTCCCGCCAGTGGTGCGCGAGCGCAGGGGCGACGTCGCCCGCTTCGCTCGCCGCCCCCTCCAGGAACAGAGCGATTGCCCTGTGCCGTTTCGTGCGCAGCGCCCGCGGCAGGATCGAATACGCCACTTCGCGGATGAGCTGGTGCCTGAACGCGAATTGCTGCTCTCCCTGGAGGCGTGAGACGGGATCGCGTCGGATCAGGTCGCGCCCCTCGAGTGAGTCGAGCGCTTCGAGCCTGGCCGGCCGGTCCTCGGCGATGCTCGTCAGGGCTCCGGACCAGAAAACCTTGCCGAATACCGACGCGTCGAGCACGACCTCTCGCTCGACCGGAGGCAGCGTGTCGAGCCTCGCGGCGATGATGCCTCGGATGCTGGAGGGAAGCTCGCCCGCGCTGGAGCGACCTTCGACGAGAGACGATGCCAGCTCTTCGATGAAGAGCGGGTTCCCTTCCGCTTTCGCTGCGAGCTCGTTCGCAGTTCTCGCATCGGCACCCGCCGCGACGAGCAGTCGTCTGCCGAGCTCCTCGGAGTGATCCTCGCCGAGACGCTCGAGTGGAAGTGCGACATAGGCGGGGAGGCCGCTTCCCCACGTGGGCCGCTCGGCGGAGAGCTCGGGACGCGCGAGCGTCAGGAGCATGAGGGGAACGTCGCGCACGCGCGATGCAAGTGTTTCGAGCAGGTCGAGCATGCTCGATGCCGAGACGTGGATGTCGTCGAAGACGAGCACCGTCGGCCGATCGAGGGCGAGTGCCTCCACGAGCCGTCGCGCGGCGAAGAACAGCGTCTGTCGATCGCCGACGCCGCCGTCTTTGCCGACGCCGATCAGCATTGCGATGTGGGCCGCAAGCTCGGCGGCATCCCCGTCGACCAGCGTGGCCATCGCAGCGCTCAGCTTTTCGCTCGCCGTGTCGTCCGTGTCCGTGTCGAACATGCCTGCAACCTGCTTCACCTGTGCGGCGAAGGCGCCGTAGGGCGTGACCTCTCCGTAGGGCAGCGACCGGCCGCGAATCACCCGCACCTCGGCTGCGTCGATGAGATCGACGAACTCGGCGGCCAGGCGCGACTTCCCGATCCCGGCCGGGCCGAAGAGCGTGACGAGCTGCGGCCGCTTCTCGGAGACGACGTTTTCCCAGATCCCGATGAGCACGCCGAGCTCGGACGCGCGACCGAGCATCGGCACCTTCCCCTTCCGCCGCTCGCCGGGCGAGAGCGCCGGGGCGAGAGCTCGCCAGACGCGGACCGGCAGCTGCTTGCCCTTCGCAACGACCTCGCGGGCCTCGTCGTAGTCGATCGCCGACCGCGTCGCCCGATATGTCTCTTCGCCGACGAGGATCCCGTTCACCGGCGCGGCTTCCTGCAGGCGCGAAGCGGTATTGACGACGTCACCGGTCACCATCCCCTCCCCGTGCGCCGCGGACAGCGACACGAGCGCCTCGCCCGTGTTCACGGCGATCCGCATCTGCAGGTCGAGGTCCGGGTCGGCCTCGTTGAGCTCCTCGACGGCATCACGGATCGCGAGCGCCGCGCGCACCGCGCGCTCGGGATCGTCGCCGTAGGCAACCGGCGCTCCGAACACGGCCATAACCGCATCTCCGATGAACTTCTCGACCGTCCCGCCGAACGACTCGATCTCGTTCCGCACTCGAGCGAAGTACGGCGTGAGGATCGCGCGCACGTCTTCGGGATCGAGCCGCTCCGACCGAGCGGTGAAGCCGACGAGGTCGGCGAAGAGCACCGTGACGACCTTCCGCTCCTCCGCCAGTCCGCTCTGGGCCGCCAACGGAGCGCCACATTCCGAGCAGAACTTCGCGAGCGCCGGGTTCTCCTGGCCGCACTGAAGACACGTAACCATCGGCAAAGCGTACGGGACCCGGAGGGCGCCTAGGCCTGCGACGTGCGTTTCTGTCGCCGGTACAGCACGAAGGCGGCGATCAGCGCGACTCCGGCGGTCGCCGCTGCGGCGATCGTGATCCGATCCCTCGAGGTCGACCCTGCGCTGCCCTTCGGTGTCTCGAGCTTGTGCCCCTCGGCTGCCGCAAGACGCTGCACGGCGACGATCGCGGCCTCGACCTCCTTCGTCGCATTCCGCCCCGGAGGTGGGAGCTTTTTCAGGACCTGCGCAGTCTTCGGGTCAGGGTCGCCGTTCACCGAGTAGCCGTAGCCCTTCGGCATCACGACGAGCAGGCGGTCGCGATACACGAACGACAGCTCGAGCCCGAGGAACTCGGCGTACTTCTGAGGCTTGTCGAAGAGCGAGAACGCAGTGCCGAGATCCGAAGGGCTCAGGATGATCGCGACTCTGATCCGATAGTGCTGCTTGTTCGCTTCCTTCAACAAAGCGTCCAGCCTTTTCACCTCGTTCTGGTCGATCGTCTGCGTGAACGGGAGGAAGACGCTTTGCGTCAGCAGGTAGTCGCTGGCAGGATCGCCGTTCGCCCGCGCTGCCGACGCACAGAGCAGCGCTCCAGCGACGGCTGCGAGCAGCACGGCCCGCTTACCCAAGGGCATCCACTGCCAGAAGGATGACGACGATGCATGCTGCCACGCCGGCGGCGAGAGCGACGAGTGAGGCCAGGAGGATGAGATGAACGCTTTTCATCCGGCTGCGCGGTCGACGAACACGATTGTGAAGGGCTGTTGCCCGGCCGGCGTGATCTCGAACGACAGTCCCCAATGCCCGACCATGATGAGCGCAGGCGCGCTCTGCTCGTAGAGGCCCGGCTCCTTCTCCGACATCACGTAGCTCTGGGTGCCCATCTCCATGTCGAGCATGGAGAAGCCGGCGATCACGTTGGCATGACTGACTGGCTTGCCGCCTTTCGTGATCTGCAAGCTGAATGTGTTCGGCGCAGCCGCGCGGTTCGGCGAGACGCGAAGCACGATGTGGTAGCCGTTCTTGTCGACGGTCTCCTTCACCGGGCCGGGGCCTACGTGACCGATCGCGCTGCCGGCAGTGGCGAGAGCTTTTGCCGGCGGTGGCAGGCTGGAGAGGACAGCGGCGGCGACGACTGCGGCCGCCACGAGCAGCGCTTCGCTGGAGACGAGCCGGCGCAGAAGCACCGCCGCGCCGGAAGCGAGCTCGGGACGCTCTTTGGCTGCGATCAGCCTCGGCCTCGTCCGGACCAGGTTCACTGCGGCCAGCATCAGCGCGGCGCACAGCAGTCCGATCTTCACGAGGAGCGCCTGACCGTAGGACGTCTGCCAGAGGGAGGCAAAGGTCGGAAGGTGCACCAGCGACGCCCCGATACCCGAGCCGATCAGCGCGAGCACCGAGACGAAGGCGAGATTCGAGAACCGGGGAACAGCAACCATCAGCCCGGCGACGCGGCGGGCGGCGGGGAGGCTCCACCAGAGAACGAGCAAGCCGATCAGCCCTCCGACCCAGAGTGAGCCGGCGACGAGGTGCAGCCAGTCGAGGGCCACGGACAGACCACGGGGGGACGTCTGCGCGGCGTGCCCAGACAGGCCCGGGACCAGCAACGTTGCGCCGGCGGCGAGCAGCGCACCGGAGGTTGCGAGCATCTCGGCGACAGACCGCCGCTCTCGATCGGAGCGGTCGACCCAGAGCGCCAACCCTGCCGCGACCGCGAACAAGGCGAACGTCAGCTCGAGGTCCAGAAAACCCCGGCCGAACGCGGAGTCGCGCACGAGGGGTAAGACGTTGCCGAGATCGAAGCTCGAGCGCAGCGCAAACTCCGCCGTTGCCATGACGACGTACACCGGTGTCGCGAGCAAACCCAGAACGACTGCCACGCCGAAGGCGATCGAGAGCGCACGCAGACGCGTCCCGGCAACTCGCCGCACCACAGGCCGCGCGATCGCGATGCGCAGGAAGAACAGCCCGATCGCCGCCATCACGGAAAGGAACACGATCGCCCGGGCCGTGACGAGCGACGGCGTCGCGGCCGTCTCCGAGATCGAAGGCGCCGGAAACTGCGGCTGTGGCCCGGGGTTCGGCCCAACGGCGAAGATGAAAGCGCCGCGGACCGGATGGCCGTCGACCGAGATCACGCGCCAGTAGACGAGGTACCAGCCCTGGCTGACGCGATGCAACGGAACGACAAGCGTCTTCGGATCGGACGCAGACCGCCGCGGTGCGCCAGCCGTCTGTTGCTTCCCCGCGGCATTGGTCACGGACACGATCGCGAACCGCGGTTCCACCGCCTCCGAATAGGTCAGAAGCACGACCGGGGGCGGCCGGTTCACGACCGCGCTCGGCAAAGGCGACGTGCGCAGGAGCGCCGCATGCGCCCAGGCGGCCGCGGGAAGCACGAGGGCTCCCGCGACCGCCATGAGCACAAGCGCGATGCGCGCGCGCCGACTCACGCCAGCGAGCGCCTCCCCGAACGCGCGGCGAGGCTTGCCACCGCCACGACCAGAGCGAGCACGCCGAGCGCGAGCGCGACGATCGCGAGGGTGTTGCTTCCGCCACCGCCACCGAGCGAGGACCTGGCCTCGATCGAGGGCGCCGGGGTATCGGATGACTCCGGTCCTGACCAGTCGACTACGGACCCGTCGGAATAGGTCTGACGCACCTTGAAGTCGTACGTCTTCGCAGCGTCAGTCGAGGCGAGGAACTGGAAGAACGCGTCCTCACCGGTCGGGACCTTCCCTCCGGTCCAGGTGACTTTCTGCACGACGGTCTCTTCCCCGGTACCGGTCGTCTGCTCCTGACGCTTCCAGCCCGCCGCCGGTGCGAAGGAGTCGATCGAGAAGCCGCTCGGGGGAGTCAGCTCGACCTGTGTCGTGAATGCATTTTCCTTCTCAGTCGGCACTGCCAGCGCAAAGACCTGTGCATTCTTGGCCAGCACGACAGCAGGGCTCACGTTCGCATGCGCAAACGCGGATCCGGCGAAGGCGAGGCCGACCCCGGTTACCCCGAGCAAGATTGCGACACGCGTTCTGACGCGCAAAAGCGTCATCGATGGTTCTCCTTTCGGTTCGTGTGAACGACGTCAGGAGAAAGCCGGCGGTGCACGCGGAGCGCCTGCACCTGCAGACCAGAGTGCGTGGCGAACATCAAGCAGTGCGCCTGAGACGAACGGCGCTCTGAGAAGTGCTCGCGGCGGCAGCTCGCGCAGCAACGCGAACGTTCGGCGCATCCAGGTCGCGATGTGCCCTGCGGCGGCGATGAGCGCCGCGGCGGCGAACGACAATCCTGTCTCGATCGGAAGCAGATCGCGGTGGAGTGGCCCGAACACACACCGCAGGCCATGCCAGCCGAGCCCCGCGCGCCAGTGGAGATAGGCCTCGACGAACCCGCCGGCGAACGAGGTGACGACCGCGAGCACGAGCGCTGCGGTGACAGCCCGTCCGACTCCAAACGATCGCACCGGCGCAATGAGCGCACGCCGTTCCAGCAGGGCGCGTTCGCGCACGGCAACGGAAGCAAGCCAGCAGACTGCGATCGCGAAGGAGGCCCCCAGCGCGAGCGCGACGACCGTCAACACAGGCAGGGCGGGCCCACCTGTCCGGTGCTCGAGCAGTCGCGCG
>DATHGN010000133.1:0-13148 GCA_035317565.1 Gaiellaceae bacterium
CAATTCCTGCACAAGGTTGTAGACAGATCTGTCCTCACGGATGAGACGCGCGATCTTGGAGGTCGCGTGGATCACCGTCGTGTGGTCGCGACCGCCGAATTCCCTGCCGATCTTCGGGAGCGAGGAGTCGGTGAGCTCGCGGGAGAGGTACATCGCGACTTGGCGGGGATAGACGATGTTCTGGGAGCGCTTGTCGCTGCAGAGCTCGTCCATCGTCAGCTGGAAGCGTTCCGAGACGAGCTCCTGGATGCGGCGAATCGAGACCTCCGCCGCCTCGCCTTGCGGGAAGACGTCCTTGAGCACGTCCTCGGCCAACTCGACCGATAGGGCACGTCCGGTGAGTGAGGAGAAGGCGACTACTCTCGTGAGCGCGCCCTCGAGCTCACGGATGTTGGTCGAGATCCGCGAGGCGATGAAGGAGAGGACCTGCGGGTCGGGGACGTGAATCCCGTCCGTTTTGACCTTCTTACGCAGGATCGCGATCCGGGTCTCGAGATCGGGCGGCTGGACGTCGGTGATCAGCCCCCACTCGAACCGCGAGCGGAGCCGTTCCTCGAGCGTCGCGATGTCCCGCGGCGGTCGGTCCGAGGACATGACGATCTGAGAACCGGCTTCGTAGAGCGAGTTGAAGGTGTGGAAGAACTCCTCCTGGATCCGCTCCTTGTGCTCGAAGAACTGCACGTCGTCGACGAGCAGCAGGTCGTAGGTGCGGTAACGCTGCTTGAAGCCCTCGATCCTCTTGTCGCGCAGCGAGTTGATGAAGTCGTTCATGAAGGTCTCGCTCGTGACGTAGCGGACGGACAGGTCGCTCGAGTGCTCCGCCACGTATTGGGCGATCGCCTGCATCAGGTGGGTCTTGCCGAGCCCCGTTCCTCCGTAGACGAAGAGCGGGTTGTACGCCTGCGCCGGCGCTTCGGCGACGGCGAGCGCCGCGGCGTGCGCGAAGCGGTTCGACGAGCCGATCACGAACAGGTCGAACGTGTACTTCGGGTTCATCCCGGAGTCCATGGCGCCAGCTGCGCCGTGCCGCTTGGGCGCCTCGAGCGGGATGGGCGCATCGGCGGGGGTCCGCTCGGTCACCGAGAGCGCCACTCGTCGCTCCTGGCCGGTGACGTCGCGCACTGCCGCGCCGATCAGCCCGAGGAAGTGGCCCTCGATCCACTCGCGCGTGAAGTCGTTCGGAACGCCCAGGACAAAGGTGTCGTCCGAGAGCTCCGCCCCTTCGGCCTCGGCGAACCACGTGCGGTACGTGGTTTCATTGAGGGCCCCTTTGAGCCGACCGGCGACTTCGTTCCACAGGCTTTCCGCAGTCAGCTCAATAGGGCGATCCACGCCGCGTTACCACTCCTCTCCGGCTCGGGGAGCGGCGAGCATACCAGCGTCTTTCCGCGGCTACAACGGTGGAAACTGGGGAAGAAATTCGCGGAATTTGCAGGGGTTTCCGTAACTCCACACGACTCTCCACACCTGTGGATCAACCATGTCGGTTCGTCACATTTGGAGGGAGTTCTCGTCCCACGGTCTGTGGATAACGTTGTGTACCAGAGCTCAGCTAGACTGGCCCGTCCACGGCTCCCTCGGGAGCAACTTTTTCTCCCTCTTCGACCTCGTGAAACGGACTTACCAGCCCAACGTGCGCCGGCGAAAGCGCAAGCACGGTTTCCGTGCGCGTATGTCGACGCGTGCGGGTCGCGCGATTCTGAAGCGCCGCCGCGCCAAGGGCCGTAAGAGCCTTTCCGCGTAAGGACCCGATGCAACGCAGGAACCGTCTGTCGCGCTCGCGAGACTTCGACGCCGTCTACAGGCATGGCCGCTCGACCTCGACACGCTTCCTCGTCCTGTACTGGTTCGAGCGCGACGGTGAGGAGGAGGGCGAGCCGAGGCTCGGGCTGGCAGTGCCGCGTTCCACCGGCAACGCGGTCGCCCGGAACCGGATCAAGCGCCAGCTGCGGGAGACCTGGGCGGAGCGCCTCGAGCGAATCCCCGCCGGCCGCGACTACGTCCTGATCGTGAAGCCGGGCATGCCCGAGGCCGTCGCCGCGAATGGGTTCGACTGGCTCGGCGAGCGCGTCGACGAGGTCCTGGGCAAGGCGGCGGCATGAGGTACGTCGGTGTCGGCGCTGTCTGGGTGTACCGCTTCACCCTCGCGCCGTTCCTCGGAGTCGGCCAGTGCAAGTACCACCCGTCCTGCTCGCAGTACGCCATTGACGCGTACAAGGAGTTCGGGCTGTTCAAGGGGACCGTGCTCGCCGGTTGGCGCCTGCTGCGCTGCAATCCCTGGAGCCGCGGCGGTGTCGACTACGCGCGTGACCAGAAGGTGTTCCGTTGATCGCCGCGCTGATCGCGAGCCCGCTGACACCGCTGGAGCATCTGCTCCGGCACATCCTCAACGGGCTGCACTCGTCCGGGCTGCCCTGGGCCTGGTCGATCGTCGCCCTGACGATCATCGTCCGGATGCTGCTCGTGCCGCTGACGGTGAAGCAGATCCATTCGATGCAGAACATGCAGGCGCACGCGCCGCAGATGAAGGAGATTCAGCGCAAGTACAAGGGCGACCGGCAGAAGCTGAACGAAGAGCTGATGAAGTTCTACAAGGAGAACAACATCAACCCGGCGTCATCGTGTCTGCCGCTGCTGGCGCAGCTGCCGATCTTCATCGGGCTCTTCTACACGTTGCGTGCGTTCGCGAAGCACCCGCCCGGTGGGCAGGCGGCAATCGACCGTGGCGACTTCTCTTGGTTGCACTTCGTTCCGGACATCACCAAGCACGCAAACAGCCACTGGTCGGGCTACGTCCTGCTCACGGTCTACGTGCTCAGCCAGATCGCTTCGACGTACTTCATGTCCGGGACGATGCAGAAGTCCCAGCGCTATCTGATGATGGTGCTGCCGATCGTCTTCATCCCGTTCATCCTCAGATTCCCGACCGGCCTCGTCCTCTACTGGATGACGACGAATCTCTGGACGGTCGGGCAGGGACTGATCACGCGCCGCCTGATTCCGAAGGTGGCTCCGCCGACGACGCAGAAGCGCTCGTCGCGGACGCCCGCGAAGGCAAGCGCAGATGACGGCGCGCAGCCGGAGGCCGAGGTGCCGGCGCCAAAGCCCGCTCCCGGGCCACCGCGCCGCGTGAAGCGCAAGAAGAAGGCGCGGCGCTGATGGAGCTGCAGGTCGAGGCGACCGGCGAGACGGTCGGCGAGGCCAAATGGGCGGCGCTGCGGGAGCTGGAGAAGCGGCAGCCGGGTCTCGACAAGTCGGCCGTGCGCTTCCAGGTGGTGACGGAGGGAGAGCGCGGGCTGCTCGGTGTCGGCTTCGCGCCGGCAAAGGTCATCGCGACCGTTTCGGCCGACGCGACGCCGAACGAGGCCGAGCCGGTCGACGAATCCGAGCTCGCCGCAGAAGCGCGGGAGCTCGTGACCCGGATCGTGGACGGAGTCGGAGTGAACGCGCGCATCGATGTCGAGGAGAGCGAGGACATGATCACGGTCTCGTGCTCGGGTGTAGACCTCGGGATGCTCATCGGTCGACACGGGCAGACGATCGATGCGGTGCAGTACCTCGCGAACGCGGTCATGTGGCGACGTCACCCCGAGGATCGCAAGGAGGTCGTCGTCGACGCGGCGGGCTATCGCGACCGGAGGCGTGTCACGCTCGAGTCGCTTGCGGTGCGCTCCGCGGAGCGAGCGCTCTCCGACCGCGAGCCGGTCGACCTCGAGCCGATGACGGCAATCGAACGCAAGGTCGTGCACCTGCGCCTGAAGGAGTTCGACGGCGTGGAGACGACGAGCGAGGGCACTGAGCCCAACCGCTACGTCGTCGTTCATCCTTTGTGAGCGGGTCGAGCTGGGGGAACCTCCCGGTTCCCCCAGACCCCCTCCACCGGTCCGCTGACGCGGACGAGCGGCTTCACCGCTGGCTCCATGCCCTCGTTGACACACCAGGCCTGACGGCGATCAAGGACGTCGACGAGGCTCGGACGGCGCTGCTCGAGGACTCTCTGCGCGGGCTCGAGCGCGTGCGGGCATTCGCCGGGTCGATCGTCGACGTCGGCTCCGGCGGCGGAGTGCCCGGGATTCCGCTCGCGGCGTCGCTCCCCGATCGCGAGGTCACCCTGCTGGAGGCGACCGGTCGCAAGTGCGACTTCCTGCGCGTCTGGGTGCCGCCGAACACCCGCGTGATCGAGGGGCGTGCAGAGGAACAGGAGACGGACACCTACGGTGTCGCGGTCGCGAAGGCGCTCGCGATCCCGCCGGTCGCCGCGGAGTGGTGCCTCCCGCTCGTGCGTCCAGGTGGCGCTGCCGTCCTCTGGGTCGGGCCGAGCGCCGACCTCGAGCATGTGGCCCGTGTTGCCGAACAGCTCGGCGGCGAGCTCGCGGGCTCCAGTGACGGGCTTCTCGTTTTGCGCAAAGTGCGGCCGACTCCGGAGGGGTTTCCGCGACGCGTCGGCGTCGCGAGAAAGCGTCCGCTTCTCTGAGTACTCTGGCGAGGTGGCGAAGGTCTATGCGGTGGCGAACCAGAAGGGCGGCGTCGGCAAGACGACGACGGCGATCAATCTCGCCGCTTGCCTTGCCGAAGCGGGTGAGCCGGCGCTCGTCATCGACCTCGATCCGCAGGCAAACGCGACGTCGGGGCTGGGCGAGCGGGCCAACGGCACGTCCACGTACGACCTCCTCGACGGCGCCTCGCTGCAGGACCTGGCGAAGCCGACGAAGTTTCCGAACCTGCACCTGATTCCCGCAAAGCCGGATCTTGCCGGCGCGACCGTCGAGCTGACGCAGCACAGTGACGGCGACACGTACCTTCGCCAGGCGCTGTCGAGCGGGACCGAGCAGTACTCCTTCGTCTTCCTCGACTGTCCACCGTCGTTCGGGCCGCTGACGGTCAACGCGCTCGCGGCCGCCGACCGCGTGCTGATTCCCGTGCAGGCGGAGTACTACGCACTGGAAGGCCTGTCGCAGCTCGTGCACTCGATCAACCTCGTCAAGGCACGTCTGAACCCGCGGCTCGCGGTGGGCGGTGTGCTCCTGACGATGGTCGACGGCCGCACGCGGCTGTCCGCAGACGTCGAGGCCGAGGTGCGCAAGCACTTTGGCGAGCTCGTCTTCACGACGACCGTGCCGCGCTCCGTGCGTCTTGCCGAAGCGCCGAGCCACGGTCTCCCTGCAATCGCGTACGACCGCCGTTCACGCGGCGCGGACGCCTACTGGAAGGTGGCGATGGAACTTGTCGAGCGCGCGTGAGAGACGAGGCCTCGGACGAGGCCTGGAAGTTCTGCTCGGTGGCGCGACGGAGAGCGAGCTCGCCCAGCTGCCAGTCGACGCGATCCACCCGAACCCGCGTCAGCCGCGGCGACGCTTCGATTCGGATGCCGGCGCAGGGCTGGCGGACTCGATCCGCGCGGCGGGAGTCGTCCAGCCGGTGCTCGTCCGCCCGCGAACTGCCGGCGGCTACGAGCTGATTGCAGGTGAGCGGCGCTGGCGCGCTGCGCGTGACGCGAAACTGAAGACCGTCCCGGCGGTCGTCCGCGAAGCCGACGACCGCGAGACCTTGCTACTCGGCCTGGTCGAGAACGTCGCGCGCGAGGATCTGTCGCCGGTCGAAGAGGCCCGGGCCTTCGCGGTAGTGCTCGACGAGTTCGGTCTCTCGCTCGGCGACCTCGCAGAGCGGGTGGGCAAGTCGAAGCCGGCGGTATCGAACCGCGTGCGGTTGCTCGAGCTGCCGGAGGACGTGCTCAAGATGGTCGAGCGAGGGCAGCTGACGGAAGGTCACGCACGAGCGGTGCTCGCGGTGCCGGACCACGAGGGCCGTCGCGCACTGGCCCGCAAGATTGTCCAAAAGGGGATGTCGGTGCGCGCCGCCGAGCGCGCCGCACGCTGGGCCGGTGCGAAGACGAAGCAGCGGCGACCGGTCTCCAGACTCGATCCGACGCTCGTGGCACGGGCGAAGGTCGCGGCCGACCGAATTACCGGCTTCTCCAGTCGAATCGTGTCGAATCGTCTAGAAATCTCCTTCGCGGACGAGACCGAGCTCGAGGAGCTGGTCGAGGCACTGGAGAAAGCCGCGAAGTAACGCGTATCCCGTTCTGCGCCCGGGGCGTTGAACGGTTGACATGCTCGGACTGTGGCTGAACGACATGGAGTCGCTCGAGGCGATCTGCCAGGACGACGAGGCGAAGCGGATTTTCCTCCGCATGGCCGCCATGTCGCGTGACGGCAATATGGGCAACTTCCTGAGCGAGCTGGCGCGCGACGAGGATCTGGACGACGAGACCAAGGGAACGTTGAAGGAGCTGGCCGAGGACAACACGTTCCTGCTCGCCATCGAGGACTACCTCCAGCGCACCACCGTTCTGCACTAATTCATCCGCCGCCGATGCCGGCTTTGCCGGCGTCGGCCACTAAGGCTTGGATCGAGAGAAGAAACCGTCGGAAGTCATCATGGCCGCGAAGCGGCCGGACTTCCGACGGCTTATGGGCGATCGTGGACTCGAACCACGGACCTCCGCCTTATCAGAGCGGCGCTCTAACCAACTGAGCTAATCGCCCCCGGGCGCTGGATTGTAGCGGGGCGTTTCCTTATGCTCGGCCGCATGGCGACGCTCGGCGAGGTCATGACCAGGGACGTCCTCTCCGTCGAGCCGTCAGACACGATCGGCGAGGCAGCCGAGAAGATGACTCAGCTTGGCGTGGGCGCGGTCGTCGTCTCCGACTTCGGGCGCATGATCGGGATCTTCACGGAGCGCGATCTGATGCGAGCCGTGGCCGGGCGCGTGCATTCGAGTGAGGCGCGAGTCCGCGAGTGGATGACGCCGGATCCGGTGACGATGACCGAGGACGCATCGGTCGAGGAGGCCGGCGAGACGATGATCGAACGAGGCTTCCGGCACATTCCCGTGGTGGCAGGCGAGCGCGCGGTCGGGATCGTGAGCATCCGCGACGTCGCCGAGTGGCGCCTGAAGGAATAATCCGGCTGAGTGCTCCTGGTAGCCCGAGGGTCTGCGGTTGCCCCTTGCGGAGGTTTCGGCGCGAGACCGCTGAGCTACCATCAGAGCCAGCCCATGCAGGAGATGCAGATCTACGGGGTCAGCTTCGATCTGGTCGGCAAGCAGCCCATCGTGCTGCTGAAGACTGCTGAGGGAAACAAGTTCCTGCCGATCTGGATCGGCCATCCCGAAGCCGCCGCGATTCTGATGAAGCTGCAGAGCGCGTCGACGCCGCGGCCGATGACTCACGACCTCGTCACCGACATGCTCGACCAACTCGGCGCCCAGGTGACTCGCATCACCGTCACGGAGCTTCGCGAGAACACCTTTTACGCGCAGATCACCGTCCAGCTCGACGGTTCGGAGATCGAGGTCGACTCGCGACCGTCCGACGCGATTGCGCTGGCGATTCGCGCCGAGGCGCCGATCTTCGCTGCGGACGACGTGATCGAGGAGTCCGCGATCGAGTTCGAGGGCGAAGAGGTCACGGAAGAGGAGATCGAGTCCAAGGTCTCCGAGTTCAAGAGGTTCCTCGAGGACGTCACGCCCGACGAGTTCGCTGTCGAGCCGGAAGACGAGTAGCCAGGGGCCTGATGTGAATTCGGCCGGGCCGGATGACGCACCAGACACGGCGCCGGATCAGCACGTTCGCCCGCGGCACGTAGTGCCGCTACGCACCGCGAACGACCGTACTGCCCGGCTTGGTCTGGAGCGCCCCGGCGGCGGCCCAATTTCACATCAACCCTCTAGGTCTCTTCGCCGCGGCTGACCTCGCGCTTCGTGAGGTCGAGCACCTCTTCGAACAGCTCCTGTAGGCCTTCGCCCGACAGGGGCCCGCGGTTCGCCCGTTGCAGGTACTGCAGCATCCACTCCTCGCGTTCCGGATCGACGAAGCCGATGCCGCGGGACTCCTTGTAACGCTTCAGCCGTGCGACGAGCCGTAGCCGTGCGTTCATCGCGTCGACGATCGAGCGGTCGGTGTCGGAGATCTGCTGGCGGATCTGCTTGATGAGTGGGTCTTCGGTCATGGTCGTCCAGGCCACTTCAGCTTGACAGGCTTGTCGCTGCGAGGAAACGCGATCAGCCGGAACGGGTACGTGACCCGGGCGCGGACCGGATCTCCCAGAGACGGCGTGCGTTCGTGGACGGTCACCACGATCCGGTCGCCTTCGTCTCGTACGCTGACGATGCGGAGGTCGTAGCCGGTGCTCGAGCGTGGGCCTGCGGCGACGAGATAGACCTCACGGCGACTGAAGTCGATCGGAGGCAACATGAGCGGCCGTCCGGGATTGTTCCGCGCGAGGACGTCGCGAAGAGCTGCGCGGCTCCGAAAGACGTCGCGCGTGATGCGGGTGAACTCGAGCGGGCCGACCTTTCGCGTCAGGTCCTCGTAGCGCACGGGTCGTGCCGCACTCCCGCAGCCCGAGGTCAGCAGGAGCAGTGCGACGCTAATACACGTAGACAGTCTCGCCGTACGGAATCGTCCGGTAGAGCTGCGGCGCGACCCACATCGGGACACGGACGCAACCGTGACTCGCCGGGTACGGCGGAACGGACGGGTTCCCATGGATCGCATAACCACCCGTGAAGTACAGCGGGTCGTAGAGGGTCCCGAGCGGACTGGGGTCGAAGCCGCCCACCTTGCGGTACACCGCGAACCTCCCGACGGGCGTGAAGGCCCCGGCGATGCCGGCCGTCGAGATCGGGACGATCAGCGCGATCTTCGAGCCGCGCACGACGTAGAGCACCTGCAGCCCTTTGTTGACCTCGATGTGCGCTGCCGGCCTCGCGAACTTCGGCGCGGGGTGGCGCGGGTTCGCCAGTGCCTGCCAAAAGCGGGCGTCGACAGCTCCCGTCCGCGGAAGCTCGTGCACCTTCTGGAATGCATACACAGCGTCGAGCATGCGGCCGTCGAAGCGGAGCCCGTAGGGCGCCGCGTAGTGCAGCCGGCGCAGCTGGTCTCCGAGTTGTGCGACAGCGGTGTTCCGAGCGCCGAGCACGAGCCGCGGCAGGACGACGCTCGCGCGCAGTGACCGGATGGTGCCCGCGTACCCCTCGCTCGGCACGACCTGGGTCGTGATGCGGTACGTCGTGAGTCGTTTCGTGTCGAGCTTGATTCGCACGCGGCTGCCGAACGTGCGGTCGAGGATGACGTCCTGCCCGCGCGCGACCTTCAGGGCGAGCGTTCCCGCGCCGGCCGGGACGAGGTGGGCGCGGAAGTAGTACGCGCTCCCGCGCGCGCTGCTGCCGGCGAAGCCGGTGATGAGCTTCGGCACGACGCGAAGTGCGAGTGGAACGGCCGCCGCCCGCTCGCTCGTTGCGGTGTAGGAGCCCGGAGCCCTGAAGCGGGTGCGGAAGAGATACGTCCCGTCGGCGCGCGTCCTGGTGGTCGTGATCTTCCCGCGTGGGCCTGCGAGCTCGACGGCAAGGTTTCGCTCGCCGGGAACGATCGCACCGCGCAGGACGACCTTGCGGCCGTAGCGGGCAGGGTTCGGCCCGGTCAACGTGAGCCCGTACGCTGTGACCGAGGTGGTCTCGGTTTCCGCCGTGCCGTTTGCCGACCGGGAGGTGAGCGCCGCCGTCCAGCGACCGGCGGCGTACGTGTGCTCGACGGTCTGTCCGTCTGCTGCGGTCCCGTCGCCGAAGTCCCAGTGATACGAAGCTGCGCCGCCCGCGGCTGTAAACGTCACGCGTAGTGGTGCCGGGCCGGCCGCCGGCGTCGTCTGGATCGAGGCGAAAGGCGCCGCTCCGGTGGCGGCCGGGAAGAGAATCAGAAGGGCGAGAGCGCAAACCAGGCCGCAGCGCACGCGCGCAGAATATCCACCTGTGGTTTTCCTGCAACCGAAAGCGTGAGCGCAACCGCGTTGAAGAGGCCGTGGACGATCATGCCGGGGTAGACGCTTTTAACTCGGCTGCGTAGATAGGCAAGGCCCATTCCGAATGCTGCGAGGAACGGAAACGCTTCCACGAGGCCGTGGGCGAGACCGAAGGCGAGGCCGGTCAACACGATCGCCGCCCACTTCCCATAGCGGACGAGCAGCGAGTAGCCAAGGCCCCTGAAGGTCAGCTCCTCGACGATCGGCGCGACGACCGCGATCACGAGGCCGTTCGCGATGTACGCGGCGGCGTGCTTCGGCTGCCAGGTGTCGGGTGTGATTCCTTGCTCGCGTCCCGGTTGGAGGACCGGACCGAGAAGCCGGGTGAGGACGATCATGAAGACGCCGATGCCGAGCCCGATTCGGGCTGCCGTCCACCAGGAAGTCGGGCGTCTCAGTGCAAAGATCTCGCGCCGATTACCGGCGAGGCCGGCGATTCCGTAGACGATCGCCGCGATGATTGCGAACTGGATGAGGTTTCCCTCGACGGTCGCCCACTTGTAGAGCAGGTTCCTGGGTGGCTTCCCTTCGGTGAAGCGCAGGGAGTAGCTCAGAGCTGCAAAGGCGAGGACGAAGCCGGTCCAGAGCGTAAGCGCGCGGTTCATGCCACCCACTGCCACAACGCCCATTGCACGACCGCGACACCCAGGAAGAGCGCGCTGCACGCGACCACGGCGTTGTGCAGGCGAGGCCTTCCGCTCGTCAGTGCAGCGAGCGCGAGGAAGAGCGGGAAGATCACGAGCCCGAATCTCGGCAGGGAGAGCAGCGGCCAGCGCGAGCTCGGATAGCTGAGCGGGATCGCGAGGCTGACGGCGGCGAAGAGGCCGTACGGCGCACCGAACCGCCGCCAGGCAACGACAGTCAGCGCGACGAAGAGCACGAGGAAGACGAACGCCTGCAGATTCTCCGCTGCTGCGTGCATGGGATTCGCGCCCGAGACATGCGTGCCGTGACCGACGACGAACTGCTCGAGCCCGCGCCAGGCCGAGACGAGGCCGTCCCAGATTCCACCGAAGGGACCGGCGTGGGAGACGTGCCGGTGCCAACGATCCTGTGCGTGCGAGAAGGCCCAGGGGTCATCGACCTGCTGCCAGAGCACGAGCGGATAGATCGCGGCCACTGGAAGCGCGAGTGCGACGCCGCCGAGTGCGCGTAGGCGATCCCGCTCGCGCCACGCGAGCAGCGCAAGAGCGGGCAGCAGCGCGATGCCCGCAGCGCGCGTGAGGATCGCCAGACCCGCGAGCACACCTGCGCTTGCGAAACGGTTCCGTTCTGCGAGCGCGAACGCCGCGAGCACGAGCAGGAGGAAGAGCGACTCGCTGTACACCGCCTGCAGGAACAGGCTCATCGGGAACACGGCGAGGTAGAGGACGCTGCGCTGCGCGCCCTCGGGGCCGAGCCGTTCTTCGGCCAACCGATAGAGCAGGAGGAACGAGCCGAGGCAGCAGGCGAGCGACACGACGAGCCCTGCCAACAGGTAGTGGCCGAAGAAGGCCCGTCCGAGGACCGCGACGAGTGCGGGGTAGAGCGGGTGGAACGCGGCCGAGCTTCCGTCGTAGCCGTTCTGTGCGATCCGGAGAAAGAAGTCGCTGTCCCAGCGCGCCCAGATGTCAGTGAAGTAGCCGAGCTCGTGCAGGCGCGGCGTGTCCCAGCGACTCGCGTCGGGGTGTCGGTTCGGCTCGAAGAAGAAGAACGCGAAGATCGCCGCGATCCAGATCGCCGCGCGGCTCCAGAGGTAGATGTCCAGCGCTTGCCTTTGACCAGCGCGCACGGCCGCATGATCATAGGCGGATGAGGGTGTTCACCTTGGAGGAGGCCAACGCTGCCCTCACCGAGCTTCGCCCCATCGTCGAGCGCATGGTTCAGCACCGGCGGAACCTCACCGCGGCGCAAGTCCGGCAGGCCGAGCTCGTGACCAGGATCGCCGGGAACGGCGGTGACATGGTCCCGAGCGACCTGCACGATCTCGCCGAGACGATCCAGCGCGAGGCCGACGCGATCTCCGACTGCGCCGAGCAGATCGACCAGGCGGGAGCGCAGGTGAAGTCGCTCGAGGAGGGGCTCCTCGACTTCCCGGCGAAGCGCGGTGAAGAGGACGTGCTGCTGTGCTGGAAGCTCGGCGAGGACGAGATCCGGTTCTGGCACGGCACCGACGAGGGTTTCTCGGCCCGGAAGCCCGTCCTGTGACGACCTGCGCAAAGGAGCGTGGGACGCCCGTCGAATAGAGGCGCATGTCCCCGTGGACGCGTCTAGCCGTCGTGGTCGGCGTCATGGTCGTGACGATCGTCGTCGCGCGTCTGATCGACCGCCGCATTGCGCGCCGGGATCTGGCGCCCGAGGCGATCACCCGCTACCGGATCCTGCGGCGGAGCATCACGACGACGATCATCTTCATCGGCCTGCTGTCGGCCCTGCTCGTCATCCCGCAGGTGCGCGCGGTGGCCGGCGGGTTGCTTGCATCGTCGGCGGTGATCGGGATCGTGGTCGGCTTTGCCTCCCAGCGGACCCTCGGGAACTTCGTCGCCGGGCTCCTGATCGCGTTCACGCAGCCCCTGCGGCTCGGCGACTCCGTCGCGGTGGACGACACCGAAGGCGTCGTCGAGGAAGTCGGGTTGATCTACACCTTTGTCCGCATCGAGAACGGCGACCGGCTCGTGATCCCGAACGAGACGCTTGTCTCGGATACCATCCGGAACTCCACGATTCGCAGTCGAGAGAAGGTCGCCGAGATCAGCCTCCAAGTTCCACTAGGTCGAGACCTCGGTGCGGTCGTGGACCGGCTGCGAACGCTTGCGGACGACGCCGACGCCTTCGTGCAAGACCTCTCGGGGGACGCGACGGTCGTTGTGCGCGCGCCCGCTCCTGACCAGGCTGCAGCGGAGAAGCTCGAACGCGAGCTCCGGCTGCGCGCGTACGAGCTGCTTCGCGCAGAGGGTGTCTACGCATGACCCCTCCGCCGCGCGGGCGACGCCAGCAATCTTCGGACGCGTTCCTGCTCGAGCGTCTGCGCAAGCGGCGTCGCGACCGCGTGAGGAACAGGCGCAAGCGGCTCGGCAAGATCGTGACCGGCGTGCTGATCGGCACGGTGTTGTTCCTCGTCGTCTCGAGCTTCACCGGCGCCGCCGTCTTCCTGAACAGCTGCGATCTCAACTCGCTCAAGCCCGTGGAGGTCGGCCAGAACTCGTTCGTCTTCGCTGCGGACGGTTCGCTGCTCGGATCGATTCCGGCAGAGCGCAATCGCCAGCCCGTCTCGCTCGACCAGATCAGCAAGTGGGTGCCGGCAGCGACGA
>DATHGN010000134.1:0-8089 GCA_035317565.1 Gaiellaceae bacterium
CGAGCTGGGCATCGACATCGGCCTGCTTGACTGCGCCATCTCCGTCGGCTTCCCCGGCACCGTCTCGTCCCTGCGCCAGCAGTGGGGGCGGGCCGGCAGGCGCGGCCACGGTCTCGCGGTGCTCGTCGCGAGCGAGGACGCCCTCGACCAGTACTTCGTGCGCGAGCCGGAGACGCTTCTGCAACGCAGCGTGGAGGCCGCGATCCTCGACCATGCGAACCCGCGCGTCCTCGACGGCCACGTTCGCGCCGCAGCCTTCGAGGCGCCGATCGACGACGACGATCGCGCGACACTCGGCGACGAGGCGCTCGAGCGGGCGGCACTGCTCCCCGATCTGAAGCACACCAAGACCGGTTACGTCTGGGCAGGCCGCGAATACCCGGCCGCGCAGTTCGGGCTGAGGAGCACCACGCCCGACACATTCGCGGTTGTCGAGGCGCAGAGCGGGACCGTCCTCGGAATCGTCGAGCGCGAGCGTGCGTACTCGACGGTTCACCAGGGCGCGATCTACCTCCATCTCGGAGAGAGCTACCTCGTGCGCGAGCTCGACCTTCAGGCGCGCACCGCGGTCGTGACCCCGTACAAGGGCGACTACTACACACAGGCGAAGAAGGACACGAACACGGCGATCGAGGAGACGCTGTGCGTGGAACGGCGTTGCGGGCTCGACCTCCACTTCGGCCGCATCTCCGTCACGGAGCGAGTCGTCGCGTATCAGAAGAAGTCGATCCGCGACCAGTCGACGTTCGAGACTGTCGAGCTCGACCTGCCCGAGACGAGCTTCGAAACCGAGGCGATCTGGTACCTGCCCGAGCTGGAGCAGCTCGAGGGACTGGAGAAGATGCCCAAGCTGCTCGGAACGCTCCACGCGGCCGAGCACGCGATGATCGCACTCCTTCCGCTCTGGGCGATGTGCGACCGCTGGGACATCGGCGGACTCTCGACCAACATCCATTTCCAGACCGACCGCCCGACCGTCTTCATCTACGACGGCCACTCCGGCGGCGTCGGCATCACAGAGCGCGGCTTCAACGCTTTCGAGGGTTGGGTCGAGGACACCGCACGCATGCTCGAGGGCTGCCCATGCTCGGACGGCTGTCCGTCATGCGTGCAGAGCCCGAAGTGCGGCAACCTCAACGAGATGCTCGACAAGGCCGGGGCGAGGACGTTGTTGCGCAGGATGGTGGCCGCATCGACGTCCGTCATGCAAGGGTAGGCCCATGTCAACCCGCAAGGCGCTCGGTGGCACCCTCGTGCTCGGCGGCGGGTTCGCGGGAGGCTACGTCGCGCGACTGCTCGGCAAGCGTGGCGCGACCATCGTCTCGCCGGAGAACTTCATGCTCTACACGCCGATGTTGCCGGAGGCTGCGTCGGGAACGCTCGAGCCGCGCCATGTCGTGGTCCCGCTCCGCCAGATGTGTCCGCACGCCGAGCTCGTGCTGGGACGCGCGACGGAGGTGGACGCCGACCGCCGTGAAGTCACAGTCGAGACCGAGAACGGGACGCTGACCGTGAGCTATGACGAGCTTGTCGTTGCACTCGGTGCGATCTCGCGCGCGCTCCCGATCCCGGGGCTCGCCGACCATGCCCTCGGTTTCAAGTCCCTCGCCGACGCGATCCAACTCCGCAACCATGTCCTGCGCCGGCTCGAGGCGGCCGACTCGGCCACGAGCGAGGAGCAGCGAGACCGCGAACTGACGTTTCTCTTCATCGGCGCGGGCTACGCCGGCGTGGAAGCGCTGGCCGAGCTGTCCGACCTCGTGCGCGATGCGATGCGCTACTACCCAGCGCTACAAGAAGCACCGCAGCACTGGGTGCTGGTCGATGCCGCCGCGAAGATCCTCCCCGAGATCCCGGTCCCTCTCGGCGACTACGCGGCGCGCGAGCTCACCGCGCGCGGCGTCGACATTCGCGTCGCCACCACGCTCGAGTCCGTCGAGGCCCACGCGGCGACCCTCTCCGACGGCAGCCGACTTGAGACGAGCACCGTCGTCTGGACTGCGGGCGTCCGCGCGAACCCGGTGAACCAACGGCTCGGCCTACCGCTCGACGACCGCGGGCGCGTGCTGGTGGATCTCACGCTTCACGTCGAGGGGATGGCTCACGCCTGGGCGCTCGGAGACGGAGCGCGGGTCCCGAACGAAGCGACGCCCGGACAGTTCGACCCCCCGACCTGCCAGCACGCCCTGCGACAGGCTCGGCGGCTGGCCAAGAACCTCTCGGGCCCACCCCGTCCATACCGCTACCGCATGCTCGGCCAGGTGGCGACGCTGGGTCGTTACAAGGGTATCGCCGACGTGCTCGGGCTCCGATTTCGCGGGTTTCTCGGCTGGTTCGTCACCCGTACCTACCACCTGTACCAGCTGCCGTTGCTCACCCGAAAGCTCCGGGTCGTGGCCGACTGGACGACGGCGCTCTTCTTTCGCAGGGACATCGCCGAGCTCGGAACGCTCGGCCACCCGCCGCGCCTCGACCCCTAGGCCGGCCCCTTCTCACCCTTTGGAGTTAGGACATCCGGCCCTTTATGTGGCGACCGGCACAGCCGATGCGCTTTCGGTGCGGCCAATTCCTCGCGATCGCGTGGTCCAGGATCTCGCCCTGCTCGGGATCGGAGGAATCGTCCCCGGGGTCAGCCTGCACTTCCTCGCGCACCACGACACGCACAGCCTCGGGTCGAGCGCGCACTTCATCGGTGTAGGCGTCAGCGCACTCATTGCAGCCTTCGCCGCGCTCGCGCTGACACTGGTCGGAGTGCGACGGCAGGACGGCCGGGTCGTGCTCGTGGGATCGGCCTTCACGGTGATGGCCGCTCTGCTTGCCATCCACGGCCTTGCCACGCCGGGCGTCTTGATCGGGAACAACGGCGTGATCGCGCTGACCGGAGCAGCAACGTTGCCCGTCGGCGGCGGCGTCCTCGCACTCTCGGCTCTCCCCGCGCTCCGGCGACCTCAGGGAATCCGACCCCTTCTCGTCTTTCAGGGCGTTGCGCTGATCGCCGTGGTCGGGCTCGGCATCGTCGGCATGGCAGTGCCGAGCCTCGTTCCCGCCGTCCCCGCGCCGGCGAGTGGACCGGCAATCGTCGCCCTCGTCGTCGGCGTCGCGTTCTACGCGGTGCTCATCCTGCGGGCGCTGAAGACCTACCTGTTGACGCAGCGGACTGTGGACCTCGCGGTGGTCATCGGCGTCGCGTGGCTGACAGCCGCCCTACCGCCGGCGCTGCTCCTGACCTTCACCGATCTCGGCTGGTGGCTCGGGCACGGCTTCGAGCTGGCGGGCATCGCGATCGTCGGGACCGCGGTGGCCGTGGACCTGCACCGGTCGGTTCAATCGCGCCCGCTCGTCGGCGACCTCCGTGCCGCGGAGCTCGTCGCGAAAGAGGAGGCGTTCCTCGACGGACGCGTGCATGCGTTACTGCAGCGGCTCGCAGAAAAGGACGAGTCGACCGAGGAGCACACGCGCCGGGTCGCTCTCCGCGCGGTGCAGGTCGGCGAGGAGCTCGGTCTTCCACCGGGGCGCCTGCGAGCGCTGGCGATCGGTGGGCTCCTGCACGACATCGGCAAGCTGTCGGTGCCCGAGCGGATCCTGCAGAAGCCGGCCGCACTGGACGAGGACGAGTTCGCCGTGATCAAGCGACACCCCGAGTGGGGCGTCAAGCTGCTGCGCGAGCTCGGCGGCTTCAACGTCTCGGCGCGGGAGCTGGTTCACAGTCACCACGAACGGCTAGACGGCAAGGGCTATCCCCGCGGGCTGGCGGAGGGCGCGATCGGCCTCGACACGCGCATCCTCACCGTCTGCGACGTTTACGACGCCCTCGTCTCGCCGCGTGTCTATCGCGCAGCATGGAGTCACGAGGCCGCGCTCGCCCTGCTCCGCGAGGAGAGCGGCTCGGCGTTCGACGAGCGCTGCGTTGCCGCGCTCGAGAAGGTGCTCGGGCGCGAGCAGGTTCAGCCGGACCTCTCCGAATTCCGCGTCGCCGCGGCGTCTGCCTAGGCGCCGAGCGCCTTCAGCGCGTCAGTAAGGCGTTGCTTCGTCGTCAGAACGCCTGCGTAGAGATCCCCGTGCTTCCGCACGCGCTCGAGCACGACGGGCATGGTGAACGAGAGCGGATCGAGCTTCTCGTTCACCTCAGACCAGCGCAGCGGCGTTGACACGGGCGCGCCCGGACGTGGTCGCACCGAATACGCGGACGCGATCGTCTTCCCTTCTCCGTTCTGGTTGGAGTCGATGAGGACACCGCGCCGCTTCGACTTGGTCCACTCCGTCGTTGCAAGGCCGCGATGCGTCCGCGCGATTGCCCCGGCGACAATCTCTGCGAACTGGCGCGTGTCGGCATAGGTGTAGCGACGCTCCACCGGCACGAGGATGTGCATCCCTTCCGCGCTCGACGTCTTGGGAAAGCCGACGAGACCGAAAGCGTCCAGTGCCTGCTTGACCAGCAGCGCGACCTGCGCGGTCTCCTTGAAACCGACATCGGGAGACGGGTCGAGGTCGAACAGCACCCAGTCGGGGCGATCGGGCTTGTCGACGCGCGAATACCAGGTGTTCATGTCGATGCAACCCATGTTCACCATCCAGAGCAACGCGAGCTCGTCGTCGGCGAGCGGGAAGTTGACCCATTTCTTCGTCCGCGGCGACTCCCTGGTCGAGACCTGCGTCCGGAACGTCCGGATCCACTCGGGCGTGTGGGACGGGGCGTCCTTCTGGAAGAACTTCTTGCCCTCGATCCCGTCGGGCCAGCGCACCATCGTGAACGGGCGATCCTTCAGGTGCGGCACGAGCACCGGCGCCACCGCACGGTAGTACTCGAGCAGATCTCCCTTCGTGATCCGCTCCGCCGGGAAGAAGACCTTGTCGAGGTTGGAGAGCTTCAGCTCTCTTGAGCCCTTCTTGACGACATCCGTGATCGGCTCCTCGCGACGCACCTCGTCGGCCGCCTTGTCTTCACGCAGCCCCTTGTAGGTCGGCGAGCGTAGGCGGCCGTCGTGCGTCCACTCGGCGAACTCCACCTCCGCGACGAGCCTGGGCTCGACCCAGATCACGTCGTTCTTCCGAACCTTCGGCATCTTCGGCACCTCACGAAACGGAGTGGTGTCCCGTCGCAACGGTCGTAGCTTGTCGAGGAGCTTGTCGATCTCCTTGGCGTTGAAGCCCGTACCGACGTTGCCGGCGTACACGAGCTCGTTGCCGACGTAGAAGCCGAGCACGAGTGAGCCGAAGCTGGACGCACGCCGGCCCGTCCCCTTCGTGTACCCGGCGACGACGAACTCCTGCTCGAGGTGGGTCTTGATCTTCAACCAGTCGCGCGTTCGCTTCCCGGGCAAGTACCGCGAGTCGAGTCGCTTGGCGACGATCCCTTCGAGGTGCTGCTGCTTTGCAGCCTCGAGCAGCGCCTGGCCGTCGTCGAACGTCTCGGAGAGCCGCACGGTCTTATTGCGCCGGTCGAGCAGGTTCTCGAGCAGCTTGCGGCGCTCGACGAGCGGCAGGTCGATGACGGGCTCGTTGTCGATCTCGAGCACGTCGAACACGTAGTAGACGATCGGCGTGCCCGGCTTACCCTGTTGCATCGCGGAGAAGCTCGAGCGCCCGGAATCGTCGAGGGCGCACACCTCCCCGTCGAGCACGCAGTCCGGCGTCTTGACCGCCTTCGAAAGCTCCTTGGCGACGTTCTGGAAGCGTGTCGTCAAGTCGTTGCCGTTCCGGCTCGTCAGCGTCGCGGCTCCGCCTGCGACCGTCGCGATCGCGCGATACCCGTCCCACTTCACCTCGAACGCCCAGCCTGCCCCGCGGGGAACATCCTCGGCCAGCGTCGCGAGCATCGTCTTGTAGGTCTCGCCGCTGCTTCGTCTCGGTGCCGGCGCGGGCGAAGCGTCGTCGCGCTTGCGGAGGATCAGCCAGTTCTTCTCGTCGCCGCTCAGGTGCGCCGGGACAAGTGACCACGTGCCCTGCAGCTTCGAGCCATGTAGCCGCACGGTCAGGCCGCCGTTCTTCTTCTCCTCCAGCAGCTCGTACGTGCCGCTGTCCCAGATCTCGACGGTGCCCGCCCCGTACTGTCCTTTCGGGATCTCCCCCTCGAACGCCGCGTACTCGAGCGGGTGGTCCTCGACGTGAACGGCGAGGTGCTGCTCACCGGGCTCGAGGGGAACGCCCTTCGGAACTGCCCAGCTGAGCAAGGTCCCGTCCTTCTCGAGCCGGAAGTCGTAGTGCAGCCGCCGGGCATCGTGACGCTGGACGACGAAGATCGGCTCCTTCGCCGTTCCCTTCTTCGAACCGAAGGGCTCCGGCGTCTGCTTGGGATCGCGTTTGCGCTTGTACTCGGAGAGCTTCTGAGCCACGTCCTAGGAAGCTTTGCGCTTCGGGGCCCTCTTGCGCTGCTTCTTCGTGCGTTCGACGGACTCGCGGAGCGCCTCCATCAGGTCGACCACCTCGCCCTGCGGCTCCTGCTCGGGCTCCGGCAACGGCTGGCCCGCGGCCTTCGCCTTGATCAGGTCGAGCAATTCCTTGCGGTACGTGTCGTCGTACTTCTCCGGCTCGAACGGCTCGCTGAGGTTCTCGACGAGTGACTTCGCCATGTCGACTTCCGCCTTCCGCAGGTTCGGGCTCTCGACGTCGCCGTCGAGCGCCTCGGGCTTCCGCACCTCGTCGGAGTAGTACATCGTCTCGAGCAGCAATACGCCGTCATAGGGACGGAGCGCGGCGAGATGCTGCTTGTTGCGGATGACGACCTTGGCGATCCCGACCTTCCCTGTTTCCTCGAGCGCGCGCGCGAGCAGCCGGTAGGGCTTCTCCGCGCCTTCGGCCGGCAGGAGGTAGTACGCCTTCCGGAAGTAGACCGGGTCGATCTCGTCCAGGTCGACGAAGTCGCAGATGTCGATCGAGTGGGTGAGCTCGATATCGAGCCGATCGAGGTCCTCGTCCTCCAGGGGAACATAGCGGCCTTTCTCGATCTCGAAGCCCCGGACGATCTCGTCGGGGTCGACCCGCTCCCGGTCGTCCCGGCGCACCTTCTCGTAGGCGATCGGCGTCAGGTCCTTCTTGTGGAGGAAGTGGAAGCGGAGCTCCTTCGACTGCGTCGCCGGGAACATGCGCACCGGGACGCTGACGAGACCAAACGAGATCGTGCCGCTCCAGATCGGGCGCATGCCGCCTCGATACCCGAACGGGCCCGTGTTTCAACCAGCGACAGCGGGGCAAACGTACTACTTCAAACGAGGGCTCTTGCCCTTCGAAAGGCTTCTCCACCCAGCGGGGGGGTCGACTCTTCGGGCCGGTCTTCCGGCCCGAAGTCGTACCGGAGTCGGGGATAAGGCTGTGGATGTTGTGGAGAGGTGACACTCGTCACACGCCGCGAATCTGTCGAAAGCTGCGGGAAGCTCGCTTCTGTCCACAGTCTCGGCTGTTGACTCAGGCGTAAACGCCCAGCGAGCGGAATTTGGCTCGGCGCCTGCGCTTCAGGTCGTCCGGCGCGATCGATTCGAGCTCTTCCAGCGCCTCACGGATGCTCTCGCCCAGCAAGCGAGCCGCCTCGTCCGGGTCCGTGTGGGCACCGCCCTCCGGCTCCGGGACAATCCCGTCGATGACGCCCAGCTCGAGGCAGTGGAGGGCGTCAGGCTTGAAGGCGGCAGCGGCCTTCTTCGCCTCGCCTGCGTCTCGCCAGAGGATGGCCGCGCACCCCTCCGGCGAGATGACGGTGTAGATCGCGTGCTCCTGCATCAGCACCCGGTCGGCGACGGCCGTCGCGATCGCGCCGCCCGATCCGCCCTCGCCGATCACGCAGCAGACAATCGGAACCTGGAGGCGGGACATCAGCGCCTGCGAGCGGGCGATCGCGCCGCCCTGCCCGTGCTGCTCGGCGGCGACGCCCGGGTACGCGCCGGGGATGTCGATGAGGCTGACGAGCGGAAACTTGTGCAGGTCGGCCAGCTCCATCAGGCGCATCGCCTTGCGATACCCCTCGGGATAGGCCATGCCGAAGTTGCGGTCGGTGCGCTCCTTGATGTCACGCCCCTTCTGATTGCCGACGAGCGCAACCGTGCGACCGTCGAAACGTCCAAGGCCGATGACGAGCGCGTGATCGTCGGCTCGGCCACGG
>DATHGN010000135.1:0-13643 GCA_035317565.1 Gaiellaceae bacterium
CGGCCGCCTGGACGAGACCGCGCAGCTCCTCGAGCAGGGCGCCGGGGGGTGCGCCTTCGCGGTCGAGCTCTTCGATCCGGTCGAGCCGGGCCAATACTGCGCGGGCCTCGTCCATGTCGACGAAGCTAGCGGCAGAAACCGCACGGCTATGCGCCGCCTTCGCGTCTTCTTAGACTCTGTGGATGCCGGCCTGTCCCAAATGCGGTGAGGAGAACCCGGAGCGGGCACGATTCTGCTGGGCCTGCGGTACCGCGATCGACGAAGCCCCGCGGTCTGGAGCGGAGGAGCGCAAGATCGTCTCCGTCCTCTTCGTCGACCTGGTCGGCTTCACCGCTGCATCGGAGAAGACCGATCCCGAGGACGTTCGCGCGCGACTGCGTCCGTATCACGCGCGCGTGAAGCAGGAGATCGAGCGCTTCGGCGGGACGGTGGAGAAATTCGTCGGCGACGCCGTCATGGCCGTGTTCGGTGCGCCGGTCTCCCGAGAGGATGACGCGGAGCGCGCGGTGAACTCGGCACTCCGGATTCTCGACGCAATCGTCGAGCTCAACGAAGAACACCCCGACCTCGAGCTCACGGTCCGCGGCGCGGTGAACACCGGAGAGGCGATGGTGACGCTCGGCGCGCGGCCCGCGGAAGGCGAGAGCATCGTCGCCGGCGACGTGGTCAATACCGCCGCGCGGCTGCAGCAATCAGCCCCCGTCAGCGGGATCGTCGTCGGCGAGACCACGTACCGCGCAACCAAGGATCTCTTCGAGTACGAACCGCTCGAGGCCGTGGCTGTGAAAGGCAAAGCGGAGTCGTTGCCTCTGTGGCAGGCGATTGCGCCGCGCCGCCGTTTTGGCGTCGACGTGGAGCCGATCGTGCGCACACCGCTGATCGGCCGCGATGACGACCTCGCGCTCCTCCAATCCATCTATACGCGAACGCTGCGCGATGCATCCGTGCAGCTCGTGACGGTGACGGGCGAACCGGGCGTCGGCAAGACAAGACTCCTCGCCGAGTTCAGGAAGTGGGTTGACGACCGGCCCGAGCTCGTGTTCTGGCGCCTAGGCCGCTCGCTCTCCTATGGCGAGGGCATCACCTACTGGGCGCTCGGCGAAATGGTGAAGGCGCAGGCGGGAATCCTCGAGTCGGACACGCCTGAGGAAGCCGTTGCCAAATTGGCCGTGGCAGTGCAGGAGGCTGCCGAAGACCCCTCGGATCGTGACTGGCTGAATGCAAGCCTCGCACCACTTGCCGGTGCCGGTGCAGCGTTGGCGAGCGAGCGGGAGGAGTCGTTCACCGCCTGGCGTCGTTTCATCGAGGGGATCGCGAGCACGCGGCCACTCGTGCTGGTCTTCGAGGATCTCCACTGGGCCGACGATGCACTGGTCGCTTTCGTCGAACACCTCGTCGACTGGTCGAGCGGCGTCCCGCTGCTCGTGCTCTGCAGCGCCCGGCCTGAGTTGTACGAACGGCACCCGGGTTGGGGCGGCGGCAAGCGGAACTCGAACACGATCTCGCTCTCCCCGCTGGGGGCCGACGAGACCGCGCGCCTGCTTGCCGCGCTCTTGCAGAAGGCGGTCCTCCCCGCAGAGACTCAGCGAACTCTCCTCGAGCGAGCCGGAGGAAACCCCCTCTACGCCGAGGAGTTCGTCCGGATGCTGAGTGACCGGGGTGTGCTTACCGAACAGGGCCAGTTGATCAACGAGGACATCCCCGTTCCAGACAACGTCCAGGCGCTGATCGCGGCCCGCCTCGACACGCTCGCGCCGGACCGCAAAGCGCTGCTGCACGATGGAGCTGTCGTGGGCAAGGTCTTCTGGGCAGGCGCAATTGCCTCAATGGGCGATCGCGACGAGGACTTTGTCCGCACGGGCCTCCACGAGCTCGCGCGCAAGGAGCTCGTGCGCTCTGCACGGACGTCATCTGTCTCCGAGCAAGCGGAGTACTCGTTCTGGCATCTCCTGGTGCGTGATGTCGCGTACTCGCAGATCCCGCGTGCCGAGCGCGGCCGCAAACACGTCGCGGTGGCCGAGTGGGTCGAAAGCATGGCGGGCGAACGCGTGACCGACCACGCAGAGTTGCTGGCCTACCACTACGAGCAGGCACTCGAACTTGCGAAGGCCGCAGGCGATGCGACCGAGACGAGCCGGCTGCAAGAGCCGGCGTATCGGTTCCTCAGGCTAGCGGGCGATCGCGCCAGATCTCTGGACCTTCAGAAGGCAGCCGGCTACTACTCCCGAGCTGTCGATTTCGCTCCGGACGACCTCCAGCGGGCTCGCGCCCTGCTGAAGTTCGCGGAGGTGGCCACTGTGGGAGACACGGGGGCCGTCGGCGACGCCCGCCAGGAGGCATACGAGCTCTTCCTCCAGCACGGCGACGAGCTGGGGGCCGGCGAAGCGCTCGTCGGGCTGAGCTGGGACGCGTGGCTGAGCGGCTCCGCGGCGGAGGCGGAACGCATGCTCGGGGAAGCAACCGAGCTGCTCGAGCGCCATCCGCCGGGACGTGAGCTCTCCCTCGCGTATAGGCGACGCGCAGGACAGGACATGATCAGAGGTCGCGCCGCGGCAGCATTGGTCTCGTCACAGAGGTCCCTCGATCTTGCCGAAGAGTTGGGCATCCGCGAGGACTTCACGTCTGTCTTGCAGTTCCGCGGAGTCGCTCGGTGCGAGGTCGGGGACGTTGAAAACGGCTTGGCGGATCTGCGCGAGGGACTAAAGCTATCCCTGGAAGAAGGTTTTGTCCGGGGCGCAGGAATTGGTTACAGCAATCTTGGCTGCTTTCTCTGGTTCACCGCGGGTCCGAAAGCGGGGCTCGAGATTCATGACGCGGGGATCGCCTTCGATGAGCAACGGGGCTCGTACGGAAACATGCACTGGAAGACCGCCGAGTCCGCGTGGATGCTCTATGACCTCGGCCGCTGGGATGAAGTACTGGAGGGAACGGCACGGGTACTGGCGTTTGTCGGTACTTCCACGGGCCAACTTCGACTCGTCGCTCTGCCGTACATGGCCCAGGTGCTCGTGCGTCGAGGCAGGACTGCCGAGGCCGCCGTTCTTGTCGAGGAGTTCCTGCCGCTCGCACGTGATGCTCGTGATGCGCAGGTCCTGGTTCCGGCGCTCGCCGTGGCCGCATTCGTCGAACAAGCGCGCGGAGACCTTTCTGCTGCTGCGGGCTTCGTCGAAGAGATCGAGCAGACGACTCGAGAAGTTTCGGACTTCCACCGGGCACACTTCCTAGGCGAACTCGCGGCCGTCTGTGTCGAAGCAGGAGATCTGGAGTTGGTGCGCAGGCTCGCGGACAGCATTCAGATGACGGCCGGCCGTGCGGGCCACTCGCTCGTCGGAGCTCGAGCCGTGCTGGCCGAGGCGGACGGGGATCCCAAAGCCGGGCTCCTCCTGTTCGAGGAGGCAGCGAAGCGCTGGGCCGAATACGGGTACGTGTTCGGCCGGGGACTGGCACTGCTCGGCTCCGCACGGTGCCTCCTTGCGCTCGGACGAAGAACCGATGCAACACCGGTGTTGCATGAGGCGCGCGACATCTTCGCCGCCCTGGAGGCCGCGCCGGTGCTTGCCGAGGTAGACGCGCTGCTCGGAGATCAGCCCGTGGCCGCGCGAGCCGCGAAGTAGCTCGGCGGGGGAGCACGGAGGCCAAGGATCGACTCGTCGAGAGAAGCGACCAGCTGCACGCGGTCGCCGTGCATCAGCGTCTCGACCAGCGCACGCCGAATGACATCGGCTTCGGGATCGCCTGCGAGCCGGTCTTGCAACTCTGCGCGAGCGCGGGGCGTGTCACCGAGCAGGATCGCGCCGCGGACAGCGGCGGCCCATAAGCCGTCGCTGCCGCCGAGCAGCGCAGCAAGCGACTCTCTGAGTTGTTCCGTCTGGAACGGGCCGTCCTGGAACAACGACAGCTCCCAGCGATCGAGCGCTTCGCCGAGCTCCCGGTCTTCGTCCGCGAGCGCAAGGCGCGGGAGCAGGTCGGCAGCGAGGCCGGCACGGAACGAATCGAGGCGCGTCGGCTCACCTGACGGCTGCGTGGCAGCGATCGGGAGCACAGGCCGGATTCCGTACGGCCGCCAGTCGAGGCGCTCGAACAGCACCGGGCCCGCCGCGACCGGCGCAGCGGTCGCCAACCGGATCGCAGTGACCACGTCGGCGAATTCGCCGGGAGCGTCCGGCGGGTCGGTAGCACCAGGCTCGAGGGAACGTTCGAGCTCGAGGACGCTGAGGCGGTCGGGCTCGCGCCCGAAGTCCGTCGGTAGAAGCCCGTTTGCCTCCGGCCACAGCTTCGCGAGCTCGCCGGTTCCAGCGGCGCGAATGCGGATGCCGTTGCCTAGCTCGATCGTCGCACCGCCGGTGGTGATCCCGATCACCGGCGCGATGGCTCCGTACTGGTGACCCTCGCCGAAGAGGGCGCTCTCGAGCTCGACGTAGGCGCGGTCGAACGCTGCATCGTCCCAGTCGAAGCCGCCGCACGATTCGGCCGTGCTCATCAGGAGCGGCAGAAGAACGCTGCCGAAGAGGGCTTCGTGCTCGTCGGCGCGTGGTCCCGCATGTGCGCGCGCGAAGATCGCGGCGGCGGGCTCGCGCCGGAGCTCGTCGACGGCGAGCTCTGCATCCGGACGTCTTCGCAACGTGTGCGCGTGCGCCTCGATGAACGGCTTGACGAGCGGTCGGTACTCGTAGAGCGCAGGCCGGTCGTAGGAGCTGTGCTCCTCGAAGGCGAACGGGAGGTCGGCGCCGCGTTCCAGCTCTTGCAGAAGCGCACGGAACGAGCCGAGAGCAAAGGCCCTCAGGGACTCGTGAAGCTGTGGAGCGCGCACGATCACAAGTTGACTTACGCCGTCTTCGGTTCCTCTCCTTTCTGGCACTCCGGACACCAGTACGCCATACGGGCGTCGTCGCCCTGCGGCCACGACTTGATCGTCGCGCCGCACCGGGGGCACGGCCGGCCTTTGCGGCGATAGACCTGCGCGCTGCCCGGCACTCCGTCGAGGCGGCCACGCATCAGCCGATGCGCCGCTCCCAGTGTCGCGCGGAGCTCGGCGTCGGTGACTTCGGCGAGGGGGCGCCACGGCGAGACACGTGCGTGCCAGAGCGATTCCGCCTTCCAGAGATTGCCGATGCCGGCGACGAGACGCTGGTCGAGCAATGCGTCTCCTACCTGTCGTTGCGGGTTTTCCGCGTGGAGCCGCTTCAGGATGGTGTCGTAGTCGGGCGGCTCGGCGAGGATGTCGGGACCGAGGCGTTGCGCGATTCCGCGATCGAGCTCGAGGACTGCGCCGTTGAACATCGCACCGACGTACTCGTCACCGCGCAGAACGAGCCACGGCCGGCCGAAGATCGGGTCGTCGCGGCGCAACACGAGCCAACGTCCCTTCATGCGCAGATGGCTGCGCAGGACGAGCCCTCCCTCGAAGCGGAGGAGAAGGTTCTTGCCGATTGCCTCGACGTGCTCGAGCCGGAGGCCGTCGAGGCGCGGCGCGAGCTGCTTCACCGCGGCGCGCGGATGAGGCGTCTCGACTTCGAGCTGCTGTCCGACGAGTACCTGCAGGCGACGGGCGGCGCGATGAAGGGCGTCCCCTTCGGGCATGCTCCAAGGGTATGTCGGCTCGTCTTCGTGCCGCAGTTGCGGGCGCCGTTGCAGCGGTGATCTGGGGCCTGCAGGAACCCCTCGACCGGCGGGTCTTCGGTTGCGACTACTCCGATGTGGAGTTTCTCGGCCGTGGGCGGCGGTCGGTGGGCTTCGTCGTGCATGCGCTGAACGGTGCGATGTTCGGCGTTGCGTTCGACGTGGTGAGACTACGCGTCGACGTCGACGAGCGGCGGCTTGCGGTGACACTCGCTCTGGCGGAGCACATCGTGCTCTGGCCGTTCATCGGCCTCGTCGATCGCAGATTGGTCACGAGCCCGAACGCCTTCGCGCAGGCGACGTACCGCCATGCGCTCTTCGGCGTCATCCTCGCGCGACTCGCCTGAAACGACATGTGCCAGGGACTGTCCCTGGCACATGTCCCTGCGGTGGGTCCCCGCAAGCTCTAGACGGCGAGCTTCTCCTGCCTGATGCGGCGAACGCCGCCGATCAGCACGCCTGCACAAAGCAGCAAGCCGAAGACGCTGATCGCACCGATGCCAGCTGCGCCCCAATCGAAGCTCGACCCGTGGACGACTTGCGGCTTGGCGTAGGAACGTGCCAGCGCCTGCCAGCGCAGCCCCTGCGCCTTGAGCGCCTGCGGCGTGTAGAAGCTGGCCGCCGGCCGGTCCGCGCGGTTCGCGTACGCCTGAGCCATTCCCTGCAGGCGCAAGCCGTCGGCCTTCAGGCCTTGCTGCGTGTAGCCGCTCATGGCCTGATACCGCTCGGCCAGCCCGGTCCAGCGGAGGCCGTCTGCTTTCAGCCCCTGCGCCGTGGTGCCTGCCGCGTTCGCCGTGCCGCTCGACAGAGCGGCGACGAGGAAGACGAGGCCGACGAACCGGCTGGCTGTGGTCTTGGAAGTCATCTTGCCCTCCTGGTTTCTCGAGCGGCCCAGCGCCGCCCCCGTTTCTCCAAGAAGACGCCAGGGCGGTCATTCCACGAGCATTTCCCGCCCACGATTCGGTCATTCGAAGGGTAATTCGACGGTAATTCGGCGCGCCAGGCACCCGCACCACCCCGCGCTCCCGTTCGGCGCGAACCGCATCTGGGTGACGGTCAGCTAGGGACGCAGCACGGCGCGCCGGGGGCCGGCGAGAAAGCCGGCCTCCAGCAGCAAAGGCATGATCTCGGTCTCGCCGACGGGCTCGCCGTCAAAGCGCTCGACCGCGAGGCGTTTCTTCGACCCGCCCTTCTTGACGTGCTCGACGAGCGCCTTCAGCGCAACACGCAGCCAATCGTCCTCCGGATCGCGCAGCGGGACGAGTGACTTGCCGCCGCGCTCGACGAAGAGCGCCGGCTGGCCGCCGAGCAGGACGACCTGCGCCCCGGCGACACGGGCGGCGCGTGCTCCGGCTCGCTTTGGCCAGGGCAAGCCCGCGCCGTAGGGCTGTGCGGGGTCCGCGGCGGGAAGCACCAGCGGTTCTGCCTCCTCATCCTCGCGCGGCCGCAACTCCCGTAGACGCTCGACCGCGCCCGGGACTGCGAACTGCGCGCCGCCGAGGCCTTCGATGAAGTAGCCACGTCGGCAGACGCCCAGTGTCTCGAGAGCACGCAGCTCGCCGTACACCGCGCCGTACCCACCGGGGATCCCTTCGCCGCGGACCCCGTCGCGCGTGACGATTCCTTGACGTTCGAGCAACAGCTCGGCGAGGGCGCGCGGGTCCGGCCGGCCCGGGAAGAGCCTGTCGGTGAGCGACCAGCGTCCCTGCGTCGCGGTGATCCCGGCTGAACGCTGGCGCGAAAAGCGGCGCGGCCGGCCACGCTGAGTTGCCTTCGGTGACTGGTAGCGGCGTCCGGCTCGAAGGGGCGTCCAGGCGTCGTTCGTGACCTCACCGGCCCAGACCAGATCCCACAGCGCGGGGAGCGCGACCTCGGCCTCGAGCCCGGTCGACGTGACCAGGTCGTACCAGAACTCTGCGCTGCGTCCGAGCGCCTGCCTGATCTTGTCGTGCGCTTCACCCTCGGGCCGAGCCGCGGCGGCTGGACGACCGAGCGCGGGCGCGTCCTCGCGGAAGAAGACGGCGACCCGATCGAGCCCGGCGCCGACCCACACAACCTCACCGGCTGCGCAGAGCTGGTCCAGTTGCCCCGGGTTGAATCCGGGAACCCGGCGTGGCAATACATCCGACTCCCAGAGCGCGACCGGCAGCGACAGTCCTTGCAACGGCACGAGCGCTTCGCGCAACGTGGCGCGGCGATCGATGCCGTGCCAGTGCGGCAGGAAGCGGCCGAATGCTGCCTGCTCTGCCGGTTCGACTTCCTTGCGAAGCGCAGCGAGCGACACGCGCCGCAGACGACGCAGAACGTCGGGGTCGCACCACTCTCGTTCGGTCCCGCCCGGCCGCAGCTCACCACGAACGAGCTTCTCCTGACGCTCGAGCTTCTGCAGCAACTGTTCCACGTCGCGACCGAAGCGCTCGTTCGCCTGAGCAGTGGTGAACGGCCCGCGGCCGCGCGCGTAACGCGCCACGAGCTGGTCGAGCGCGTCGGGAGCTCCCTCGAGGAAGACCTCTGGCAAGCCGCCGGGGGGCATGACGCCGAGCGCATCGCGGTAGCGGCCGGCATCCTCCGCGGCAATCAGCCGTTGCTCGTCCGCGAAACGCACGAGGAGTGCGCGCCGCTCGCGCAGCAACGTCTGGGCGAAGCCTTCGTCGTACTCTCCTTCACGGAGGTCACCGCGCAGCCGCAGCTGATCGTGAAGCTGGTCCGCGTTGCGTGGAGTGCCGCGCAACTGCGCCTCGACATCCTCGACGGCGCCGGCGTCCAATAGATCGCGCAGCTCCTCCTGACCGAGCAGCTCGCGCAGGAGATCGCGGTCGAGCGACAGCGCCTGGGCTCGCCGTTCGGCGGGAGGCGTGTCGTCCTCGTACATGTACGTCGCGATGTAGTCGAAGAGGAGCGATGCGGAATATGGGGATGCGGAAGCCGTCTCGACGTCGACGAGATCGAGCTCGCGCGTCCGCAACCGGTGCAAGATGAGTTTCAACGCCGGCAGGTCGAAGACGTCCTGCAGACACTCGCGGTAGGTCTCGAGGATGATTGGGAACGAGCCGTAGCGACGCGCAACTTGCAGGAGTCCCTGCGCCTTGAGGCGCTGCTGCCAAAGAGGCGTGCGCTGGTCCGGGCGACGGCGCGGGATCAGCAGCGCGCGGGCGGCGTTCTCGCGGAAGCGTGCACCGAACAGTGCGCTCTGTCCGACTTCCTGGACGACGAGCTCCTCGATGTCTTCGGGCGAGATCATGATGTCTTCGATGGGAGGCGGCGCGTCGGCGTCGGGCAGGTGCAACGCGATCCCGTCGTCCGACCAGATCGACTGCACCTCGAGCCCGAGCGACTCACGCAGGCGCGCTGCGAGTGCAAGCGCCCACGGCGCGTGGATGCGCGCGCCGAAGGGGGTCAGGATGCAGAGACGCCAGTCGCCGATCTCGTCGCGGAAGCGTTCGACGACGACGGTTCGATCCGACGGGACAGCGCCGGTCGCCGCGGCCTGCTCGTTCAGGAAGGTCAGCAGGTTGTTCGCCGCGCGCTCATCGAGTCGGTGCTCGTTCACGAGCCGGGCCTGGCCGACATCGTGGCTCAAGGCCACCAGCTCGCGCGACGTCTTGCCGATCGCCTCACCCAGCTCGTACGGCCGTCCGATGCCTTCGCCCTTCCAGAACGGAACCGCCCCGGGCACGCCCGGCGCCGGCGAGACGAGCACACGATCGCGAGTGATCTCCTCGATCCGCCAGGTCGAGGCACCAAGCAGGAACGTCTGCCCGGCGCGCGCTTCGTAGACCATCTCCTCGTCCAGCTCGCCGACGCGGCCGCCGCCGTCGATCAGGTGCACACCGAAGAGGCCGCGGTCCGGGATCGTCCCGGCGTTTGTGACCGCGAGACGGCGCGCACCGCTCCGTCCGCGAATCACCCCGGCGGTGCGATCCCAGATGATGCGAGGCCGTAGCTCGGCGAACTCGTCGGAGGGATACCGGCCGGCGAGCATGTCGAGCACGTTCTCGAGCTGCGCGCGCGAGAGCTCGGCAAACGGATACGCGCCTCGCACGAGCTCGTGTAGCTCGTCGACCGAGATCTCCTCGTCGGCGGTGATTGCGACGACCTGCTGGGCGAGGACGTCAAGCGGGTTGCGCGGGATGACGGTCTCCTCGATGCCGCCTTCGAGCATCCGCTTGACGACGACGGCCGACTCGAGCAAGTCAGCACGAAACTTCGGGAAGATGCGGCCCTTGGAGATGGCGCCGAGGTCGTGGCCGGCGCGGCCGACACGCTGCAAGCCGCGCGCGACCGACTTCGGCGACTCCACCTGGATGACGAGGTCGACCGCACCCATGTCGATGCCAAGCTCGAGCGACGAGGTCGCGACGAGACACGGAATCTCTCCCGCCTTCAGCAGCTCCTCGATCTCGACGCGCTGCTCGCGCGCGAGCGACCCGTGATGCGCGCGCGCGACTTCTTTCTCCGCAAGCTCGTTGAGACGAAGCGCGAGCCGCTCGGCAAGGCGGCGGTTGTTGACGAAGACGATCGTCGAGCGATGCGCTTCGACGAGCTCGAGGATCTTCGGGTAGATCGACGGCCAGATCGAGCTCTGGGAGCCTTCGGCTCCGCTCTCCGTGGTCACAGCACCCGGCTCGCGCATGTCCTCCACCGGCACGACGACCTCGAGGTCGAGCTCTTTCGAGACTCCGGCGTCGACGAGTTGGATGTCCCGCGCGCCCGCGACGAAGCGGCCGATCTCCTCCATCGGGCGCTGCGTCGCCGACAGGCCGATGCGCTGGAACGGCTGGTCGACGAGACGCTCGAGCCGCTCCACGGAAAGCGCGAGGTGCGCGCCGCGCTTCGTGCCGGCGACCGCGTGAACCTCGTCGAGGATCAGCGTCTGGACGCCCTTCAGGTTCTCGCGCGCGCGAGAGGTGAGCAGCAGATAGAGCGACTCGGGAGTCGTGATCAGGATGTCCGGCGGGTTCCGGAGCATCTCGGCGCGCTCCTTCTGGGGCGTGTCCCCGGTGCGGACGCCGATCCGGAGCTCCGACTGCAGCCCCGCGAGCGGCCCGCGCAGGTTGCGCTCGATGTCGTAGTTCAGCGCCTTGAGCGGGGAGACGTAGATCAGGCGCAAGCCCTGGCCAGGCTCTGAGTTGAGCTTGTCGATCCCGTAGAGGAAGGCGGCGAGCGTCTTTCCCGAGCCGGTCGGCGCCTGGATCAGAGTGTGCTTGCCGCTGGCGATCGCCGGCCAGCCGAGCTCCTGCGCAGGGGTCGGCCCGGCGAACGCCTGCTCGAACCAGGCTCGCGTTTTGGGGCTGAAAAAGGTGAGCGGATCCACCCCCTCAGGGTACTTGCGCAAGAGGCCTCCAAGACCCAAGATCGCCCCGTGGGAAGCGTCGCCTACTCGGTCAGCGGCTCGTACTTCGAATCGTGCAACTGTGACCCCATCTGCCCCTGCCGAATGGTGGACGGCGTGCGTGGGGGCCGGTCGACGCACGGGATCTGCTACGGCGCGCTCGCCTGGATTGTCGAGGCCGGGCGCATCGGCGACGTCGACGTCAGCGGGCTCGCTACGGCCCTGATCGTTCGTTACGACGACGACGAGCCCGGGTCACCGTGGACGATCGTGCTCCACGTCGACGCGGCCGGGGACGAGTCTCAGCGAAACGCCCTTGCCGACGTGTTCCTGGGCCGCCATGGAGGACCGGAGGTTGGCGTGCTGCCGTGGGTACGAAAGCTGAGCAACCTCGTGGACGTGCGCCCGGACCGGATCGAGCTCGTCGCGCGGGGTGAGGGCTACGAGCTCCGGATCGGCGAGGCGGTGCGCGCGAGAGCGACGCGACCGGTGTCCTCGGACGCGGTGGTCCGGTGCGTCATCCCCGGCTACGACCAGCCGGGACACGAACTGGTGGCAGACGAGCTGACGATCGACGACGACCCGTTCGCCTGGGAGCTGCGGGACAACTGCGCGTTCGCGAGCCGCTTCGACTACGCCTCCGAGTAGCGCGCTACTTTCCTCCGTAGACGAAGTACAGCGTCAGCGCGATCGCCAACAGGATCACGAAAATCACAAGGAGGAAGAGTGTGATGCCGGAGATCACGATCAACGGCGTGCGCGCGCTCTTGCCTTCCTCAGCCTCGTGCTCGAGCGCCTTGGCGGTTTCGACCGGGTGCTCGACCGCGTGGACGACGTCCTTTGCCTTGTCGACCGAATCGGACATGCTGACGTTGTACCAGCAATGGTGATTGGCTACGCACGTGCACTACGACGTGGTCGTTGCGGGCGGCGGAACGGCCGGCTGCGTGCTCGCCGGGAGGCTCAGCGAGGATCCCGGCCGCACCGTCTGCCTCGTCGAGGCAGGCCCTGACTACGGCCCGTTCCAGGAGGACCGCTGGCCGGCGGACATCCTCGACGGGCGTTGGCTAGCCCTCGATTCGCACTGCTGGGAGCGCCACGACGAGGAAGACCGGTCACAGCTACGCGCGCGCATCCTCGGTGGCTGCTCGTCGCACAACGCGTGCGTGATTCTGCGGGCGCCGGACGCGGACTACGACCGGTGGGGACCCGGGTGGACCGGCAAGGAGCTGCAGCCCTATCTCGACCGAGCGGAGGAGACGTTCGGCACGCGGAAGCTCGACGCCGGCGAGCTGTCGCCGTTCGTCAAGGCATTCGCGGACGCGAGCGGCGCGGACGCGATCGTCCATCCCGTGAACATGACGGCAGAGGGAGTGCGCTGGAATGCGGCGTTTGCGTGGGTCGATCCGGCCCGCGAGCGCGACAACCTGACCATCCAGGCGGACACGCTGGTCGACCGCGTTCTGCTCGACGGCTCGCGTGCGACTGGAGTGGCGACCTCGGCGGGTGACATTCACAGCGACACGGTCGTCGTCGCGGCGAGCGCGTACGGGTCGCCGGCGATCTTGCTGCGAAGCGGGATCACGGAGCTCCCGGTCGGCGAGAACCTTGCCGATCACGTCGGCACCGGGATTGGTTGGGAGGCGACCAACGACCTCCGCGCCGATTGGGACGAGTGGACCCGCGAACACGCGCTCTCGATGGCGGGCATCACGGTTGCCGCCGGTGATCTCTTCCTCTTTCCGGCCATCGATTCCGGGTACGAGATCAGCGCCGCGGTGTTCCTGATGAATCCGCAGTCTCGGGGACGCCTGTCTCTCACCTCGACCGACCCGCGCGCGCCGCTCGCCATCGACCACGGCTTCCTCACGGATGACGCCGACGTCGAGGCGCTCATCGGCGGCTTCGAGCGCCTGCGCGAGATCGGAGCTTCGCTGTCGCGGTATGCGGCTCGGGAGGCTCGCCCCGGTGCGGTCGTCGACGCCGAGACGCATGTCCGTGCGACGGCGCGCGGCTTCTTCCACCCGACCGGAACGTGTGCAATGGGCGAGGTCGTGGACGAGCGCGGCCGGGTCTACGGCTACGAAGGTCTCGTCGTCGCCGACGCCTCGGTCATGCCCACGATCCCGCGTGTGAACACGAACCTGACCACCGCCGCAATCGCGGAGAAGCTCGCAGAAACGATCTAAGATCCCGTCATGCCCGACGCTCTGCACTTCACAGGTAACGAAGAAGCAGATGTCTTGCTGGCGAAGGAGCCGCTGGCTCTGCTGATCGGCTTCGCCCTTGACCAGCAGGTGACGGTGCCGACCGCGTTCCTCGGGCCGTTCAAGCTGAAGCAACGCTTCGGGTCCCTCGACGCGCGCAAGTTGGCGGCCGCCGATCCCGGTGAGCTCGAGCGGATGTTTCGCGAGAAGCCGGCGATTCACCGTTTCCCCGGCTCAATGGCCAAGCGGGTACAGGAGCTCGCCGCGGTCGTGGTCGACGAGTACGGCGGGCAGGCCGAACGCATCTGGACGGACGCGGCGGACGGCAACGATCTGCGCAAGCGCATCTCTTCGCTCCCCGGGTTCGGCGACATGAAGCTCAAGTCCCTGAGTGCGGTATTGGCAAAGCGGTTCGGGGTCGAAGCCGCGCAGCAGATCGCACCGAACCATCCGACGCTCGGCGACGTCGACTCACCCGAGGCCCT
>DATHGN010000136.1:0-13010 GCA_035317565.1 Gaiellaceae bacterium
GATGTCGAACGAGCCGAAGTTCGTCAGCACGTCGACGGTGTACGGCGTCGACTTCGACAGCAGCGGGAACGTGACCTGCTTGCCCGTCGTCGGACACGCCGTGCTCTTGGCGTTCTCCTTGCCGCCCCCGCCGCAGGCCGCGAGCGCCAGGACGGTGAGGACTAACGTCAGCCGCGTGAGGTAGGTCAAAGCGCGGTCACGTTAGCGGCGCCGCATCCGAGGCAGGGATCCTAACGGGTGGGTTCGGCTACCTCCGCAAGCGCGCGGCGGATGAGCGCGCCGGCGATCTCGACCTTGTAGGCCGTGCCGGGAAGAGGTGTGGCGCCCTCGAGAGCCGCAGTGGAGTCGAGCGTCCAGGGGATCGGAGCTACCCCAGCCAGCGCAATCCGAACCTCGCCGGCGAACCGGGCAGCGGCGACGCCGACGATCGGGAACGACCACTTCCTCCGGTCCATCGCCTTCAGATAGGTCGACGCTTCCGGTTGCGGGACCTCGAGCTCGAGAATCAGCTCGTCCGGCGCAAGAGTCGTGACGTCGCGGTTCTCCGCCGACGGTAACCGGTAGAGATCTGCAACCTCAAGCTCTCGCTGCGTCGTGTGCAACGTTGCTCCGAGAGCGACGAGCGCGGCGGCGATGTCGGACGGATGCGCGGATGCGCATTGCTCGTTGCCGAAGACCGCGTGCTCGCGGTGCGCACCGTCCTTCGCGAAGCAGCGCTCGCCGCCGTGGAGCCAGCAGTCGAAGCCCAGCCGCCAGTACCAGCAGCGCGTTGCCTGCAGGAGGTTTCCGCCGATCGTCCCCATCGAACGGAGCTGCGGCGACGCCGCCTGACGAGCGGCCTCGCGGAGAACCTGCGGGATCTGCGGATCCACCTCGAGCTCCGCCAGCGTCGTGCCGGCGCCGATCCGATTTCCGTCGATCCCGCGCGGGACGACGTGGCTGATGTGCACGAGCGTTTCGGCCTTCACCAGCCCGTCACGGAGCAGCGGCACGAGCTCCGTTCCTCCCGCGAGGGCGCGCGAGCCGTTTCCGAGCGCGCCGGTCGCCTGATCGGTGCTAGACGGCTGCAGGAGCTCCACGTCGCTCCTTCTCGCGAGCCTCGGCCTCGTGCAGGGCCTGAAGCATCTCTTCGCGTGTGATCGGGAGTGACCGGATCTCGGCGCCCGTCGCATCGCGGATCGCATTCGCGATCGCCGCTGCGGTCGGGACGATCGGAGGTTCGCCAAGACCCTTGGAGCCGAGGTTCGTGAGGTGCGGATCCGGCACGTCGACGAGGTCGGTGACGATCTCGGGGACGTCTGCGATCGTCGGCATCCGGTACGAGTCCAGCGTGCGAGTGAGGATCGAGCCCGTGGCCGGGTCGACGATGCGTTCCTCGGACAGCGTGTGGCCGATCCCCTGGATGATCCCGCCCTCGACCTGGCTCTGAGCGCCCAGTGTGTTGATCACTCGCCCGACGTCGTGGATGGCGACGATCTTGTCGACGCGAACCTCGCCGGTCTCGACGTCGACCGCGACTTCCGCGACCTGAACGCCGAACGTCAGCACCTGCATGCCCGCGGGGTTCGGCCCACGCGCGCCCTTGCCGAGAATCTGCCCGCTCTCCAGCAAGCCGGTGACCTCGGTGAGCGGCCACGAGCCCCCGTCCGCCGAGACGATCTGGCCGTCGCGGAGATCGAGCACCCGCTCCTCGAGATGGAACCTCTGCGCGGCGATCTCGATGATCTGCCGCTTGGCATCCGCGGCGGCGGACCGAACCGCGGGCCCCATCGACGGGATGGTCGACGAGCCCGCGGAGATCGAGGCGAACGGGCCGCGGGCGGAATCGCCGAGCGAGACCTGCACGTGCTCGAACGGAATCCCGAGCTCCTCCGCTGCGATCTGCGCCATCGCGGTGCGCGAACCCGTGCCGATGTCCTGCATGGCCGTGACGACCTGCGCATGACCGTGTGAGCCGACGCGAATCCATGCATACGAGGGTGGGCCGCCGCCTCCGTACCAGATCTGTGAGGCAAGACCGATGCCGTGCTTCCACGGACCAGTGCTGCGAGCGCGGACTTCGTCGCGCTTCGCCCAGTGCGGCTCCGCGCGGCGGTAGCACTCCGCGAGGTTCTTCGACGAGAACGGCCGGTCGTCGGTGCGGTCGGAGTCGGCGTAGTTCCGACGCCGCAGCTCGAGCGGGTCGATGTCGAGCTTCGCGGCGACCTCGTCGAGGAGGCACTCGAGCGCGAACGTGCCTTCGACAAAACCCGGAGCCCGGAACGCGGCCATCGGCGGGAGGTTGAGCTTCGCCGGGTACTGCGTCGTGCGCACGTTGTCGCACGCGTAGAGCATCTTCATCGGGCCCTCGGTTGTGGCGGACCAGCCGGAGAAGCCAATGGCGTTGACGAAGTCGCCGCCGAGCGCGACGAGCGTTCCGTCGGACCTCGCCGCCGCGGTCAGGCGCTGGATCGTCGCGTTGCGGTTGCCCGCTGCGACGTTTTCCTCACGCCGGGTCAATGCGCACTTGACCGGTTGTCCCGTTCTCTTCGCGAGCTCGGCGGCGATCGGCGTGTAGTCGCCGGGGCTGTTCTTCGCCCCGAAGCCTCCGCCCATCGCCTCGCACACGACGCGCACCTTGTCCGGCGCGAGGCCGAGGTTGTCAGCCATCGCGCTGCGGATGCCCCAGATGTACTGCGTCGAGATGTAGATCGTGATCCCGTTGTTCTCCCAGTGGCAGACGGCCTGATGCGTCTCCATCGAGTTGTGCAGCACGACTTGCGTCCTGTACTCGGCCTCGACGACCACGTCGGCCTCGGCGAGCCCACGTTCGAAGTCGCCGCGCTCGTAGTGCGCGACGTCGGAGACGAAGGACTCCTGGCGCACCGCCTCGTCGGGATCGAGCAGCGGCTCGAGAACTTCCCACTGCACGCCAATCTGTTCGAGCGCTGCCTGCGCCTGCCCAAAGGTGTCGGCGGCGACCGCTGCGACTGCATGTCCGACGTACCCGGGTTCGTCGGTGAGCGCGTCGAGATCTGGAGGTCCGACCACCGCCCGTACGCCGGGCGCCTTCCGCGCAGGCTCGAGGTCGATCGACGTGACTCGCGCGCGGGCGTACGGACTTCTGAGTACCGCCGCGTGCAGCATCCCAGGAAGTTGGATGTCGGCCGTGAACAGCGCGTTGCCCCGTGCCTTGTCGGTGCCGTCCACACGTGGAACGCCTCGACCGACGGTCGTGAGAGGTCCTGCCGGCCACTGGTCGAGCGCGTCCTCGTCGACGACGATCCAGACTTCTTCGTAGCGGCCCTCGACTTCTTTTTCGGTGCGGATCAGTCTTGCCACGTGGTGATGGCCTCCTCGATCTTCGGATAGGTGCCGCAACGGCAGATGTTGCCGGACATCGCGTGCCGGATCTCTTCCTGGGACGGGCTCGGGTTCGCGCCGACCAGCGCAGCTGCCGAGACGACCTGTCCGGGCGTGCAGAACCCGCACTGAACGGCGTCGGAGCGAACGAACGAAGCGATCAGCGGGTGGTCGCGAAGACCTTCGATCGTCGTCACCTCACGATCACCGACGGTGTGTACGAGCGTGATGCACGAGAGCGTCGGGACACCGTCGAGCTGGACGGTGCACGCACCGCAGTGTCCCTCGCCGCACGCGATCTTCGTGCCGGTGAGCCCGAGGTCTTCGCGCAGGACCTGGGCGAGTGAGCGCCCGACCGGCGCCTCGACCGAATAGGCGTCTCCGTTGATCCTGAGCTCAGGCAGGGCTCGTCACCGCCACGATGTCGGCGAGGTGGATCAGCCTGAACGTCGCCCGCGTGTGCGCCATCCGGTCCCTCTCGTCCCCGTCTTCGGGCAAGCTCAACCACATCGCCTGCGCGGCGATCAGCAGCTCGCGGATCTGCTCGAGCTCGTCGCGGTGCCCGTTGGCCCGGTCGTCGCAGGCGTTGAGAGCAAGGCCGAGGACTCCGACGTGGTCCTGCTGCCGGGTCCAGAGCAGCGGGGTAGCCATCGAGAGGTACTGGTGGATGCGCGCGAGCGCGATCGGCTGCGAGAAGGTGTCGGTGCCCTTCGGCGCCGACGGCTCAACCGGAGGCTCGCCGTTCGCAATTCCGTTGGCATTGCCCGCAAGCACTCCGCGAACCTGCTCGTCATTCAGCTGGGCCAGCCGCGCGGTGCGCAGGGCGATCAGGAGCGATGCCGGCTGCTGGCCGTACGGATAGTCGGAGGCGTACACCACCTGCTCGGGGCCGACGAGCCGGTAGAGGCCGAGCAGGTCGAGCGGGCTCCAGACCGACGTATCGAAGAAGACCCCGGCCTTGCCTCCCAGCCGGTCGGCGAGCGCAGCGAGGTCGGCGATGCCGGCGTGCGCGACGATCAGCTGTGCGTCGGGGAAGCGGTCGACGACGCGCCCCAGGTCGTCCGCGATCGGCGGGAGCCCGCGCCCCCCGTGGATCAGGATCGGCACCTTGCGCTCGGCCGCGAGCTCGAAGATCGGCGAGAGGCGCTCGTCGTTCAGAAGGAACTTCTGCGCGCGGGGATGGAGCTTGATGCCCCGCGCGCCGAGGTCGATGACTCGTGTCGCCTCGCCGATCGGATCTTCGGCGAGGTCGAGACGGACGAACGGGATCATCCGTCCGTTCGAGCGCGCGGCGAATGCGATCGTCCGGTCGTTTCCGGCCCGGAAGCCCGGATGCCGGTCCGGCTCGTCGAGGCAGAACATGAAGCAGCGGGAGATGCCGTACTTGTCCATCCCGCGCTCGAGCTCGTCGTAGAGCCCGACCATGCCGTCGATGTCCGTGCCGAGGTGTGTATGGGCGTCGAAGATGTCGGCGCCCTCGGGCAGCTCCTTGCGCAGCTCGTCGTCCCACTGCGCCATCAGCAGCTGAGCACGCTGCAGCGCGTCGTTCACCCTTCGGAGTCTATGCACCGCTCCGTTCGCTCCGCGAACGGACACGTGCCAGGGACAGTCCCTGGAAGCTGTCCGAAGTAGCCGGGCCGTTAGGATCCGCTCGTGCCCGACGTCCTGATCTACGGCGACAGCGTTCGCAGCCCCGAGCTCCGGCACGAGGTGCCGGTTCCCGTCGGCGACAGCTTCCTCTACGTCGAGAAGGGCGACCGCCGCGTCGTCGTCCTGCACTCGCTCGAGATCCCCCGGGTTCGCGAAGAGGCTCCCGAAGTCGAGATCGTCCCGCTCGAGCAGCTCAACGCCGACGAGCTCTTCTCACAGGGCCTGCAGGGCTGGGAGATCCAGAACGAGCTCGTGCTGCGGGGCTGCCGAGAGCTCGGCATCGAGCGGGCGACCGTCCCGGAGGCCTTTCCGCTCGGGCTCGCCGACCACCTGCGCGCGAACGGGATCGAGCTCGTCGTCGAGCGTGACCTCTTCGACAACCGCCGCCGCTCCAAGAACGAGACCGAGCTGCGGGGCATCCGGAAGGCGCAGAAGGCGTGCGAGGCCGCGCTCGACGCTTCACGCGAGCTGCTGCGCCGCGCTCGGCCGAACGGCGCCGGTCTCGAGGTCGACGGCGAACCGCTCACCAGCGAGCGGCTGAAGCGCGTGATCGAGGACGTCTTCGCCGACCACGAGGTGGAGGGGAGCGACATGATCGTCGCGCACGGCCCGCAGGCGGCCGTCGGACACAACCAGGGCTCCGGCCAGATCCTGCCGAACGAGCCGATCGTCTTCGACCTCTTCCCGAAGGACAAGGCAACCGGGTGCTACGCAGACATGACCCGCACCTACGTCGTCGGCGAGCCGACCGACGAGGTCAAGGAGTGGTACCGGCTGGTGAAGGAGGCGCTCGACTCCTCGACGGCCGGCGTCAAACCCGGTGTGAACGGCCGCTCGCTCTACGAGGGAGTCTGCGAGATCTTCCACGGCGCGGGCTACAAGACGCAGCTCAACAAGGACCCCGGCGAGGTGCTCGAGGACGGGTTCTTCCACGGTCTCGGCCACGGCGTCGGACTCGAGGTGCACGAGCTGCCGTCGATGGGCCGGACAGGCCAGGATCTCGTTCCCGGCGACGTGATCACGATCGAGCCCGGGCTCTACCGCTCCGGGTACGGCGGCCTTCGTCTCGAGGACCTCGTCCTCGTCACGAAGGACGGCTACGAGGTGATCACGGATTACCCGTACGACCTCGCTCCGTGACTAACAACACGATCGACACGATGCTCCTCGAGGAGCGTCGGTACGAACCGGATCCCGAGTTCGCGCGCCAGGCGAACGCCCAGCCCGGCATCTACGAGCGCGACTGGGAGGAGTTCTGGGAGACGGAGGGCCGTGCGCGCGTCACCTGGTTCGAGTCTTTCTCCAAGCTCTACGAGTGGGAGCCGCCCTACGCCAAGTGGTACCTCGGCGGCAAGCTGAACGTCTGCTTCAACTGCGTCGACAGACATGTCGACGCTGGCAAGGGCGACAAGGTCGCGTACTACTGGGAAGGCGAGCCCGAGGACGAGCGGCGCACGATCACGTTCGCCGACCTACAGCGCGACGTCGTCCGCTTCGCGAACGGGCTCAAGGAGCTAGGCGTGAAGAAAGGCACGCCGGTCGGGATCTACATGAGCATGGTCCCGGAGCTCCCGGTCGCCATGCTGGCGTGCGCGCGGCTTGGCGCGCCGCACACGGTCGTGTTCGGCGGTTTCTCCTCCGAGGCGCTGTCGGACCGGCTCAACGACATGGAGTGCGAGGTGCTGATCACGCAGGACGAGGGTTGGCGCGCCGGCAAGAAGGTGCCGCTCAAACGCAACGCGGACGAAGCCGTCGCTCAGTCACCCAGGGTGCGGAAGGTTGTCGTGCACCGCCGCACCGGCGACGAGGTCGCGTTCGAAGAAACGCGCGATGTCTGGTGGCACGAGCTCACGGAGGGCAAGAGCGACGACCCGGCCTCCGCTCCGTGTGAGCCGATGGACGCGGAGGATCTCCTGTACCTGCTCTACACGTCAGGGACGACCGCGAAGCCCAAGGGAATCGTGCACACGACCGCGGGCTACCTCGTGGGTGTCGCGACGACGCACGACTACATCTTCGACATCAAGCCCGACTCGGTGTACTGGTGTGCGGCCGACGTCGGCTGGGTCACGGGCCACAGCTACATCGTCTACGGCCCACTGGCGAATGCGACGACCAGCGTGATCTTCGAGGGCGTTCCGAACTATCCGAATGCAGAGCGCTGGTGGGAGATCATCGAGCGCTACAAGGTCGACATCCTCTACACCGCGCCGACGGCGATCCGTTCGCACATGAAGTGGGGGCCGGAACATGCCGCGCGGCACGACCTGTCGTCGCTGCGCCTCCTCGGCAGCGTCGGCGAGCCGATCAATCCCGAAGCCTGGATCTGGTACCGCGAGCACATCGGCGGGAACCGCACGCCGATCGTCGACACCTGGTGGCAGACGGAAACGGGCATGATCATGATCACGCCGCTTCCCGGTGTCACGACGACGAAGCCCGGCTCGGCGACGAAGCCGTTCCCCGGTGTCGCAGCGGCGGTCTTCAGCGAGAGCGGCGAGGAGGTCGGCCCGGGCGGCGGCGGTTACCTCGTGCTGAAGCGTCCGTGGCCGGCGATGCTGCGCGGAATCTACAAGGACGACCAGCGCTTTCGCGACACGTACTGGTCGAAGTACGAGAACGTCTACTTCGCCGGCGACGGTGCGCGCATCGACGAGGACGGCGACTACTGGCTCCTCGGGCGAGTCGATGACGTCATGAACATCTCCGGGCATCGCATCTCGACGATCGAGGTCGAGAGCGCGCTCGTCGATCACCAGAAGGTCGCCGAAGCCGCTGTGTGCGGCCGGGCCGACGAGCGAACGGGGCAGGCGATCGTCGCCTACGTCACCCTGAAGGGCGGCGAAGAGGGCTCACTGGAGATGCTGGAGGAGCTGCGAAACCACGTCGGCAAGAAGATCGGGCCGATCGCAAAGCCCGCGAACATCGTGTTCACGCCCGAATTGCCGAAGACGCGCAGCGGCAAGATCATGCGGCGCCTGCTGCGTGACGTCGCCGAAAAGCGGACCCTCGGCGACACGACCACTCTCGCCGATCCCGCGGTGGTCGAGGAGATCAGGGATCGCGCGGCCACCGACAGCCGCGAAGACTGACCGCTAGGCGAGCAGCTTCTCGAAGCGCGCGGGATCGTCGAACGGCCCGATCACCGCGAGATTCACACCCTGCTTCCCGATCACGTCCTGCGCGACGCGATTGACGTCCTCGGCGGTCACCTTGCTGATCGCCTCGAGGATCTCCTCCGGGTCGGGCGTCCTGTGCTCCAAAACTTCGCGGCGCAGGCCGAACATCACCAGTCCCTGGGACGTCTCGAGCTGCAGGACGAACCGTCCCTTCGCGAAGCTCTTCGCTTTCTCGAGCTCGTCGGAGGGGACCGGCTCGGTTGCGATCTTCTGCAACTCACCTGCCACGGTGGACACCGCGTCGTCGATGCGGTTGATGTCCACTCCCGCCTGCGCGTAGAGAGATCCTGCGTCGGTGTAGCTGTGGTTGAGGCCGTAGACGTAATACGCGAGGCCGCGGCGCTCGCGAACCTCGGTGAACAACCGTGATGACATGCCGCCGCCGAGCACGGTGGAGAGCACCTGCAGCACGTAGCGGTCCGGATGCTCGAGCGGGTAGCTGTGGACGCCGAGGCAGATGTGCGCCTGGTCCGAGGCCTTCGTGTGCACCTTGACCTGCGGCCGGCCGTCTGGTTCCACCTTGACCGGATCCGGCCGGCCGGTCTCGGCCTCCGCCATGTCGCCGAGCAGCTCCTGCGCGCGTTCGTGCAGGTCGTCACCGATCTTCCCGCCGACGCCGAGGACCATGCGGGACGGCCTGTACCAGTGGTCGACGTAGCCGTTGAACGTGTCGCGGCTCGCGTTCCGAATTGTCTCCTTGCGGCCGATGATGTCCCAGCCGAGCGGCTGGTCGCCGTAGAGGAGTTCCTCGTACACACCGCCGATGAAGTCGCGCGGCGTGTCGTAGTACATGTTCATCTCCTCGATGATCACGCCCTTCTCGCGCTCGATCTCGTCGGGGTCGAACTTGGAGTGCCGGAGCATGTCGACGAGGACGTCGAGTGCGACATCGCGCGACTCCGCGGCGCACTTGACGTAGTAGCCCGTGTACTCCTTGCCCGTGAACGCGTTGAATTCGCCGCCGATCGCGTCGATCTCCATGGAGATGTCGCGCGCCGTCGGGCGCCGCTCCGTCCCCTTGAAGAACATGTGCTCCGCGAAGTGCGCGATGCCGTTCGTGTCGGGGGTCTCGTAGCGCGACCCGGCCGCGAGCATGATTGCGCACGTCACCGACTGCGCCGAGTCCATCGGGGCGGTCAGGATCCGCAGTCCATTGTCGAGCCGCTCGAGGTTGAAGGCGCTCATCGCCGCGATGCTACCGAGGGGGATCATCCCTGCGACGTTCCTCAGAAACGTTGCAACGCGCTCGAGACCGCCTCGGTCCCGAACTCGATTGCCGCCGCAGGCACGCGCTCGTCGGCGGCGTGGACGATCTCGAGGACCGGGAACTCCTCCGGGAGTCGCATCGGCATGAAGCCGTACGTCTGGATGCCGAGCTGCGAGAAGAAGCGGCCGTCGGTCACGCCGCCCTGGAGCAGCGGCATCGGAATCCCTTCGGGATCGAGCTCCCGCAACACGCTGCCGAGCATCTCGAAGAGCCCGAGGTCGGGCTCGGCGGGACCGGGGTCGTGCCGGACGAGCTCGACCTCGATGTCGTCGCCGATGATCCCGTGGAGCTCCGCGATCAGCTGATGGGGCGTGAAGCCGGGAAGCAGGCGGCCGTCGAGCTCGAGCTCGATCTCTGCCGGGATGACGTTCACCTTCTCCCCGCCGCGGACGATCGTAGCGTTGACGGTGTTGCGGAGCAGCGTCTCGATCGGGCGGAGCTTCGGCCCGAGGCGGGGGAGCACACGACCGGCGACTCCCGGCTTGAGCAGAGTCAGCATGAGGTCTCGCTTCGGCCGCGGCAGCTCCGCGGCAATCGCCTCGATCATGTCGCGAACGATCGGCGTGACGTGGATCGGGAGCGGCTTGCGGTCGAGGTCACGCAGCATCTGTGCGAGACGAGCCATCGTCCCGTCACGGTGGATCATGGCCCCGTGGCCTCCGCGGCCCCGCACCGTCGCCTTCAGCCAGCAGATCTGCTTCTCGCCGAGCTGGATCGGGTAGAAGCGCTTGCCCGCGATCACCTGGGAGATCCCACCCGCCTCCCCAAGGGCATGCCGGATACCGGTGAAGAGCTCGGGATGCTCCTCGACGAGGAACTTCGCGCCGTAGTCGCCGCCGTTCTCCTCGTCGCTGAGGACGACGAGGACCACGTCTCCCGGCAGCTCGAGCTCGCCCCGCGCCGCCCGCAGGAACGCCGAGACGTACATCGCGACGGCGCCTTTCATGTCGACGGCGCCACGTCCCCAAACCTCGCCGTCCACCAGGTCACCGCCGAACGGCGGTCGTGCCCAGGCCTGGCCCGTGGTCGTGACGACGTCGACGTGCCCCTGGAGGAGGAGCGGCCGACTCTGTCCCTTGCCGCTCAGGCGTGCGACGAGATTCGGGCGAGCCGGATCTTTTGCATAGAGCCGGCTCTCGACCCCCGCTTCGTCGAGCAGGCCGCGCACGAACTCGACGCACTCGGCTTCGTTCCCGGGCGGGTTCGTCGTGTCGAACCGGATGAGGTGCTGGAGGAGCTCGACGGGGGTCAATGGGGTTAAGTGGCGGTAAAGATTCGGAGCGGGGGCTTGTGACAGCGGGAACCCTGTCGATACCTTCGATTCAACGAAAGGTTGTAACAGATGCTCACCGCCCTCACCATCCTCTTCCTGTTCGCGGCCGCCTGGGCCGTGTCGCGCCTGAGCGCCCTCATCGCCCGCAGGGGGCTGACCTGGTACGACCGGAGGCACCACGCTCCCAGCGGCGACCTCCGGGCCAAGATCATCGAGCTGAAGCGCCGCGAGACGACCGTGGGGGTCATCCGGACGGGCATCGCCTACATCGCCTTTGCGCTGGCCGTCGTCTTCGCCGCCGCCCAGCTGACCGGAGGGCTCGACCGGCTGAGCACGATCGCCGGCGCATCGTTCGTGCTGATCCTCGTCGCGTTCTCGGCCCAGCGCGTGCTCGTCGACATCATCGCCGGCTTCAGCATGTTCACGGAGAAGTGGTACTCCGTCGGCGACACGATCGCGATCCCGACGATGGAGCTGCAGGGCATCGTCGAGGAGGTCTCGCTCCGCCGGACGAAGCTCCGCTCACTCGACGGCGAGGTGATCAACATCCACAACTCGCAGATCCCCGCGGTTCGGGTGCTGCCCGGCGGGCTCAAGGAGTTCGACGTCGAGCTGGTGGCCAGCAGCCGCGAGGCGGCCGAGGTGCTCATCGAGCACGTGTCCTCGATCCTGCCGGTCGGCCCGACGACGTTCGTCCAGCGCCCCGTCATCCACGAGGTCGACGAGCTCGCACCCGGGCTCGTGCGGCTGCGCATGCGCGCCGCGGTTGCGCCTGGGCGCGAGTGGCTCGTGCACGGCTTCTACACCGATCTGCTCAAGGAGCGTGCCGACAAGCACCTGATAATCCACGGCCCGATCGTGCTGACGGTGGACGAGCGGGCGGCACGCAGCTTCGCGCGGGCCAGCGCAGAGTCGCGCTGGGCCGGCGCCCGCTAGAGCGCGGAGACCGCGGCCAGCAGGCCGTCGACTTCGTCGGCTGTGTTGTAGTGCACGATGCCGGCTCGAACGGCTCCGCCGCTGTCTTCGAGGCCGAGGCGCTTCATCACCTCGACCGCGTAGTAGTTCCCCTGCCACACCGCGAAGCCGGCGTCGCCTAGTCGCGTCGCGGCCTCGCGCGTCGGCACGCCGTCGACGTTGAAGGCGAAGGTGGCAACCCGGCCTTCCATCGTCGGGAGCCCGTAGAGCGTGACTTTGTCCGGGAGACCGGCGAGAAAGCGCTCGCCGAGCGTGCGCTCGTGCGTCTGGATCGACTCCCAGCCGATCGACTCGATGTACTCCACGGCGGCGACGAAGCCCGCGAGCAGCTCGTGCGGGAGCGTTCCCGTCTCGAAGCGGTGGCCGAGCGGCGTGTCGGACGCCGGCCGCACCTTGTATGGACGCCAGCTCTCGAGCAGCTCCGCCCGCCCGAAGGCGACGCCCAGGTGCGGGCCGAAGAACTTGTAGGGCGAGCAGATCAAGACGTCGACGCCCCAGTCCCCGACGTCGATCGGCCCATGCGGCCCGTAGTGGACGGCGTCGGCCCACGCAAGCGCGCCGGCATCGTGCGCGAGCTCGACGATGCGGCGGACGTCGGAGAGCGTCCCGACTGCGTTCGACGCGACGGGGAAAGCGACGACTCGCGTGCGGTCGCTCAGCTGCCGCTCAAGATGTGCGAGATCGAGTGTCGTGTCGTCGTTGATGTCGACGAAGCGGACCTCGAGCTGCTTGTCGTGCGCCAGCTCGAGCCAGGGCGACACGTTCGCATCGTGGTCGAGCTTGGTGACGATGATCTCGTCGCCTGCGCGCCACTCGCGCCCGGCAGTGCGCGTGAGTGCGAACGCGAGCGTCGTCATGTTCGCGCCGAAGATGGCCTCGTCCGGGCTGCACCCGAGGAACTCTCCGGCGGTCAGACGCGCCTGGGTCACGAGCGCCTCCGTGCGGCGGCTCGTCTCGTACGGGCCGCTCACGTTGGCATTCGACTCGCGGTAGTAGCGCGAAACCGCCTCGATCACGTCGTCCGGCACCTGGGTGCCGCCGGGGCCGTCGAAGAAGGCGAGCGGCTGGCGCAGTGCCGAGTACCGCGCGCGGACGGCCTCGACGTCGAAGGTGACGGTGGACACTGTTCGAGACGTTACTACGATTGGCGTAATGGCCCCGGCGACCAAAGAGCGCATCGACCAGGGAACGGGCACCGGTCTCGGCGCGCCGTGGAACGTCATCGTGTTGAACGACAACCACAACACCTTTCAGGGAGTCGCCAGCGCGCTCGCGTCGACGCTGCCCGAGGTGTCGTACGACCAGGGCCTGCGGTTTGCCGACC
>DATHGN010000137.1:0-6709 GCA_035317565.1 Gaiellaceae bacterium
TCGCCGCCTCGGGCCCGAGCATGTGCTCCACGATCTGCCGCTCGCCCCCTTCCCGTGGAATGACGGTCCCGACATCGCTCCCGTCCCGAAGCACGGTCGCGCGATCGCACATGGCGATCACCTCAGCCAGCCGGTGCGTGATGAAGAGGACCGACCGACCGCGACGGCGCCAGTCCTCCATCACCGCGAACACCCGCTCGGCGAGATCGGACGGCAACGCCGCGGTGATCTCGTCGAGCAGCAACAGCTGCGGATCGCGCGCCATCGCTCGAGCGAGATCGATCATCCGCAGGAGCGGTAGCGGAACATCCCCCGCCTGCTCGGTGAAGTCGATGTCGATGTCCATCGTATGTAGCCGTTGCCTGACCTCCTCGACCGCCAAGCCGGTGAGGCGGATGTTCTGCGCCACCGTCAGGTCGGGCACGAGCGCCGGATCCTGGAACACGGGCGCGAGCCCGATGCGGGCCGCCTGCGACGGCGATGAGACACGGACCGGCTCGCCGCGCAGCTCGACGCTGCCGCCGTCGCGTTGGATGACGCCCGTGAGGATCTTGACGAACGTACTCTTGCCGGCGCCGTTCGCGCCGAGGAGCGCGTGCACCTCCCCCGCATCAACCGAGAGGTTCGCCGACTCGAGCGCAACGACCGGGCCGTAACGCTTGCCGACCTCGCGCGCTTCGAGCAGGCTCACGCCTCACCCCCTGGACAGTCGGAAGGGGCGCCGCGAGGACGCCCCTTCCGCTCGCTCTTGTTGCCTACGGCCCCTTGCAGCTGAAGAGCTGCTTCGTGCTGTAGGTCGTCCACGGCTTCACCTGCAGCCGCGCGCTGTACGTCGGCGGACGGCTTGGTGAATAGTTCGCCTTGATCTGCTTCAGGCCGACCGCCGTCTTGTTGTCCCACACCTGCGGCGTCAGCTTGACCCAGTTCGGCACGGACTGACCATCGAGCAGCTTGATCGCGATCGCGGCGCCGACGCCGCCGATCGTAGCGGGGTTCGTCACGGCGGCGCCGCGGAAGCCCTTGACCGTCATCAACTGCTTGAGGAACTGGTTGTTGTCTGCGCCCACGACCGGCACCAGCTTCTTGTGCGCGGTCCGGAACGCATTCACGATCGTGTAGTCGATCCCCGACGTCCAGACGCCGTCGACCTTCACACCGGAGTTGAGAATGTCGAGGATCTGCTTGCCACCGGTCGCGAACTGCCAGCCGGTGAACGTCTGCTTCACGACCTTGATGCCCGGGTACTTCTTCAGCGCCTGCCGGAACCCGGTGTGGCGATCGGTGTCCGCCGGCACGCCGGCGATGCCCCGCATCTCGACCACGTTGCCCTTGCCGCCGAGCTGCTTGAACAGCCACGTTGCGCCAAGGCGGCCGTACGCGACCTGGTCGTTCGTCGCATTGTGAGCCTGTGGCGCCGTGACGCGCTGATCGACGGACACGACCTTCACGCCGCGCGATGCGGCCTGTGCGATCACCGCGTTCAACGCACTCGGACTGGACGGGTTGACGACGATCGCATTCGCACCCGCTGAGATCAGGTTGCGTAGATCTGCGTTCTGCTCGGCGGGACCGCCGTTCCGGTTCGCGACCTTGACCGAGCTGACCTTGCCGCTCGCGAGCGCCTGCGCCTTGACGGAGCAGATCATCTCCTCGCGCCAGCCGTTTCCAACGAGTGTGTTCGAGACGCCGAGGACGTAGCTCGCCTGCTTCTTTGCCGGCGTCGCAGTGGCCGTCAGTGCGGCGACGACCGAAACGACGACGATGGCCGACAGCAAGACGACCCATCGTGCGCCGCGTGGACGGAACTTCATTCGGTTTCCTCCTCAGTAGTGACTGCCCGGCGTTGCCCCGCTCAACCCTAAGCCACGCAAGGCGATTCTCCTAGCCCGACAATTGTGCTATTCGCGGCGAAGTGAGCGTCGCACCCGGCGCGCATGCTCCGCATAGGCCGCCTCGAAGAGCTCCGCCGAGCGCTGCGGGCCTACGACAGCCGCACTCGTGATGACAGGCGGGAGCAGCCCTAGCTCCGCGAGCGCCGCCGCGGTGCGCGCCTTGATCTCGTTCGCGATCGCCACCGCAGCGACGCTCGAGCCGGGCGCTACCGGGGTATCCACGCCGTCGAGCTGGATGAGCGCGTCCCCGGGCGGCGTACAGAGGTCGACGACCACGTCCGCGTGGTCGATGAGCCGCGTACCGGAGGAATGCGAGGGTGTCCCCGCGGATGCGTGAGCCACCGAGGTGACGGCCACCACGGGCAGCCCCCGCTCGCGCGCCCCCATCGCCATCTCGATCGGCACGGCCGTCAGACCGCCTGCACTGAACACGAGCATCGCGTCGGGCGGCCCGAGGTCGTAGCTCGCGAAGATCTGCTCAGCGAGGCCCTCCACGCGCTCGATGAACATCGCCTGGCGCTGACCATTCGCGCCGACGACCTGCGTGTGGAAGGTCATCGAGAGCTCAACGATCGGGTTGAACCCGGGGAAGGAGCCGTAGCGCGGAAACAGCTCCTCGACCGGAATCCGGGAGTGTCCCGTGCCGAAGGCGTGCGCCAGCCCGCCCGCGGCGATCGCGTCGGTGCAGATCCGGCTCGCCCGATCGAGCGCGTCGTCTTGCGTCGCCGCAATTTGCCCGAGAAGCTCGCGAGCAGCGTCGATGAAGCCGCCTTTGGCTGTGCCCTGCACTCCGAGTAGTCTCGCATCCGTGCCTGACCACCGAGTCACGATGCTGGGAACGGGGCTGATCGGACTGTTCTACACGGCGACGCTGCACGGCCAGCGCAACCGCGACCGCGTCGAGGTCGTCTACTCGCGCTCGCAAGAGCGCGCCGACGCCTTCGCTGCCGAGCACGGGATCTCACAGCGCTCTACCGACCTCGAAGAGGCGATTGCGCATCCGGAGACCGACACGGTCGTGATCGGCCTGCCGAACGATCTGCACGAGCAGGCGGTCGAGCTGGCGGCGCGGCACGGCAAGGCGATCCTGTGCACGAAGCCGCTGGCGCGGAGCGCGGACGAGGCGAAGCGGATGCTCGACATCGTCGAGAGCGCAGGCGTCTTCGGCGGCTACCTCGAAGACCTCTGTTACACGCCGAAGACGCTGAAGGCGCTCCGCATGATTCAGTCGGGCCAGCTCGGTGACATCACCTGGGCGCGGTCGCGCGAGACGCATCCGGGACCGCACAGCGCGTGGTTCTGGGACGGCAACCAGGCTGGTGGCGGTGCGATCGTCGACCTCGGCTGCCACTGCATCGAGATCGTCCGGAACTTCGTCGGCAAGGACAATCGGCCGCTCGAAGTCATGTGCTGGACGGACACGCTCGTCCACCCGATCGAGGCCGAGGACAACGGGATCGCGCTGATCAGATTCGAGAGCGGCGCAATCGGCCAGTTCGAGGTCAGCTGGACGTTCCGCGGCGGCATGGACCTGCGCGACGAGGTCGCCGGCACGGAGGGCACGCTCTGGCTCAACCACTTCCTCCGGACCGGCTTTGAGGCTTTCACGTCGGGCGCGGGTGGTGACTACCTCGCCGAGAAGGCGGAGACCGCCAGCGGCTGGCTCTTCCCGGTGGGCGACGAGGTCAGCGAACTCGGCTATGTCGACATGTTCACCGACATGTTCGAGGCGATGGACGACGGCCGGCAGCCGATGGAGACGTTCTACGACGGCTACGTGGTCAACGCGATCATCGACGCCTGCTATCGCTCGGCGGAGAGCCGCACGTGGGAGACGGTTCGCCTCGAGGACTGGCGCGGGACGGGCGCGCCGCGGATTGCGCGCAGCGCGCGCACGCACGACGGCAAGACGGTAATCAAGGAGGAGACGATGCCGGACGGTCGCCGCAAGCTGATCCTCAAAGACGAACAGAGCGGCGAGTTCACCGACGTCGTCGCTTAGCGGCGCTCCCGGGTCAGACGATGTACGGCCGCAGGGCGTTCCTCGCGATCAGGAAGCCGCGCTTGACGAGCTCGACGTCGCCTTCGAACGCGCGGTCCTCGTGCTCGATCGAGACGAACGAGTCGTATCCAATCGCATAGAGCGCCGCGACGAACCTGTCCCACTTCACCTCGCCGAGGCCGGGCAGCCGCGGCGTCTGCCAGCCCATCCCGAGCGACGTCACGCCGTAGCGGTAGAGCCCATCGCGCCGGATCTCCAGGTCCTTCGCGTGCACGTGGAAGATCCGGTCGGCGTAGTCGTAGACGACGCGCTCGTAGTCGATCAGCTGCCAGATGAGATGAGACGGGTCCAGGTTGAGACCGAAGCTGGCACTCGGAATCGCCTCGAACATGTCGTCCCAGGCGGCGGGCGTGGCGGCAAGGTTGTTGCCGCCCGGCCACTCGTCCCAGCTGAAAATCATCGGGCAGTTCTCGATCGCGATTCGCACGCCGCGCTCTTCCGCGTGTGCGACGAGCGGCGGCCAGATCTGCTTGAACCGCTCCAGGTTCTCCGGGTAAGGGCGGTCCTTGTCGTTCCCCACGAACGTGCCGACCGTCTTCACGCCGAGCGCCTGCGCAGCGTCGACCACCTTGAGCAGGTGAGCGTTCGCAGCCTCTCGCTCGTCGTCGTCGGCATGCAGGTTGTTCGGGTAGTACGCGAGGGACGAGATCTCGAGCTCGTGGTGATCGAAGAGCTCGCGAACGGCGCCGGCGTCGAACGACTCGACGTCGATGTGCGAGACCCCGGCATAGCGCCGCCGCTCGCCTCCCGCCGCGGGCCAGCACGCGATCTCGAGTGTCTCGAAGCCTTCCGACGCCGCCCATGCGGCGATCTCCTCGAGCGAAAGATCCGGGAACGCGGCGGTGAGGAAGCCGAGCTTCACGCCGGCACCTCGACCCACCGTCGCTCGCGCGCGCTCGCCGCGACGACGTCGCCCAGCACGTTCGCGCGGTGGCCGTCGGCGAACGTCGGGAAGTCGGGCTCGTCGGGCATCTTCTCCGTAGCGACCGCCGCGTACACCGCGCGGTAGAGCTCCTTGAACGTGTCGGCGAAGCCCTCGGCGTGCCCCGCAGGAAGGCTCGTGCGCTTCGCGGCGTCCGGCTCGAGGAGCGACGGGTCGCGCGTGAGCGTCTCGTTCGGTCGGTCACGGTGGCCGAGCCAGAGCTCCTCGTGCCGCTCCGCGTCCCAGAAGATCGAGCCGGACGAACCGTCGACTTCGAAGCGCAGCGAGTTCCGACGTCCGGCGCTCACCTGCGAGATCACGGCCGAGCCTCGCGCCCCGCCCTCGAAGCGGACGAGTAGGTGGGCGAGGTCTTCGGTCGTCATCTCCGCGTCGACGCGGTCGACGTCGCCGGCGGCCGCGAAGGTCTCGACCTCTCCGACAGGGCGGCGCCTGACGGGAAGAGTGGTGGCGAGGTCGGCGAAGAGCTCCGTCACCCATCGGCCGGTCACGAACTGGACGAGGTCGAGCCAGTGCGACCCGATGTCGGCGACCGCGCGAAGCGGGCCGCCCTTGTCGGGCTCGAGCCGCCAGTTCCAGTCCGTGGGCAGCAGCAGCCAGTCCTGGAGATAGCCGCCGTGAACGTTCCAGACGTCGCCGACACGACGACCCATGACGAGCGCGCGGGCCTCCTGGCACTGGGGATAGAAGCGGATGTTGAAATTGGTGCAGTGGACGAGGCCGCTTCGCTGGGCGAGCTCGACGAGCTCCGCGGACTGCTCCGAGTCGAGCGCGAGCGGCTTCTCGCAGACGACGTGCTTGCCCGCCTCCAGTGCCGACCGCGCCTGCCCGTAATGGAGCTGGTTCGGCGTCGTCAGATGAACGACGTCGATGCGATCGTCGGCGAGCATCTCCTCGAAGCTGTCGTACGGCTCGGGTAGCGGGACCGGCCCGCTCTTGGCGCGCGCGCGCTCAGGCGAGGACCCGACGACGCCGAGGACCTGTACGCCGATTCTGCGCAGTGCGTCGACGTGCACCATGCCGATGAAGCCGGTGCCCACCACCGCCGCACGCAGATCCGTCAGGTCAGGCATCGAATGCCGATCGTACGAGGTCGCGCGCCGCGGCTGTGATGTCGGCTGCACCAACGAGCGCCGAGCCGACCCCCACCGCAACCGCGCCGGCGCGAAGGAATGCGGGCGTGTTCGATCTGTCAACGCCGCCTGTGGCCAGGAGTGGAACGTCGCCGAGCGGCCCACGGAGGTCGCGGACGAACTCCGGCCCCAGCCGCGCAGCGGGGAACAACTTCACCAGCTCGGCTCCGAGTCGCCACGCCGTCTCGACCTCGGTCGGCGTCATCGCACCCGGAATCGCCGGCAGGCCGGCCTCGCGGCATGCAGCGAGCACCTCGGGCACAAGTCCGGGACCGACGCAGGCCTGCGCACCGGCGGCGATGGCGGCGCGCACGTCGTCGGCGGTGCGCACCGTCCCAGCGAGGACAACGAGCTGAGGATCGTCGCGGAAGCTCGCGATCGTCTGGAGCGCGTCCGGCGAGTCGAGCGTGATCTCGACGACGCCGATCCCGCCTTCGCGCAGCGCATGGACGACTCCCGCCGGGTCCGCGACGCGCCGCAGGATCGCGACCACGCGTTGGCTTCGGATCGCCTCGATCGCCGCACTCACGGTGTGAGACTCTACGGCGATGGGGCCCGTGCTCGAGGGCAAGGCTGCGCTCGTGACCGGTGCGGCGGGTGGGATCGGGGGCGCCGTCGCGCGCGCCTTCGCCGAAGCGCGAACGCGTGTCTTCTGCGTCGACCGCGTCGATCGCGCTGACGT
>DATHGN010000138.1:0-5663 GCA_035317565.1 Gaiellaceae bacterium
TTCTTTTCCGCGAGCGCCTTCAGGATTCGCTCCTCGGTCTTCGCGCCCAGGCCCGCGAGCGTGCGCAGCTGCTCTTGCTCGGCCGCCACCTTCAACTCATCGATCGTCGTGACACCGAGCTCGTGCCAGATGCGCGCCGCGGTCTTCGGGCCGAGGCCCGGAAGCCGCATGAAGCCGACCACCTCCGGCGGGATGATCTTCTTGCGCTTCGTCAGGGCATGCATCTCCCCGTCGTCGATCACCTGGACGATCTTCTCCTCGATCGTCTTGCCGATCCCCTGTAGCTCCTTGGCACGCCCTTTGAGCGCAAGCTCGGCGACCGATGCGGCCGTCTCGCGAATGCGGGTTGCCGCCCGGCGGTAGGCCAGCACCCGAAACGAGGCCTCGCCTTCGATCTCGAGCAGGTCGGCCAGAAGCTCCAACTGCTCGGCCACGTCGACGTTGCGAGGCAGAGCGCCGGTCATCGCATTGAATATACGCACGTGCAGCTGCCCAGGGCCGTCGTCTGTCTTCCCACGTACAACGAGCGCGAGAACCTCGAGCCGATGCTGCGCGCGCTCGGCGACAAGGGCGTGCACGTCCTCGTGATCGACGACAACTCCCCCGACGGGACCGGCGAGCTGGCCGACCGCCTCGCCGCCGAGCTCGACTACGTGGACGTCCTTCACCGCGAACGGAAGGAGGGCCTCGGGCCCGCATATCTCGCCGGCTTCCGCCGGGTGCTCTCAGGGGAGGCGGAGCTCGTGCTGGAGATGGACTGCGACTTCTCGCACGACCCGAACGACGTTCCACGTCTGATCGCCGCGGTGGCCGACGGCGCCGATGTCGCGCTCGGCTCGAGGTACGTTCTCGGCGGCGGCGTGCGGGACTGGGGGCTGCTGCGCCGAGTCATCTCCGCCGGCGGATCGCTCTATGCCCGCGTGGTGCTCGGCGTCCGGGTGCGCGACCTGACCGGGGGATTCAAATGCTATCGGCGTTCTGTCCTCGAGACGATCGAGCTCGACTCGATCCACTCGAAGGGCTACGCGTTCCAGATCGAGACGACCTACCGGGCCCTGCGCGCCGGCTTCGAGGTCGTCGAGGTGCCGATCACGTTCGCCGACCGCGAGGTCGGAGGCTCGAAGATGTCGAAGGGGATCGTCGCCGAAGCGATCTGGAAAGTCCCTCGCCTCAGGCTCGCTGCACTGCTCGGACGGCTGTGACGAAGCGGCTACTCTGACGTCAGATGTTCGAGGTCACCGACGCCACGTTCGAGCACGACGTCCTCCAGTCCGACACACCGGTTGTGCTCGACTTCTGGGCACCGTGGTGCGGCCCCTGCCGGGCCGTCGAGCCCATCCTCGAGCAGCTGGAGTCGGAGACACGCGGACGCGTCGAGTTCGCCAAGCTGAACATCGACGAGAACCCGCTTACCGCCGCCCGCTACGACGTCCTGTCGATTCCGACGGCCATCCTGTTCGAAGGCGGCGAGGCCAGGGCGACGGTGATCGGCGCACACCCGCGCTCGCATTACGAGCGGGCGCTAGCGGAAGTGCTGCCAGCCGCCTAGCTCATACGGCTCGCCGTTCAGGGTGAGCTCGACTCCTGTGCCTTCCTCACAGTGTCCGATTGTCGTGTACCCGCTCGGGCGCTCGACCGCGGCGAGGAGCTCGTAGTCCTCACCGAAGGCGAGGTCCGAGAGCTCGGCTCCGGCAGCGAGCGGCACGCGTTCCAGCTCGATCACCACCCGGCAGCCGGACCGCGACGCGATGTGGCCGGCGTCGATGGCGAGCCCGTCGGAGACATCGAGGAGCGCGTGCGCGTGAGCGCCGAGCTGCTTGCCCTCCGTCAACCGCAGCGGCGGGCGCACGTACGACTCTCGCCGGAACGCGGCACCTGCCGCGCCGAGCGGTCCGGTCACGACGACCTGATCGCCGGGTGTCGCGCCGGCTCGGCCCGGTACCCGGTCCGACCGCCCGATCGCCGTGACGCTGAGCATGATGCTGCCTGCCCTCGAGGTATCGCCGCCGAGGACGGGCACCCCGGTCTCGGCGATCCCCTCGTAGAGCTCGAGGACATCTTCCACCTGCACATCGCCCGGCGCGGCGAGCGTGACGAGCAGACCCTCGGCGTCCGCTCCCGAGGCGGCGAGGTCGCTGAGGTTGACCGCCGCCGCGCGCCACCCGAGGTCGCGCCAGGAGATCCACTCGAGCCGGAAGTGGACGTCCTCGACGAGGGCATCCTGCGTCACGATCACGCCGCCCCGGTCGAGTTGGGCGGCGTCGTTCTCGATCCGCTGCGCGAGGCCGCGGCGCTCCAGTTCGGCGAGCAGGCCGAGCTCGCCCGCCTCAGAGAGCTTCATCGATGGCCCTGCGAAGGTCGCCGGCGTCGCGGGCGGCCCGAATAACCGCAACACCCGCCGCACCCGCACGAATGCAATCCGCGGCATTCGTCACGCCGATGCCACCGATCGCGATCACCGGAATGCGCACCGCTGCGCAGATCTCGCTCAGGCCCGCGAGCCCGATGGCAGGATCGGCGTCCGCCTTCGACGGGGTCTCCCAGATCGGGCCGGCCCCGATGTAGTCGGCGGCACTCTCCGCTTCACGTGCCTCGTCGAGTGTCGCAGCGGAGAGGCCGAGCAAGAGGCCGTTGTCCTTCGCGCGTGCCGCTCCGTCGTCGCCCCGGCCGAGGTGGACGCCTTCGGCGCCGAGCATCAGCGCAGCCTCCACGTCGTCGTTGACGACGAACGTCACACCGAAGCGGGCGCACAGGCTTCGCGTGGCCCGGCCGCGCTCGACGACGTCGACCCGCGGAACGTCCTTCAGGCGCCACTGCACCACCGTGGCGCCGCCGTCGACGGCCAGCCGGGCGGTTTCGAGCTCGTCCACAATCGCGTGCAGCTTCACGAGATCCTCGTGCGCGAATCGAGCGTGTCCGGATCGAGTGCCGCCAGTGCGTCGTACAGAGCGACGTGGAAAGAGCCTGGTCCGGCCGCACCGCGAGCCGCATCCTCGGCGGCGACGCCGAACGACGCGAGCGCCTCGGCGGCGGCTTCCAGCGGCGCATCGCGCTTTACTGCCAGAAAGCAGCCGGTGATCGCGCTCGACATGCAGCCGGTGCCGGTGACCGACGCAAGCAGCTCGTGACCGTTCGCCACGGCCAGCACGCCTTCACCGTCGGACACCTGGTCGACCGGTCCCGTCACGGACGCGACGAGGTCGAGCTTGCGAGCGGCAGCCCGCGCGAGCTCGGCGCGCTCACTGCCCGCCCCGATCGACTCGACACCGCGCACCTCGGCATCGACGCCCACGAGGGTCGCGACCTCACCCTGGTTGCCGCGGAGCACGGACACCTTCACCTGCTCGAGGATGCGTCTCGCGGTGTCGGTTCGATATCTGGTCGCGCCCGCTCCGACCGGATCGAAGACGACGGGAACACCGTGCGCGTTCGCGGCTTTGCCGGCCACGAGCATCGCCTCGACCCAGTGCGGCGACAGCGTGCCGATGTTGAGCACGAGCGCGTCGGCAAGCGTGACCATCTCCTCGACCTCCTCGCGCGCGTGAGCCATCACCGGCAAGGCGCCGAGGGCGAGTGTCGCGTTGGCGGTCTCGTTCATCACGACGTAATTGGTGATCTGGTGGACGAGCGGTTTGCGCTCGCGCAGAAGGCGCAGAGTCGTTCCTGCCGAGATGCTCATGCGGCTCCTTTCAGGTGCAGAACGTCCACCGGCCCGTCGCCGGCACCAAGCTCGGCCAGTCCGTTTCGCACGGCTTCGCTCGCGACCCGTGCCGCCTCTCGCGCGGCCTCTTCCAGGGTCAGACCCCTGGCCAGGCCTGCTGCGAGCGTGGCCGAATGCGTACAGCCCGCTCCGTGCGTCGCAGCGACGTCGTGCCGGTCGACCGGGATCTCGACATGGCGCTTCCCGTCGAAGAGATGGTCGACCGGCGTGTCCCCGTGACCTCCGGTGACGAGGACGGCGGGCGCGCCTCGAGTGTGAATCCGCTCCGCGAGCTCGCGGCGCGAGCCCGGACCACCGGCGAGAGCCTCCGCCTCGTAGAGGTTCGGCGTCACGATGGTCGCAAGCGGAAAGAGACGGGCGACGAGCGTCTCGACCGCATCGTCTCGAAGCAGCCTCGCACCGGAGCTGGCGATCATGACCGGGTCGACCACGAGCGGCACCTGCCCGGCCGCGAGTGCGTCTGCAACCGTCTGGATCACCTCGCGCGAGAAGAGCATGCCCGTCTTCGCCGCGTCGGCTCCGAGATCGCCGAGCACAGCGTCCAGTTGTGCGCGAACGAACGCGGGCGGCACTTCGTGCACGGCCGTGACGCCCGTCGTGTTCTGGGCCGTCAGCGCGACGATCGCGCTCATGCCGTAGCAGCCCGCAGCGGCGAAGGCCTTCAAATCGGCCTGGATCCCTGCTCCACCGCCGGAGTCCGAGCCGGCGATTGTCAAACAACGTGGAATCAAAACTCTCTCCCTTCGCCGGTCCTAACCGGATCAGGTTCGACGGGTGTGATCTCAGCCCCGAAAGGCACCCCGGTGACCCCAGGCTACCATCGCCAAATGGCTGTGGGCGCAGCGCTCTGGGACGAGTTGCTCGAGGGCGAAGAGGTCGCCCACGTCGAGACGGTGCCCGCCGCAGATCCCCGCGTCGTGGCGCTGCCAGCTGCACTCGAGCCCGCGCTTCGCGCGGCTCTGCCGTTCGACGGGCTCTACCTGCACCAGCGCGACGCCTTCGACGCGGCCGCGCGCGGCGAGCACGTGATCCTCGCCACCGGGACCGCTTCCGGGAAGTCCCTCGGCTTCAACTTGCCGGTGCTCGACGCGATCGCGCGCGACCCGAAGAACCGCGCGCTTTACCTCTACCCGACGAAAGCGCTCTCGCAGGACCAGGCTCGTGCGCTCGCCGAGCTCAAGGCGCCGAACGTGCGAGCCGCGATCTACGACGGAGACACGCCGGCGGAACGGCGCTGGCAGATTCGAAAGTGGGCGAACATCGTGCTGACGAACCCCGACATGCTCCACGTCGGGGTGCTGCCGCATCACGACCGCTGGGCCGATGTCTTGCACAACCTGCGCTACATCGTCGTGGACGAGGCGCATGTGTACCGCGGGGTCTTCGGCTCGCACGTCGGCAACGTGCTCCGGCGTCTGCGCCGCTTGGCGCAGGTCTATGGAGCCGACCCGCAGTTCCTGCTCGCGTCGGCGACGATCGCCAACCCGGGCGAGCTCGCCGCCAGGCTCGCAGGCGTCGAGGCGACCGTCGTCGACACCGACGCCGCGCCGCGTGCCGAACGGACGATCCTGCTCTGGAACCCCGAGCTGCTGGACCCCGAGCTCGGGCTACGCGCAAGCGCGCTCGGCGATGCGTCGAAGCTGTTGGCCGAGCTCGTCTCGAGGGGGCTGCGGACGATCTGCTTCGCGAAAAGCCGGAAGGCAGCGGAGTTGATCCACAAGTTCACCGTCGAACGCGTCGACTCGGCCACGGGCAAGCGGCTCGCTCCGTATCGCGCCGGCTACACACCTGCGCAGCGACGCGAGATCGAAAGGCGCCTGGTCGAAGGCGAGCTGCTCGGCGTCTCCGCCACCGACGCGCTCGAGCTGGGCATCGACATCGGCCTGCTTGACTGCGCCATCTCCGTCGGCTTCCCCGGCACCGTCTCGTCCCTGCGCCAGCA
>DATHGN010000139.1:0-27528 GCA_035317565.1 Gaiellaceae bacterium
GCCCCCGGCACGCTCGATCGTCTCGGGTACGGCCCGGCTGGCGCGAACGTCGTAGATCACCTTCGCGCCGGGCTCCTTTTCGAGAATGCTCTCGGCGAGGAGTGCCGTGGCGAAGTCACCCGGAACGAACTCACCCGTGTCGTCGACGAAGAAGCAGCGGTCGGCGTCGCCGTCGAACGCGACCCCGATGTCGGCGTGCTCCTCCCTGAGCTTGCCGACGATGAACTCGCGGTTCTCGGGCAGCAGCGGATTCGGTTCGTGGTTCGGGAACGTCCCGTCGGGCTCGAAGAAGCAGCGCACGACGTCGATCGGCAACCGCTCGAGTACGGGCGGCAGCATGACCCCGGCCATGCCATTTGCCGCGTCGATCACGACACGCAGCGGCTTGACGGCATCGACGTCGATGAACGAGAGCACCGCGTCGACCCAGCGGGGCCAGATGTCCTCCTGCCGGACACGTGCCAGGGACTGTCCCTCGGACCTGTCCTCGAGGGACGCCGCCCGCGCACGGATCTCCATCAGCCCCGAGTCGCCACCGACCGGAAGCGCGCCGCGCCGGACGATCTTCATCCCGGTGTACTCCTTGGGATTGTGCGAGGCGGTCACCATGATCCCGCCTTCGAGGTCGAGCTCGCCGACGGCGAAATAGACCATCTCTGTGCCGACCATTCCGAGATCGATGACGTCGGCGCCGGCCTCCGCTGCGCCGCGCATGACGGCCTCCGCCATCGAGGGCGACGAGACCCGCATGTCACGCCCGACGGCGAGCGATCGAGGCTCGAACTCCTCCACGTATGCCCGCCCGATCGCGTAGGCGCCGGCCTCGTCGAGCTGGTCGGGGTAGATCCCGCGCACGTCGTAGGCCTTGAAGACCGTGGGGTCGAGCATGCGCGGGGATGCTACTGGCGCGACACCGCGGGAACCCTTTTCCGGCGGCAGGTGTAAGGCCGTCATGAAAGCTCTCCTGGTGACTCTCGGCGCCGCCTGCGCGCTCGCGGTGGCGACCCCGGCTCAGGCGAAGGAACTCTCGGCCTTCAAAGCGTGCGGTGCGGCGGGGTGCAAGACGGTGAAGGACATCTCTCTGCTGCGGAGGCTGATCCGCTCGGTCGAGGCTCAGGGCAGCCCGGTCAGCGTCCCGATTCCGGCGCCGACGGCGTACCTTCGGCTCGAGTTCTGGGTTCGCGGCGACCCGGCGCACGGGCCGAGCTTCGTCCAGTACTACGCGCCGGCGCGCGGCCTTGTCTCGCTCCAGACCGACCCCGACGCCTGGACTTGGGTAAGGGCCGGCGACCTTCGGCCCTTGCTCGACCGGACCACCCTTGGCGTGACGCCGTTCGCCAAGCCGAGGATCTCCCGTGTCACGATCGGCGGCAGGCCTGTTCAGGGCCCGGCGTCGTACGCCCGACTCTTCACCCTGCAAGGGAAGGCCGTGAGCTTTCCGGACGAACCGGACTGGCAGCCGATCAGGATCGACACGGGCCGGGCCGGCCCGTGGAGCTCGAACGCCGCCACGCTCGAGTACTCGCCGAGCAGGAACGTTCTCTGGCGAAGCATTCAGTTCGTGAAGGTCCCGAATGACCTGGCCACGCGGCTCGAAGCGGGGAAGTCTCTCAATGCTCCGAGCGGAGACTCCTTTCCCTGGGCTCTGCTCCTCGGTGGAGTCGGGACCGCGGCCGTGATCGTTCCGGGCACGTTCCTCTACCGACGCCGGGAACCGCGCTAGCCAAGCACAGGGCCGCCTGAGGCGGCGCTGTGTCTGTTTCAATCCGGATTTCGCCGCGGTGACCTCGTGGCGCATACCTAGAATTTGGGCATGGAGCGAAAGCTCGCAACGGTCATGTTCGCGGACCTGGTCGCCTCGACGGAATTGCTGGCGGCCCAGGACCCTGAGATCACGCGCAGGCGCGTGACGAACTTCTTCGACGGCGTTGCTCGTTGCATCGAGCGGCACGGCGGCACGGTCGAGAAGTTCGCCGGGGACGCAGTCATGGCGGCCTTCGGGATTCCGCGCGCGCATGAGGACGACGCCGACCGGGCGGCGCGCGCCGGGTTCGGGATCCTCGAGCACGTCATCGACTTGGGCCTCGAGGCGCGCATCGGCATCGAAGCCGGGGAGGTCGTCGTCGACGAGACCGATTCGACTTTCGCCACGGGCGAAGCGGTGAACGTCGCGGCCCGCCTCCAGCAGGCGGCGGCGCCGGGAGAGATTCTCATCGGGGAGGCTGCGAACCGCCTCACCGCGGGACGCATCGAGACGGAGCCCGCAGGTCCACTCGAGCTTCGCGGCTTCCGCAAGCCGGTGATCGCGTTCCGCGCGCTTCGAGCGATCGACGGCCCGCCCCAGCCAAACGCCGTCACGGCGCCGTTCATTGGGCGCCAGTCGGAGCTCGACCTCCTCGAGAACACGTATGCGCGCACGCTTCGGGACCGCCGGCCGCAGGTCTTCACGATCTACGGCGAACCGGGAGTGGGGAAGAGCCGGCTCGCACGCGAGTTCCTCGCCGGCGTCGAGGGCGCGACGATCCTCACCGGGCGCGCGCTTCCTTACGGCGAAGGCATCACCTACTGGCCGCTCGCCGAAATGGTCAAGGCGGCTGCAGGGATCACGGACGACGACCCGATGGAGACGGCCAAAGAGAAGCTGATCGAGTGCTGCGGAGACGAGGCGATTGCCGAGCTCCTCGGGCTCGCCTCCGGTGTGATGGAAGCCGTCGAGGGCGAGCGCGGCCAACCGGAGATCGCGTGGGCAGCGCGTGAGTTCGCGGACGAGCTCGCCGACGTGCAGCCGCTGATCATGGTGTTCGAGGACATCCACTGGGCCGAAGAACCACTGCTCGAGCTGATCGACCACCTCGCACAATGGGTGCGCGAGCGCTCGCTGCTTCTGCTCTGCCTGGCACGGCCCGAATTGCTGGACGTGCGGCCGGGCTGGGGTGGAGGGCGTGTGCGTTCGACGGCGATCGAGCTCGAGCCGTTGCCGCGTGACGAGAGCGAGCAGCTCGCCGACGCACTGCTTGCAGAGCACGACGTCTCGCAGAAGGTTCAGGCGAGGTTGCTCGACAAGACCGAGGGCAATCCGCTGTTTGTCGAGGAGACCGTGCGGATGCTGCTCGAGGAAGGCACCGAGCACAGCGATCGCATCCCCGACTCGCTGCAGGCGCTGATCGGTGCGCGCATCGACAGGCTGCCAGCCGGCGAGAAGATCATCCTGCAGCGCGGCTCCGTGATCGGCCGCGTCTTCTGGGCAGGAGCCATCGATTACCTGTCACCGGAGTACGACGCAGACGAGCTCGAAGACATGCTCGACGACCTCCTGCTGCGCGACTTCGTTACGCGGGAGCCGCGCTCGACGATCACTGGCGAGTCGGCGTATCGCTTCAAGCACGTGCTGATCAAGGAGGTTGCGTACGGCGGTCTCGCGAAGTCGGGCCGGGCCGAGTACCACACGCGGTTCGCCGAATGGTTGCGGGAGCGCGCGGACAAGGAGCTGCTCGAGATCCGCGCCTACCACCTCGACCACGCCTGTGCGCTCTACGCAGAGCTCGACGGCAGCCCGCCGCAGGAGCTCGCACGCACGGCGGCGAAGGCGCTCGAAGCCGCAGGCAGGCGCGCGCTCTCGCGTGAGTCGAACGTGTCGGCGCGAAAGCTGTTGCTCCGCTCCGCAGAACTTGAATCGAGCCTTTGGCGCAGGTTCCTCGCGGCTCGTGCCTCCTGGCAGCTCGGCGACCTCCCCGTCGTGCGCGACGAGATGAAGGACATCGCCGAGGAAGCGGCCGTCGAAGGAGAGCGCGAGATCCAGACCAGGGCCCTGACGGCCCTCTCCGAGACGGCACTGTCGCTCGACGGTGAGGTGGGGCGTGCGGAAGAGCTCGCCGACCAGGCGTTGCAGGTCGTCGAGCCGGACGACCACGAAGGGCGCTTCCGCGCACTCGATCGCCGAGCGCGCGTTGCGCGCTGGGCAGGCCGCCTCGCGGAGGCCGAGGAGTTCGAGGAGAAAGCCCTCGAGGCAGCCCGTGCCGCCGAGCGAAAGGACCACGAGGCGCGAGCCGCGCTACAGCTGGCCGGCATCCACATCGTCCGGATGGAAGAGGACAAGGCCGAGCCGCTGATCGCCCGCGCGCTCGAGCTCGCGGACGCGAGCGGCAGCATCGTCGCGCGTGCGAGCGCCGCGCAGTCGAAGGGCGACCTCCATCGCGTTCGCGGGCAATACGAGGAGGCGGAGGGCTGGCTCACGAAGTCGCTCGACCTCTATCGGGAAGCGACATCCGCGTCGGGCATCGCGTGGACCTCCAGGCAGCTGGGCCGGGTCGCGTGGGAAACGGGCAACCCCGCAAAGGCGGAGAAGCTCTTCCGGGAGTCGATCCGCACGCTCGCGCCGATGCTCGAGCGCGGGACGCTCTGCGAGAGCCAGCGCCTGCTGGCACAGCTCCTGCTCGCAGAAGGCCGGATCGACGAAGCCGAGAAGTTCGCGCTCGCCGCACGCGAGACCGTCAGCGCCGAGGACGTGACCTCACGCGCGACGACGCGCGTCGCGCTCGCGCAGGTGCGCGCAGCACAGGGCCGTTACGAGGAAGCCGAGACGCTGTTCGCCGAGGCTGCAGAAATCCTCGCCAACAGCGAGCACTGCCGCATCCTCCTTGACGTGCTGCCTCCTTACGCGGACTTTCTGCGCGCGCTCGAGCGCGGCGACGAGGCGGCGGAGCTCGAGGCGCGGCTGGCCGCGCGCGTTCCCGCCGCAGCGTAGAGCTCTGCTCGAATCGCCTCGTCGGACGCAGGGTCCGGCGCTTCGGTGATCACGGTTGCGGGACGGTCGAAGTCGCGCAGCGCTTCGCCGAGCGGCGCGACGCGCAACGTCCCCTCACCGTAAGGAAGATGCTTCGTCTCGTTTCGGTTCGCGTACGCGATGTCGGAGAAGTGGATGTGAAACGGCGCGTCGGGCTCGAGCACCGCGTCTGCACCGGCAAGGATCTCCGTAAAGGCAGACGTCTCCGTGAACCCGCCGTCCGTGACCGCGTGCAGATGTGCGAAGTCGAGCACCGGTCGAACCCAGCCGCAGCGCGCCGAGATCGCGAAGACGTCGTCTGCGGTCCCTAGCTCGCGCACGCGGCCCATGATCTCGACGCCGAAGGGAACCGCCCGGTCCTTCTTCTCCAACCGCTCGCGCAGCTCACCGAGTTGCTCGACGACCGAATCGATCGCAGCTTCACGCTCACGCCCGAGGAGAAAGCCGGGGTGGAAGACGACGACTTCGGCGCCGGCGGTCTTCGCGATGCCGGCCGAGTGGTCGAGCATCCCGACTGCCATATTGAGCTTCTTGCCGCGTTCCGCGTGTCCCATGAACCCGGCGATCGGGGCGTGGACCGAGAGCACGATCCTCGCGTCGCGCGCAAGCTCGCCGAACCGCTCGGCCCACGGGTAGTCCATCCAGAACTTGCCTTCAAAGTCGATCTCGCAGGCCGTAAAGCCCCGTTCCTGGAGCAGTTCGATGGCCTTGTCGGGACTCTCGCGGGAGGGCACCCGGGCCGGGCCGAAGTGAAGCTCGCCCATCTCATGAGGGTAACCCGAGGCGCGTAACCCGAGGCGGGCCGCCGGGCACCGACAGTTAGGCCATGTGCCAGGGACAGTCCCTGGCACATGGCTCTTCCGGCCCTGTCACGTGCCTGGCACCGGACGTGTCCCGTTAGGGGAGGCCTACTCCCAGGGCAGCCCGGCCCAGCTCTTCGGCCGCCCGGGCAGCCACTTCGGGAACGGCGCATACGCCTCCGCGGGCGAGCTCGTCTCGGTCTCGACGCCGGCGCCGTGCCGGAGCGCCAGTTCGGAGCGCGGGTACACGGTTCCCGTCTCGGGCCAGCCCTTCCGCGCGCCCGTCATGAAGATCACGCAGGGGCCGGTTCCTCTACCGACGAAGGCGTGCTCGGTGTCCGCCGGGCAGTGGACAAAGTCCCACTGTTTCAGGGGACGTTCCTCGCCCTCGATCAGGAGGATGCACTCGCCGGCGAGAACGAGGAAATTCTCCTGATTCGCCTCGCGGTGGTACCTGCCTCCTCCCGACCCCGGCTCGAGCACCCCGATCGTGAAGCCGACGTCGGGGAACGGTGCGTCGTCGCCCTCGAAGACGCAAGCGTCGCCCAGTACCTCGTTGGTCACCCAGGCCGCGTCGGGGACGCTCACGACGAACCATCCGTCGGTCACAGGCGTGAGGCCCGCGTCGAGCTGCTCGAGGCGCGCTTCCTCGACCATCAGCCGCGTCTGGAGCCGAGGGAGGCCACGTCGAGAGGGTACTCCTGCGAATGCTGTCCGACCCGCTTCCTACCCTCGGTGCATGGTCAATAAGCCGTCTCGTATCGATCTGCTCGAACTCGATATCGACCTCCGCCTGACCGATCTCTGGCGGGAGGCCGGGGAGATCACGGAATGGAACCTCGACGTCGTGGCGGCCTTCATGCGAGCTGCCTATGGGAAGGGCTACTGCGACGCCCTGACCGAGGACGCGCCGGGCTCGCTGTGCCACGACCACGGCTATCGCATTCCGGGGCGCCGCCCCGCCCCGGCACACGACTAGTCGCGGACGAGTCGGCCGAGTAGGCCACGTCTCTCCCAGCCGGTCGAGGCCGCTGTCTCACCGGCAAGCGTCTGCGCGCAGAAGAGGCAGTTGCTCACGTGCAAGTCGATCGCAGCGAGTGTGTGCGCCGGAAGTTCGCGCGCCACGTAATCCTCGAGAATGTCACCGTATAGATGCATGGTCATCACCTCCTTGACCGAGGAGGCTAGGCGGGCGCTCTAAGAACGCTGTGAAAAACGGGGCCTTTCGCCTAAGAGCTACGTAAGAGTTGTGGCCCGACGGCAGAGGCCGTGCGAAAAAGCGGCATTCGCAACGAGAAAATCGCCCCGGCGGTGCCGTTCTTCACAGTGCAGCGGCCTCCATGCGCCTTCGCGATCGCGTCGACGATCGCGAGGCCGAGGCCGACGCCCCCTTGAACGCGAGTCCGCGCGGCGTCCGCACGTCCGAACCGCTCGAAGATTTGCGCGAGCGCCTCCTCGGGCACGCCCTCGCCACTATCCTCGACCTCGATCACGACGTCTCCGCCCGATGCACGTGATCTCAGCTCGATTGTGTCGCCGAGCTCCGTGTACTTCACGGCGTTCTCGAGTAGCGCGTCCAGCGCGGTGCGCAGGCCTTCCGGATCGACCGCTAGCTTCCCGGCCGCGAGCGCGCCTAGCTTCCAGGTGCGAGGCGCCACCTCGGCCCAGCGCATGAAGACATCCTCGAGGCAGGGCTCGAGGTCAACCTCCTCAGCGACGACGAAGTCGGGCTGGTCTGCTTTCGCGAGCAACAACAACCGCGCAAGAATCTGTTCGATTCGTGCGAGCTCGTCCAGTGCGACGTCGATTTCCAACGCCGCGTTGCCGTTCGTGCGGCGATGGACCTCGAGATGACCGCGCGCGATCGTGACCGGCGTGCGTAACTCGTGCGACGCGTCGTGCAGGAAACGCTCTTGCCGTTGCAGCAGCGAAGCGCGTTGCTCAGCCTGACGCTCGACGATGGCGAGAGCGTCCTGACGGCGTCGAGCGTGCCAAACCATCGCAAGGAACATCGCCGACATCAACGGCACCTCGAAGAGCTCCCCCCAGAGCTGGTCGCCGGAGAACGCGTCGCTGAGGATCAGCCAGCCCGTCACGGTCACGACCGCGGACAAGGTCAGGTACGTGGCCGCAGGCCGCCAGACCCGGAAACCGTAGAGCAGGGTCAGGCTGATCCAGACGAAGTGGAATGGGATCGTCTCCCACCCGGGCCAGAGCACCATCGCGGCGAAGTTCGCGATCGCGAACGCCGCCCACGACGCCTCCGGCCAGTTACGCCGCAGTAAGCCGATAACCCGCATGGCGAACGGTCTCGATCGGCGCTCCGGCACCGAGCTTCTTGCGCAGACGGCGGATGCAGACGTCGACGACGTTCGATCCGGGATCGAAGTGGTAGCCCCACACCTCGGAGAGCAGCCGCTCCCGGCTGATCACTTCGCCCTGGTGCTCGACAAGGTGGTGCAGGACGCGGAACTCCCTGTCCGACAGTTGGGTCGTCAGAGCGCCCAGGCTCGCTTCGCGTCGCGCGAGATCGAGCACGAGTGTGCCCGCCCGCACGACGTGCCCGTCGGAGCCGAGCGTCGAGCGGCGGAGCTGAACGCGAATCCGTGCGAGCAACTCGTCGAATGCGAACGGCTTGCTCAGATAGTCAGCAGCCCCGAGACCAAATCCCCGCAGCTTCGTGGGCAGGTCGGAGCGCGCGGACACGATCACGACCGGCAGTTCGGGCAACGTGCGATTGAGCTCGCGCAGGACGCTGAGACCGTCCAGTCCCGGCAAGAGCAGGTCGAGCAGCACGAGGTCGTACATGTCGCGCTGCGCCCGTTTGAGACCCTCGCGACCGTTCCGCGCGCCGTCGACCGCGAAGCCTTCTGCCTCGAGCCCTCTCGCGAGGAATCCGAGGATCCGAGGCTCGTCCTCGATCACCAGGATCCGCATCGAAAAGCGACCATAACGCAGCAAAGATGACCGGGACATGACTCGCGGATGACAGTTCGGTCATTCCACGGTCTTTTCGCCGTCAGGCGGCATAGGTTCCGACGCGCGAGATGTCCGAGAGGACGACAAGCCCGGGCGCGGAGGTACTTGATCCTCCGCCATCCCTGAGCGGTAGCGCGGAACGCCCGTTTTCGTTTCCCGACCGCGCAGCGAAGCACTGGCTCCTCTCTGCCATCTTCTGGCTGACCGTCGTCGACCTCTTCGGGCTGGTCCTTGCGACCGAGTTCGTCGCGCCCGAGGCGTTCGGCGGGATCTCCTGGCTGAGCTTCAGCCGAATCAGGCCGGCTCACGTGAGCGGCGTGATCCTGGCGTGGCTGACGATGATGTACTTCGGCGCGCTGTTCTACATGCTGCCGCGCCTGGTCGGAACACGCGGACTGTGGAGCGAACGCCTGGGCGTCTGGTGCGCATGGGCGTGGAACGTCATGTACCTCCTCGGGATCATCGGGCTGCTGACGGGCCACAGCCAGGGTCGCGAGTACGGCGAGTTCATCTGGCCGATCGACATCGCCCTGCTGGTGATCTGGCTCGCGTGTGTCGTGAACATTCTCGCAACGGTCTCGCTACGCACGATTCGCCCGATCTATGTCTCGGTGTGGTTCTTCATCGCGAGCCCGATCTGGCTCGCTGTCGACTATGCGATCGGCAACGTCATCTGGCGTCCCGGCAACATCTGGGGCGCGCCGTCGGGAGCCCTGGGCGGAAGCCTGTCGGACGCCATGTTGAACTGGTGGTACGCACACAACCTGTTCGGGCTCTGGCTGACGCCGATGCTGATCGCGATCACGTATTACATGGTTCCGCGCATCACGAATACGCCGCTCTACAGCTACACGCTGTCGCTCATCTCTTTCTGGGGAATGGCGTTTCTCTATACCGGCGTTGGCGACCACCACATCCTTCAGTCACCGACTCCGTCGTGGCTCAAGACGATCGCAGAGGTTTCGTCGTGGGCGCTTCTGATCCCGGTCTTCGCCTTCACGATCAACATCCTCGGGACGATGAAGGGCAACTGGGACAAGTTCTTCACGAACTTACCCCTGCGTTTCACCCTGACGGCCTTCTTCTTCTACTTCCTGGTCAACATCCAGGGCGCCTTCGAAGCGATCCAGCCGTTCAACAAGCTGCAGCACTTCACGAACTTCGTCGTCGCCCATGCACACCTCGCCCTTCTGGGTGCGTTCACGATCCTCGGCATGGGCGTGATCGACTACATCGTCGCCCAGGTGTACAAGCGGCCGTTATGGAGCCGCACGCTGACCGAGTGGCAGTACTGGCTGGTCACCGTCGGGTTCACCGGGTTCTTCAGCGTGTTGACACTCGCCGGATTTCAGCAGGGGTTCAGCTGGGCCGAGGGGATCCCCGAGGTGAACGTGCTGCCGCAGTTGCACGCGTACTACATCGCGCGGGGGATCTTCGGGGCGATGATCGTGTTGTCGGGCATCGTCCAGATCGGGAACGTCGTCATGACGATCTTCACGGACACGAACGAGCGCCGCCGCCGGGAGACCCTCAAAGTTGCGGAGGCCGTTGCGCCGCCGCTGCCGGGATAGCTGATGGCCGACGACGACACCCGCATCGAGGAAGAAACCGGCACACCGCGCGGCTGGTCGCCGCACCCACACGAGCGGATGCTCATCACGCCGCTCGTCGCTGGGCTCGGCGGACTGCTCGCTTTCTTCACGGTCGTCTTCATCGTCGTCTGGCTGCCGATTCACACGTTCGATCCTCCCGCGTCGTACGACTGGACGCCGCTCTCCGATAGCGCCGTCAAGGGTCGCAACCTCTTCGCCGAGAACGGCTGCTACGTCTGCCACTCGGGGTACTCCCGTCCGCAGGACGTGCGCGAAGCTCTGTACTTCCTCTATCCCAAGGTTTCGCAGCCCGGCGACTTTTACGGGAGTGACCAGTCGCCCAACCTCCTCGGAACCGAGCGCACGGGCCCCGATCTGTCGCAGGAGTCCGGCTGGCATCCGGACGACTGGCAGCGAGCGCACTTCTACGACCCGCGGTTTGTCGATCCGCTTTCGTTGATGCCTGCGATGAAGTCGCTCTTCTCGGACACGCAGATCGAGCACGTGATCACATACGTCGAGACGCGAAGTGGCAAGTCGGGGCTGCTGCGTTACGCCGGCCAGCTCTACTCGAAGCACGTGGTTACGACGAATCAGGGCTTCACGCCGGCTCCAACCGGCTTCGAAGGCGCACACTCAAAGATCCTCGAGGGCAATGACAAGATCCTGAGCCCGCCGAAGGACCAGCTGGAGGAGGCGCCGAACCTGGCGCAGATCGACCGCGGCTACTGGCTCTCCGGCGATCCGCTGCCGGTGACCGAGCAGAACCTCTTGCGTGGCAAGGAAGTGTTCCTCCAGCGCTGCGTCGGGTGTCACGGCATCGCCGGCGACGGCAAAGGCCCGGGCGCCAGCTTCATGTCGCCCGCGCCGGCGGACTTCACGGACGCAGACGACGCGTGCTGCGGCGGAGACACGGGACCCGGCGACTTCTACTACCGCATCCTTCGCGGCTGGCCGGGGACCGCGATGGAGAACTTCGGCGATCGACTCTCCGTGAACGACATCTGGCGCGTGGTGCTCTTCGTCAAGACCATCCCGAACCACACGCTGCGGAAGAACGTCGTCCCCGAGCCTAAGGACTACATCGCGTGGCAACCGTCGAAGGAGCTTGTCGCCTGGCTCAAGAGTCGGCAACAGCTCACCGACAACGCGTCGTTCGCGAAGAAGCAGGTCACCGATCCGTTCCTGAAGGAGGCGATGAGCGTCTTCCCGGGCCTCGCACCAGGAGACAAGTTCCTGCTCAACGACGGCAAGACGCCGCTCTCGCTGAAGGACGCCGCGGCCGGCATCAAGGCGATCTACGAGGACCTGCTCAACCGCGCGTGGAACGAGGCACGCGCACGCGGCGACAAGCTCCCCGACGAAAGCCAGAAGCTGATCCCTCCGACCGTTCCCGGCCAGCAATGAAGCGCCTCCTCGGGAGCGTCGCGGTCGCCGGTGTCCTCGCCCTTGGAGCACCGGCGGCCGCGTTCGCGCACGAAGCACCAGAGACCGCGCAGTCGCGCTGGGTGATGGTCGACTGGATGCTGGAGTCGTTCTTCGTCTTCGCGGGTTTCGCGCTGGTCGCATTCATTTGGGCCTGGAAGGCGGGTCACTTCCACGACCTCGAACAGCAAGCGGCCATTCCGCTTGCGATCGAAGAGGAGGACTACTACACGCCGGAGTGGGCGTACGACGAGGAGGAGTGGGACGAATGAGCTTCCCTAAAGGTGACTCGCCCGAAGACGTTCGCCAGTTCTACCTCTATCTGAACGGCCATCAGGAGACGACACATCCGGTCCAGACATGGCACGTCGATTGGCTGTCGCTCGCGTGGCTCTGGGGGTTCGTAATCGTGCTGGTCGTCGTGCTGCTCCTGTGGGTGAAGCAGTACCGCACGACTCGCCAGCGCACGGGCATCTATCCCGTGGACAGCTTCGGCGGTTGGACGACGGAGGGCGCCGGGCCCGCCACTGTTTCCTTTCTCCTGTTCACCACGGTCATCGTCGTTTTCGCGATCGTGCTGATCGTCGGTCACATCGTCTACGGGCAGAAGTTCTGATGGCGATTGCAGCTCCGCCGTTCGTCTCGTATTCATCGCTCACAGAGGCGGAGATCCCGGCGGCGCAGTGGCCCACCGTCTACTCCTCGCTCCAGGCTCTGAAAGGTCATGTCCAGGAATACCCCGGCTGCCAGAGCTTCGACGTCTTCGTGCGGGCCGAGGGGGCGGGAGACGTGCTCGTGCACTGCTACACGACGTGGGACACGCCGGGCCAGCTCGAGGTCTTTCTCGAGCGCGGCTACACCTTCGAGCGGCTGCTCGCGGATATCGGCAGCGGTCTCGAAGCGACGCGAAGCCTCGTGATGGAAAAGGTGTTCTGATGGCGCAGGACCCGAAGTCGCCACGCCCTGCCCGCCCGCTCTTCGGTTATCGCGACATCGGCGAGGACGACGTCCGCCACAGCCGTTCTGCGCTGCGACGGGCGTGGATCGTGCTCGCGATCCTGATCGTCTTCTATCTCGCGTGGACGCTGACGATCTACTTCCTCGAGCCCGGGCTCAGGTAAGAGATGTACACCCAGCGTCTCTCGTCGCTCGAGTTCTTCACGTACGCGGCGTTCCTCACCATCGTCGTGCTCTCGATCGCCTCGATTCTCCCAGGTCGAAAGCCACCGATCCGAACCGAGCCCTACTCCGACGACGAGCTGCACGCTCACGATCGCCGCCTCCCCAAGTACTTCCTCACGGGCGGCGCGTTCCTCGTGCTCGGCGGGCTACACATGGTGCTGAAGAACCTGCCTTGGACTGCCGAATGGCTCGCGAGGGCCGGATATGCGGGGCATCTCGTCCGCGACCTCTCCAACACGCACGTGATGATCGTCGGCGGAGGAACGCTGATCTCGACCGGGCTTTGCTGGTACGTGCTCCCGCGGATCGTGCGGCGGCCGCTCGTGAGCCCGGGCCTCGCTCAGGGCGCGTTCTGGTTCACCGCGGTCGGTCTCCTCGTCTTCTACATCGCGCTGATCGCCAACGGCATTGCGATGGGTCGCCTCGTCTCGAACGGCTGGGACTACGAGGCAGCCAAGCTCCACATGGGCAAGGCCTATCGCGTGCCTGTCGGGATCGGCGCAGGTGTGATGGGGCTCGGCTACTGGTGCTTTGCGGCCAACGTCTTCCTGACGATCTTCCAGGCGCGGCTCGTGCGCGTGCCGAAGCCGAGCGGACACCTCTGGAAATTCCTCGCGACCGGCGCTGCCGGGCTCACCGTCGGCACCGTGCAGGGCGTCATCCAGGTCCAGCCCGCGCACGCCGCCTGGCTGTACCGCGCCGGCCACGCGGGTGAGTGGATCGATCCGATCAGCCACGCGCACATCAATCTCGTCACCGGGCTCACGATGCTGACGGCAGGGGCGATCTTCGCGCTTGCTCCGAGGCTCGGTGGTCAAGCGCCGAGCCGGCGTCTGGCGAACACCTGCTTCTGGTCTCTGCTCGGCGGCTCGCTCGCGTTCTACGGCGTCGCGCTCTACCTCGGCTTCCACGAGGGCCGGCTCGTCGTTCGCCACGGCCTGACTCCCGAGCAGGCGGAGGAGGCCACTCGACTTCATCCGTTCCTGATCATGGGTGCAGGGATCGCCATGCTCGCGGCCTTCTGGCTCCTGCTCGTCACTCTGGTGCGGTCCTTCCACAGAGCGCGACACCCCATGCGCGCGTTCGTCCTACTCGGGTGCGGAGCGCTCGCGCTCGGAACGCTCCAGGGGCCGGTGCAGGCGTTCCCGGCCGTCAACGAGCTCCTCGACCGCGGTGGCGACGCGGGAGACGTGATCGTGAACCTGCACGCTCAGCTGAACATGCTCGGTGGGTTGATGGTGATCCTGATCGGCGCCGCGCTCTCACTCCTTCCCGGCGGACTCCGCTCGACACGCGCGATGCTCGTCGGTGTGGGGGCGGGGATGGCCGTGTACTACGCCGGAGGGATCGCGTTCGCGGCTGTGGCTGCGCACCGCGTCGCCGGCGGCGGGTCGTTCGGCTCTGCGGTCGCCGCGTTAGAGCCCTGGCAGGCGCTCGTGCTCGTCCCCGCCGCTCTTGCCGTCGCGCTCGGCTTCGGCGCGTTCGGACGCGCTGCCTGGGGCGGCACGGCCGCCTACCGCACAGAAGGGCGGAGGTGGCTCCGGCGCGCGCCCTCGGCGTACGCCGGTCGCATCCCGAAGCGCGTTCGCCGGCGCCGGCCGGTAGCTGTCGCTGCCTACGAAGTGCCCATGGGCCTGCTCGGGTTCCCTGGGCTCGGCTGGCTCTTCGCGGGTTATCCGCTTGCCGGATCGGCGCTCCTGCTGATCGGTCCGGCAATCGCCTGGGCCGCGATTCCGCTTGCGTTCACGCCCTTCGCGAACGGTCCGCTGCGTCCGGTGGGTTGGCAAGCCGAGTGGATCTGGTTGCCTGCGAGCACGCTGGTCTCGACGGCGCTCCTTTACCGCGCACATCGCAGGAGGCGCTTGCGGCTGCTCGGCTCACCGCCACGAGGCGGGAGGTTGCGGCGGAGCTACCGGACCCGAGTCGCCGTGTCGGTCGGTGCAATCGGCCTGCTCCTCGTGGCCCTCCCGTTCGTGCCGGCTGTCGCAGGAATCGGCGGCGCCTCCGTGCGCTACGCCTACCAGACCGGATTCACGCGTGAGGTCACCGGGCAGTTCATGGTGACATCCCGCGGGACGATCAAGCTCTTCGCCTGGAGCGACCCGCAGAGCACATTCCCGGCCGACGCACTCCGAGTGCATGCCTCCGACCTGAGAGCGCTGCGCGTGCGCGCCGCAGCAGTCGACGGAGCGCCTGCGTACCAACTGTTCGATCTCGACGGGAAAGCGATCCCGTTAGTCGTTCGCCAAAGCTCGCCGCGCGAGCTGATCCTCGTGCCCAGGCGGCAACTCGCCGTTGGCAGCTACGTCTTCGCGGCGAGCCACGAAGGCATGTTCGGGGGTCGCGACTTCGCGTATGTCCGGGTCGTCGCGCCGGGCGAGCCGGTGACGCCGATCTCGCGTCGTGCGCACACCTTTGCGCCGGCAGTCGCGCATGCGCTGCCACCGATCGCGGCGGCCCTCCTCGCGATCGCCTTTGCGCTCTTGCTCGTTCGCTCTCTGCTGCGCCGCATGGCGGGGCAGAAGGCTCTGTGGGCGATCGGCTTTGCGCTCTTCGCGGTGGCCGCGGTGAGCGAGGCCCTTGCCCAGCGCAGTGGCTGGAGCCCCGGCCTGTTTCGGACGTACTACGTGGCGGGCGGTGTGTTGACCGTGGCCTACCTCGGTGCGGGCTCCGCGTGGCTGTTGCTGCCCAGGCGCGGTCGAGACGTGCTCACCGGAGCACTCGTGGTTGCATCTGTCGCTGCGGTGACCGCGGTGCTCCTCGCGCCGGTGGATGCGCAGGCGCTCGCAATCGCTCCGACAGGGAAGCCACCGCCGAACGCCGTCCTGGGAGGACATGCGTTCCTGTGGGCGATCACGCTCAACTCCGTGGGAACGGTCTTTCTGGTGGGCGGGTCGCTGTTGTCGATCCTTCGTCGTCAGCGTGTGCGCGCAAACGTCTGGATCGCTTGTGGCGCACTCACAGTTGCCGCGGCCACGGGCGTGTCGCGAGCCGGCGACACCTCGCTCGTCACGCTTGGGGAGCTGATCGGAATCGCACTGATGTTCTGCGGCTTCACGCTGAGCGCGCCCGCGAAGAAGGTGCCGCGACCGGTGGAAACACCTGCCTCCCCGGTGGTCCTGGCACGGTGAACACCGCGGCTTTTCACCGACACGCCGAGATCGTGGTCGAGCACGAGCTGCGCCGGGCGCGACGGCGGCTGGCGGGCCTCCCGCACAACCGTCGAGGAGAAGTGAAGGAGCTCGCGCTCCGGGTAGCCATCGAGCTCGTCGACGGCATGCTCGATGAGGCGCGAGAGGATCCGATCCTCGAGCAGGCGCTCAGGTCGATCTACGGGCCGCCCCCAATGGGTCGGGAGCTGCGGGCCCTCTCATGTGTCTCGGACTAGAATCTCGGCGTGGCCCGTAGAGGAAGCCCGGCGCGCCTGATCGTCGCACTCTCGGTCGCGGCTGTCCTTGCCGTCTTCTTGCTGTACACCTCGATCGCCGGGGGTGGCACGCCCTCGCTCCGCCCGAGTCAGCTCACGGGCCACACCGGCAGGGTGTCGTTGATGGGCCAGGTCGTCGGCAAGCCGACCGGCGACGCACACGGTGCCGGGTTGCGTTTCCAGCTCCGAGACGTCAAGGGGCACACGACCGTGCCGGTCATCTACAAGGGCTCGGTCCCGGATCTCTTCCGAACCGGTCGCGACGTCGTCGTCGACGGACACCTGCGCAACGGCGCCTTCGTCGCGGTGCCGGGCACGCTCGTCACGAAGTGCCCCTCGAAGTACTCGCCTAAGACGTAGCTATGGCCGATCTCGGCCGAGCGGCGCTCGTCACGGCGTTCTTGCTGCTCGTGTACGCACTCGTCGCAGGTTCGCTTGCGGCGTGGCAGAAGCGTCGCCGGCTCGCCGAGTCTGCGCAGAACGCGTTGCTCGCCGCCTTCGGCGCGACCCTCATCGCGTCCGCGGTACTGCTTGCTGCACTCGCTCGACACGACTTCTCGTTCCAGTACGTCGCCGACCACACGAGTCACGAGCTGCCGCTCGGCTACACGCTGACCGCTTTCTGGGGTGGTCAGGAAGGGTCCTTGCTCCTCTGGTTGCTCGTCCTCACCGGCTATTCCGTCGCGGCCGTGCTGACCGGACGGCGCGCAGGCCGCGAGGTGCTCGCCTGGGTCGTGCCGACGCTCGGGCTCGTCGGCACGTTCTTCGCGATGCTGCTCGTGTTCGTCGCAAGCCCCTTCGCGACGCAGGCCGCGGCCGCCGACGGCGCCGGCCTCAATCCAAGCCTGCAGAACCCGTACATGGCGATCCACCCGCCGATGCTCTACCTCGGCTACGTCGGGCTCACCGTGCCGTTCGCCTTCGCGATGGGTGCTCTGCTCGCACGCCGCACCGACGAGCGCTGGATCGTCGCCACCCGTCGGTGGACGCTCGCCGCTTGGGCGTTTCTCGGAGTCGGCCAGCTACTCGGAGCACACTGGGCCTACGTCGAGATCGGCTGGGGCGGCTTCTATGCCTGGGATCCTGTGGAGAACGCCGCGCTGATGCCCTGGCTTGCGGCAACCGCGTTCCTCCACTCGGTGATGATCCAGGAGAAGCGCGGCATGCTGAAGGTCTGGAACGTGCTGCTCGTCGTGCTCGCGTTCTGCCTTTCGATCTTCGGGACGTTTCTCACCCGCAGCGGGATCATTCAGTCGATCCACTCGTTCACCCAGAGCTCGATCGGCCCCTGGTTCCTCGGTTTCATCTGCCTGATCACCGCTGCGTCGCTCGCCCTGATCTTCGTCCGCCTGCCGCTCCTGCGCTCGAAGACGCGGCTCGAGTCCCTCGTGTCTCGTGAAGCGACGTTCCTCTACAACAATCTCCTCCTCGTCGCGCTCGCGCTGACGATTCTCTGGGGCGTTGTCTATCCGATCCTCTCCCAGGCGGTAACCGGCGAAGCCGCGACCGTGAGCAAGCCGTACTACAACTTCTTCCTGCACACGTTCGGGCTGCCGCTCTTGCTGCTGATGGGGATCGGGCCGCTCGTCGCGTGGCGTCGCGCATCCTTGCGCGCGCTCGGCCGCACATTCCTCTGGCCGCTCGGTGCTGCCGTCATCGCCGGCATCGCACTGCTCGCGGCGGGCGCAGGCTCGTCGCGCATCGGCGTGGTCGCCTACACGTTCTCGGTGTTCGTGCTCGCGTCGATCGCGCTCGAGTTCGCACGCGGCACGGCTGCGCGAAAGGCGCTCGGCGGGGTCGGCTGGGGCGGTGCCTTCTCCTCCCTCGTGGCACGGAACCGGCGGCGCTACGGCGGCTACGTCGTGCACGCGTCGGTCGTGCTGCTCGCAATCGGCGTCACGGGTGCGAGCGCCTACCAGACCGTTCACGAGGCCCGCTTGAAACCGGGCCAGTCGATGTCGGTGGCCGGGGACCGCCTCGTTTTTCGCGGCTACGAGACGAAGACGGAGTCGAACCACCGCGCAATCCGGGCGCTCGTCGACGTGTATCGCGGAAACGACTACCTCGGGCGCTACAAGCCGGGCAAGAACCAGTACTTCGCGGAGGACCAGGTCTCGAACGAGGTCTCGATCCGTCACGATTGGCTCACCGGCGGCGACCTCTTCCTGATCGCCGACCAGGTGAACGCGAACGGCAGCATCGACCTGAAGGCACTCCAGAAGCCGCTCGTGAACCTGCTCTGGCTCGCAGGGATCGTCTTCATCGGCGGCTCGCTGATCGCCCTCTGGCCGGATGCGAGGGAAGCGCGGCGCCTCGCCGAGCGCTACGCCGACGGGGTGGTGCGGATTTGACTGCGGCGCTCGTCGTCGGCGCAGTGCTCGCCGTCGCCTGCGTCGTGCTCGTCGCTCTGCCCTTCCTGCGCGAGCCCGCCGCACGCGACGACCGGCTGACGTCGCCGGATGAGCTCGAGCAGCGCCGCCTGAGCCTCGCGGAAGAACGCGACCGCGCGCTCGCGACGCTCAAGGAGCTCGAGTTCGACCATCGCACCGGCAAGGTCTCGGACGACGATTACCGCCGGCTCGTCGGCCCCCTGCGACAACAGGCAGCGCAAGCGTTGCGAGCCCTCGACCTGCGCGCCGAGCAAGCCGCCGACGAGCGTGTGCCCACTCGTGGCTAGCTGTGCGAACTGCGGATCGAACCTCGCGAAGAAGGCGCGCTACTGCCCACAGTGCGGACAGCCCACGAGCGCAGGCGAGACAAAGGTGATGGACGTGCCACCCGCTGAGACCGGCCGCGTCCCGGTGGAGTACGTCAACGCAGAGCCGCGCTACTACGGCGTTACGCCGACGACGCTCGTCCTCGTCCTCGCCGGAGTCGCCTTCACGCTTGCGGTCGTGCTCTTCGCGCTCGGCCGCTGGCCGTTCGGGCTCATCGCCGTGGGCGCCGGCGTTCTCCTCGTCCTGATCTTCCTCGAGGCCGCACGGCGCAAGCCGGACGGGGTCGTCGCCCGTTCGACCACCGATGCCCTCGACGGTTTTCGGGCCCGCGCGGGGCTGGCCGCCGACTCGCTCGCGACGAGAGGCCGTGCGGCCCGCCGCGTGCTCGCCCTGCGCCGCGAGCTCCAGCGAATGAGCGCTCTCCGGGCCCGTCTCCTGCTCGAGCTCGGAGACGCCGTGTACCGTGACGACGACGAAGCGACGGAACGAGCCCGCGGGCAGGTACGAGAGCTCGACAAGCTCGCGGCGCAGAGGGGGGCCGAGATGCAGGGAACGCTCGCTCAAGCCCAGGACCGGCTCCAGCGGCACCGGCTGGAGGTCCAGCCGACCGAGATGGTCGAGCTGCCCGACGAGCCCGGGCAGGGCGATCCGAGCGGTCCCGCGGTCATCCCGGAGCCCTATCCGCCCCCCGACGAGGGCTCTCCACCGGAGCCGGCGATCATCCCCGAGCCAGGGCCGCTGGCGCCTGATGAAGGGCCTCAGGAAGGCCGCCTGAGGGCCTGAGCGCCCTGCCTGCGGCAGGGACGTCCGGAGCCCTGCCGAACCTTCCGTCCATGGGCCGCAGACTCGTCGTCGTCCTCTTCGCCGGGCTCGTCCTCGTCGCTCCGGCCTCGGGCGACAACAGCGGCAAGCTCAGCGACATCCAGACACGGCTCGCGGCCGCCCGCGCAAAGGAAGCGCGCCTCACGGCCCAGATCTCCGGGGTCACGACCCAGATCCGCTCGCTCGAGCGGAGGGTCGGGGACGTCTCGCAGAAGCTCAACATCCTCGAGCGCGATCTCGCGCTGCACCAGCGCCGTCTCGACAAGCTCAACGAGCTCTTCGACTTCGAGACCGAGCGGCTGAACTTCCTCCACCGGCAGTACGCGAAGGTCTTACGCGAGTTGAACCTGCGCATGATCGACATCTACGAGACCCAAAGCCCGACGCTCGTCGACGTGATTCTCGAGTCGAAGTCGTTCCAGGACGCGCTCGACCAACTCCACTACCTGGACGCGATCGCAAGACAGGACAAGCGAATCGCCAAACAGGTTGGAACAGCCCGTGACCAGGTTCACGTCGCGCGCGAGCGCACAAAGACGGTCCGCGCGCGTGTCCACTCCGAGACGCAGGTCGTCGCGGTTCGCACGCAGCAGCAGCGCACCGTCAAGAACGATCTGCTTGCGAGCAAGAGCTCACTCGCCGGCAAGCGCGCCAGGCAGAAGGGGCAGTTGGCCTCGACCAGGGAACAGGAGAAAGCGTTCATCGCCGAAGCGAACGCGCTCGCCGCTCAGGATTCGCGGATCCGCGGACAGCTCGCCGCGGCGCAGGGCGCATCGGACACGACGCCGTCCGCGTCGGGCCTGATCTGGCCCGTCAGCGGCCCCGTGACGAGCCCGTTCGGCTATCGCTGGGGGCGCCTGCACGCCGGCATCGACATCGGTGTGCCGTACGGCACACCGATTCACGCGGCCGCGGCCGGCACGGTCGTGATCGCCGGCTGGGTCGACGGCTACGGCAACTACACGTGCATCGACCACGGCGGGGGCATGGCGACCTGTTACGGACATCAATCCGCGTTCGCCGTGTCCACGGGAGCGCACGTCTCGCAGGGCCAGGTGATCGGATACGTGGGGAACACGGGTCACAGCTTCGGGGCGCACCTCCACTTCGAGGTCCGGATCAATGGCACCCCGGTCGACCCGCTCGGCTACCTCTAGCCTTCCGGCCGTATCCAGATTCTGAGCCGCCCCTCGATCAACCGCCGAGGGCGCCGAAGGTCTTCGCCAGCAGGAAGACGTTCAGCCCGGAGATCAGGGCAGCGACGACGATCGCAGCGAAGATCGTCGCCTTCCGGTTGACGAGCACACCCATGACGTCACGCCGGCTCGTGAAGATCACCAGCGGGATCAGCGCGAACGGGATTCCAAAAGAGAGCACCACCTGGCTGATCACGAGCGTGCGCGAGGGGTTGAGGCCGATTGCGATGACGACGAAGGCGGGGATCATCGTCACCAGCCGGCGGACGAAGAGGGGAATCTGCCGCTGGATGAAACCCTGCATGACGACCTGGCCGGACAACGTGCCGACCGTCGCGCTCGACAGCCCCGACGCGGTCAGAGCAAGTGCGAAGAGGACACTCGATGCACCGCCGAGGATCGGCTCGAGCGTACGGTGCGCGCCCTCGAGCGAGTCGACGTTCAAGAGACCGCTGCCGTAGAAGACGGTCGCGGCGACGACGAGCATCGAGATGTTGATGAGGCCGGCGATCACCATCGCGATCAGAACGTCGATCCGCGTGTAGCGGTAGAGAGTCTTCGCCTCTTCGTCATTTTGCGGGACGATGCGCTGCTGCGTCAGCGCGGAGTGCAGGTAGATCACGTGTGGCATGACCGTCGCGCCGATGATCCCGACAGCGAGCAGCACGGACTCGTTGCCGGCGAACTCGGGCACGACGGCGTGCTTTGCGACAGTCCCGAGCGGCGGGTGTGCGAAGTAGAGCTCGCCGAGGTAGCAGATGCCGATCACGAAGACGAACGCGGTGATCACGGCTTCGAGCGGCCGGAACCCGAAGCGCTGCAGGCCGAGGATGAGGAGCGTGATCACCCCGGTGATCACCGCCGCCGGGAAGAGGGGGATACCGAGCAGGAGCTTGATGCCGAGTGCTGCGCCAAGGAACTCGGCGAGGTCGGTCGCCATCGCGATGAACTCGGCCTGGATCCAGAGCCCGATGGAGGTCTTGCGGGAGAAACGCTCGCGGCAGACCTCGGGCAGGTTGCGGCCGGTCGCGATCCCGAGCTTCGCGGACAGCGTCTGGATCAGCATCGCCATCAGGTTGGAGGCGACGATCACCCAGACGAGCGTGTAGCCGAACTTCGACCCGCCGGCGATGTTCGTCGCGAAGTTGCCCGGGTCCATGTAGGCGACGCACGCGATGAAGGCCGGGCCGAGGAAAGGGAGGAGGCGCCAGCGTCCCTGTCCGCGAAGGACACGCTCTCCTGCCCCAGGCAGGTGCGGGCCCTCCTCTGCGCGGGTCGCCATCATCCCGCCACAAAGTTTAGCCTAGGCTAAACTTCTGAGCGGAGCACGTGGAGATCGGGGAGGTTCCGAAGCTTCTCGTGGAGGTCGAAGCCGTAGCCGACGAAGAGCTCGTCGGGCACGGTGAAGCCCACGTACCGGACCGGCAGATCGTCCACGAGCCGCCGGTAGGGCCGGTCGAGCAGGGTCGCCGCAGCCAGTGAGGCAGGGCTGCGGAGGGAAAGCGTCTTGCAGAGGTAGTTGAGCGTCAGGCCGGTGTCCACGACGTCCTCGACGATCAAGACGTGCCTGTCGGCGAGGTCGGAGTCGAGGTCCTTGAGCAGCCGGATCCGCGCCTGGCCGCCGGTGTCTGCGCCCGAGGCGTAGCTCGCGAGCTCGATGAAGTCGAGGCCGTGGTGGATCGAGAGCGCGCGGGAGAGATCGGAGACGAACACGAGACTCGCCTTCAGTGGGGCCACGAGGAGCGGCTCCTTGCCCTCGTAGTCCCGCGAGATCTCGGCGGCCAGCTCTCGGACACGCGAGTGCAGCTCCTCACGGGTGAGGTAGACCTCTCCGAGCCGAGACTCGGAACCTACGACGCCAGCTCGAGCTGGTATCTCTCCGCCAGCCGCTCGATGTCGCGCTTGTAGAAGAGCTTCACGCGGATTTCGGGATAGCGCTCGCGCAGCTTGCGCAGCTTGCGGTTCTTGCGCGTCACGAGCGACTGCTTCATCACCGTCACCTCGACATAGAGGTTCTGCTCAGGCAGGTAGAAGTCCGGCCTGAAGGCTTCGAGGACGCGGCCGTCCTCGTCCTCTTCGAGGACAAAGGTCGTAGGCTCGTAGTCCCAGGGCACACCGTAATAGTCCAGAACCTTGGCGCATTCGAGCTCGGCCTTGTTGGCGAAGCGGGGAGGTTCCTGGCCTCGATATGCCTGGAAATCCGGGGTTTCCAGTATCACCTGCATTCAGCGTAGCAATCGGTCCGGACGCTGAGAATGCGGCCTCCCGTGGCCGCCTAGACTTCTCGCATGGCGACCCGGGACGGCACGTTCACGATCATCCAGATCTCGGATCTGCACTGCGGGACGCAGTTTTTCCTGCCGAACCTCCTGGAGCGCGCGATCACGGAGGTCAACGACCTCGAGCCAGACATCGTCGTCTGCTCCGGTGACCTGACCACGTTCGGGTTCAAAGAGGAGTACGCGCTCGCCAAGGATTACCTCGATCGGATCGACTGCGAGTCGGTCGTCGTCATTCCAGGGAACCACGACTCCCGCAACGTCGGCTATGTCCACTTCGAGGAGCTGTTCGGCGATCGCAACTCCGTGATGCGGGTGGGCGGCGTCACCGTGGTGGCGGTCGACTCGACGGAGCCCGACCTCGACCACGGCCAGATCGGCCGGGGCCGGTACCACTGGATCGAGGAGAGCTTCGCCGATCCGGCGGACCTACGGGTCTTCGTCTGCCACCACCATTTGCTGCCCGTACCGGGTACCGGGCGCGAGCGGAACATCATCTACGACGCCGGAGACGCGATCGAATGTCTTCAGCGCTCCGGTGTGAACCTCGTTCTGTCCGGGCACAAGCACGTGCCCTATGCCTGGCGGCTCGAGGATCTGTTCATCGTGAATGCCGGAACCGTGTCGTCACTCCGTCTCCGCGGGAACTCGCGTCCCTGTTACAACATCATCGAGTTCTCGGGGACGCACGTGGATGTCTGGCGCAAGTACCCGTTCCACGGGCAGGAGAAGATCATCCAGTTCGCGGTCGACACGCTCGAGTTCGAGAAGTACACCGCACGCATCGAGGGCGAGGTGACCTCGCGGCGATGACGCCCGCGATCGTCGTCATCGACGGCGAGCACTACCCGCCGGTCGTGCGGGATGCGATCGCGGGGCTGCCGTACGAGGTGATCGGCGCCTGGCTCGCGGGCGGCACGGAGAAGTTGCGCGGAGAGTCGAACTACGGCGTACCGCTGGTCGAAGCGCTGGAGGACGGCTTCGCTGTTGCGGAGGTCGTCGTCGACCTCTCGGACGAGCCGGTGATGGGGCCGCGCGAACGCCTGTTGCTCGCCAGCCGTGTTCTTGCGGCGGGTCTTCGATATGAGGGCGCCGACTTTCGCTTCGAGCCGCCGCAGTACGCGCCGTTTCCACTTCCGTCGCTGGCGGTGATCGGCACGGGGAAACGCGTCGGCAAGACGGCCGTTACGGGTCACGTCGCGCGGCTACTTGCACGGGACCGTGACGTCGTCGTCGTGGCGATGGGTCGTGGGGGGCCGGCGGAGCCGGAGGTGGCACTCGTGCAGCCGACGCTGGAGTCGCTGCTCGACCTTTCGCGCGAGGGCCGGCACGCAGCTTCCGACTATCTCGAGACGGCTGCGCTCACGGGGCTCGTGACGATCGGTTGCCGCCGGGCCGGCGGTGGCCTTGCGGGGGCGGTGACGATGTCGAACGTCTTGCAGGGAGCTGCGCTTGCGGTGGAGCGGGAGCCGGACGTCGTCGTTTTCGACGGGAGCGGCGCCGCGATCCCGCCGGTCGACGTCGACGCGCGCCTTCTGGTCAGCGGTCGAGGTCAAGATCCGCTCGCGTATCTCAACCCCTACCGCGTGCTCGTCTCCGATCTTGTCGTCCTCGTCGGCGGCGGCGATGCTTCCGCGGTGCGGGCTCTCAAGCGCGTGCCGGTCATCGATGCGGAGCTGCGACTCCGGCCGATCGCGCCTCTGCAGGGACGCCGAGTCGCGGTGTTCACGACCGGGCCCGCGCCGACCGATCATCTCGACGCAGACGTGGTGAGCGTGTCGCGCAATCTCGCCGACCGCGCGAAACTGCGCGAGGACCTGGCGCGAACGGATGCCGACGTCTATCTCGTCGAGATCAAAGCCGCGGCGATCGACGTCGTCGCAGAAGCCGCGATCGAGCGTGGTGCAGAGGTCGTCTTCGCGGAGAACGAGGTCGTCGCACCCGAGCTCGACGTGGCCGTCCAGCAACTCGTGGCAACGGGAGCGCGGGCGTGAGCCATCCCCGCCACTCCGAGCCGCTGCCGCTCGGCACTCCGGATCAGCCTTACTCCAAAGGTCTGATGGCGCGCGCCCTCGTCGCGGTCGGTGTGCCGCTCGGTCGCGCGTACGAGCTTGCGAAGCGGATCGACCAGTACCTCTTCGACCGCGGCGAGCAGAGCGTCGAGCTCGAGCAGGTGCAGGAGCTCGCCGTCGAGGTCCTCGGCGCCGAGGAAGGGTCCGAGGCCGTTCGCCGCCTACGGCGCTTCAGGGAGCTCCACGAGCTCGACCTGCCGATCATCGTGCTCGTCGGCGGTGCGACAGGCACCGGCAAGTCGACCGTCGCAACCGAGGCCGCCTATCGGCTCGGCATCACGCGCGTCACATCGACGGACTTCATCCGGCAGACGATGCGCGCGTTCTTCTCGAAGGAGTTCATGCCGTCGATCCACTATTCGAGCTTCGAGGCGGCAGCAGGCCTGCGCGAGCCCGAGCAGGCAGACGATCCTGTGATCGCGGGCTTCCTCGAGCAAACCCGGAACGTGCTCGTCGGAGTCAGTGCGTCGATCGAACGGGCGCTCGAGGAAGGGTGGTCGATGGTGCTCGAGGGAGTGCACCTCGTGCCGGGGATGCTGCCGCGAATCGAGGGAGCGCTCGTCGTGCAATGCATCCTCGCGATCGAGGACGAGGAGGAGCACACGACGCATTTCATGGTGCGCGATGCCGGCCTCGACGGGCTGCGCCCGCACGCGAAGTACATCGAGCGGCTTGACGACATCCGCCGCGTTCAGGACCACATCATCGGGCGGGCAAAGCGGCACAACGTGCCGGTAATTGCGAACAACGACATCCGCGGAGCGATCGATTCGGTGCTGGAGCTGGTCCTGTCGAGTGCCGAGCAGGTACAACGAGTCTGATGGCCAAGGCTGTAGAAGATCCGAGCGCCGCCCCAGAACCGCAGACGGCACCCAGGACGAGCCTCTGTCTCTGCGAGCAATACGCTCGCGTCACGGAGGGCGCGGCCCTGACGGCGGCTCGCTGGCTCGGTCGTGCCAACCAGGAAGCAGCCGAGCACGACGCTGCAGCCGCGATGCGCGCGCTGCTGGACGACTTCCCGATCGACGGACGAGTCGTGATCGGCTCGGCGGACGAGGACTCGCCGCTGCGCGTGGGTGAAGAGATCGGCGCCGGTGGTGACGAGGCGGATCTCGCGGTTGACCCGCTCGAAGGTCGCGGCGTCGTGGCGCGCGGTGGCAACGGCGCGATGTCGATGATCGCGGTCGGCGAACGTGGGTCGCTTCTCAATCTGCCGGACATGTACATGCGCAAGCTCGCGGTGGGGCCGCGTGCGCGAGGGTCGATCGACCTGCTCAAGCCGATTGGCGAGAACGTCCAGGCGATCGCCGACGCCTTCGGCCGCCGCCCGAACGACATCACCACGATCGTCCTGGACCGTCCGCGCCACCACGATCTGATCGAGGAGATCCGCGCCTCCGGCGCGCGGATCAAGCTGATTCAGGACGGGACGGTGACGGCGTCGATCTCGGCTGCGATCCGCGGCACCAACGACCACCTTGCGGTGGGGATCGGCGGAACCCGGCAGGCCGTGATGTCCGCCGCGGCGCTCAGGTGTCTCGGCGGCGAACTGCAAGCACAGCTGTGGCCGACCACCCGTGGCGAGATCGAACAGGCCCGCGAGGCGGGTATCGAGGATCCGACGCGAGTGTTCAACACGGAAGAACTGGCGCCTGGGGAAGTGATCGTCGTCGCAACGGGCGTCTCCAACGGCGACCTGCTGCGCGGCGTGCGTTTCCTGACGGACTCCGCACGCACCCACTCCCTCGTCATGTGCACGCGCTGCAACTGGGTGCGCTTCATCGACGGAGTGCACTTCTTTGCGCGCGACCGGCGCGAGGAAGTCCGGCTGCTCGGCTACTAGCTAGACTCGACGGAGGATGCCGACCAAGGAAGAAGTCTTCGAGGCGCTGCGTCAGGTGGAGGATCCCGAGCTCGGGATGGACATCGTCGAGCTGGGGTTGCTCTACGACGTCGAGGTGCAGGGTCAGCGCGTGAAAGTGATCCACAGCCTCACGTCGATGGGCTGTCCCGCGGGGCCGATGATCCAGGAGGACATCAGCCGCACCGCCAAGGAGGTGCCCGGAGTCGAGGACGTCGAGATCGAGCTGACCTGGGATCCCCCGTGGACCCCCGACCGCATGTCGGACGACGCGAAGTTCATTCTCGGCATCGGCTAGCCTGGTTTGCAGGGATTTCCTAGTTAGTCCGGTCAGCTCGGTACGGGTCGAGCAATAGCGCGGTGATCGCGGCGTTGGCGCGGTGGCCCAAGAGC
>DATHGN010000140.1:0-9836 GCA_035317565.1 Gaiellaceae bacterium
GGCGAATCTCGTGAAGCACCCGCAGCGCTCGCTCACATAGGTGGCAGCCTTGCGCGTGGTAAAGAACCACTTTCCGTTGCTTGACCGGCATGGGCCGAAACTAACGTTCAGAGCACGCTGGTGCGAGAAACGCGGGCGCGCGGAGGCGTGACCGCGTCATGCCGGACCGCGGGTTCCCCCGTGTGACTAGGGATAGATCCCGCGCGTGGTCGTCGCTTCGGCGACGCGTTGGACGGCGAGCCCGTAGGCCGCTAGCCGCATCGAGATGTCGCGGCTCTCCATCGTGGCCCACGTCTCGTTGAACGCGCGCGTCACGATGTCGTTCAGCTTCGCGTTCACCTCGGCCTCCTTCCAGAAGTACTCCTGGAGACCCTGCACCCATTCGAAGTAGGAGACGACGACGCCGCCGGCGTTGGCCAGGATGTCCGGCAGAACGAGCACGCCCCTCTCCTCGAGGATCTCGTCCGCTGCAGGCGTAACCGGGCCGTTCGCGCCCTCGACGACGATCTTCGCCCTGACCTTGTCCGCGTTCTCGGCCGTGATGACCTGCTCGAGGGCGCATGGTGCAAGCACGTCGCACTCGAGGAGCAGCAGCTCGTCGTTCGAGATCGGTTCGGCGCCCTTGAAGCCCGCCAGCGAGCCTGTCTCGCGCTTGTGCGCGATCGCCGCCTGGACGTCGATCCCATTCGTGTTGTGGAGACCGGAGGTCGAATCGGAGATCGCGATCACGGTCGCCCCGTCCTCGGCCAGGAACTTCGCGAGGAACGAGCCGACGTTGCCGAAACCCTGCACCGCGACCCTCGTCCCCTGCAGCGACATCTGCCTCTTCCGCACCGCCTCGCGCACGCAATAGAGAGCACCGCGCGCCGTCGCCTCTTCGCGGCCCAGCGAGCCGCCGATCGTCAGCGGTTTGCCGGTGACGACGCCCAACACCGAGTGGCCCTTGTTCATCGAGTAGGTGTCGAAGATCCAGGCCATCACACGCCCGTCCGTGCCGACGTCCGGTGCCGGAATGTCTTTCTCGGGACCGATCTCGTTGATGATCTCGGACGTGTAGCGGCGCGTCATCCGCTGTAGCTCACCCTCGGACATCGTCTTCGGATTGCAGATCACGCCGCCCTTTGCACCGCCGAAGGGGATGCCCGAAAGCGCGCACTTCCACGTCATCCACATTGCGAGCGCCTTGACCTCGTCCAGCGTGACATCCGGGTGATAGCGGATGCCGCCCTTCGACGGCCCGCGCGCGACGTTGTGCGTCACGCGATACCCCTCGAAGACCTGGGTCGTGCCGTCGTCCATCGCGACCGGAATCGCAACGGACACCGCCTTCTTGCACATCTGAAGCACGTTGACGAGGTTCGGATCGATGGCGAACGTCTTTGCCACCTTGCGCAACTGCGACTTCGCGATCTCGTAGGGGTTCTCGCGCAGATGCGAGACGGGCGCATCGACCGTGGTCACGTCAGCTCCTTTTTCCGCGCAAATGGGGACATTTCGGGCTGGGCCGGCTGAGCCTACTTGATCGTGAAACCGATTGTCCGCACTGTCGGCGGCCCTGCGTCTGTCCCGAAGGCGACAAGCCTGAGCTGGTAGTCGCCGCTCGGCAGCACCGCACCGGTCGGGTCCCGACCGGTCACGCCGAACGAATAGCGTCCCGGAAGCACGTCGCGCAGGCGGGCCAGCAAACCGATGCGGCCGCCGGCTGGGCTCCAGAGCTCAAGGTCCAGACGGGAAAGCGGCAGCACGTCGGACGCGGCCGCCGAACGCCGCACCGATCCGGCCACGAAGCTCAGCAGTGCAGGCGCTGCATCCGAGGGTGTGAACGCGCGTTGCGAGAGCCGGACCGTGGTCAGCTCGGCCGGGCGGCGCCGGCCGAAGACGATCGTCCACGGCACACGGATCGCGCGTCCCGCGGCGGGCGTCACGACCAGGACGCCTTCGGCCGGGGCAGTTCCCTCCAGCTTGCTCGTCGCCCGCGCTCGCACATGCACGCGGATCGAGCGTCCCGACCCCAGCGAGAACCGTTGAGGCTTCACATCGAACTCGACGGATGCCGCTCCTTCGTCGGCGACTGCCACGTCGAGCGACAGAATCAGACGGCGGTAAGAAACGTTACGCAGGACGACCACCTGGTCGGTGCGCCAACGCCTGCTGTCCGCGCGGCCGAGTGCGAGGGAGGCAGGGCTCGCCCCGACCTCGGTCGCCGAGGCACCGCCGAGGTCGATAAGCCCGGCGCCTTGCCCGGTGATGCCGTCGTCGGGAAGAGGCCGGGCAGCACCGACGAGCAGGCTCTTGAGCGCCTCGGCGTCGAGGTACGGTCGAGCCTGGGCGAGCAGCGCGGCGGCGCCGGCGACCAGGGCGGCTGCGGCACTCGTTCCGTTCACGGTGCCATAGCGGGCCGAACCGTCGGCGTTGGCTCCGGGCTCGGCGGTTTCGAGAGCAACCCCCGGGGCGACGAGCTCCGGCTTCACGCGTCCGTCGAAGGCAAGCCCGGTCGACGAGAAGGGAGTGACGCGACCTTCGCCGGCGTTGGACCTCGTGCGCGCCGTGCCGAGTGAAAGGGTCGCCGGAATGCCGCTGCGAATGCGCGCGAGCAGCGACTGCGCCGCGGCCTCGGGAACGGAAACTGCAGGGATCGGCGCGCTCTCGTCGAGACCGATGCCGCCGGCCGGCAGGTCCGCGCCGTAGAACAGGACCGCAACCGCCCCGGCCTGGGCTGCGTTCGCGAGCGACCCGTTCGGATCGGCCCCGGCCGGTAGTAGGGCGGCCCGGCCCGCGACGAGGCTCTCGCCGCGACGGTCGAAGAAGTCGAGCAACGGAACGGGCCCGCGGTAACCGACCGGCTCCGTCGTCTGTGCACGCGGTGCGCCGATCCCGACGTCCAGCGGCTCCGACGGAGTTACCGAGCCGACGAGTGGGCTCATGCCGTCGAGCTCGACCCGAAGAGCCGCGCGGAGAACCACCCGCACCTGACCGAAGCGGGGCCGCAGGTCGACGGCACCGACGGTCAGCACCGCCGGTGCGCCTCCCGGGCCGGCGACCGAGCCGTACCCGGGCCCCGCGGGCCCGTCGTTTCCGGCGGGCGCGACGACGAGGGTGTCGAGCCGAGTAGCGCCCTCGACGGCACGGGCGAGGGGCCCGTCTGCGAAACCGGCGAACGGCTCCGCGACGCCCACCAGCGCCACACGGGCTGCATCGTGCGCATCGCCGTCACCATTCGGATCGACCGCGCGTTCGAGCCCGGCCAGCACCTGGTCGGTCCTGCCGTAGACGGCCCAGCCCGCCGAGGCGTCTCGCTGCCAGCCCGCAACGCGAATCGGCAAGACGGTGGCTCCCGGAGCGACGCCGGCCAGCGCACCGGGCCCACCCGAGCCGACGAGCAGGCCGGCCATCTCTGTGCCATGCCGCTCGAGCTGGGAGGGCTCGCCGGGTTGTGGCGCGGCGAGGGCACCTGCGTCGCCTCCGACGATGTCGATCCCACCGGTGACACGCCCGCGCAGGAAGGGCTGCGCCCGATCGACGCCGGTATCGAGGAGCGCAATCGTGACGCCGCGCCCATCCTTGTCCGACAGGCCGATGTTCGGTCGCTCTCCGAAGCTCGTTGCCGTCAGGAGACGCGAGCTCAGCGACGCGGGATACGCCGCCCGCACGGGATACACGCCCGCCACGTCGGGCGCCCGTTCGAGCAGCGCTATCCCGCGCGCGTCAAACGCGGCCGAGAAGCCGTTGACCGCTCTCGTGTAACTGAACTCGGGCTGGACGACGACGCCCTGGACGCGCAGCCGTGCGACCAAAAGCTTTTGAGACGAGAGCGCACTCTGCGTCCACTCCCGCTCCTGCTCGCTCGTCGCCAGGCCTCCGGCATTGCCGACCCGGTCTGCAAGCGCGGGCGCCTTGAGCAGGACGATCACGCGCTGGCCCACCGCGACGCGCGGACGCTGGGCCCCGGCAAGACCCTGCCAACTCGTCTCTCCTTCAGTAGTCAGGCCGCTGCTATGACCTCCGGCCGCGATGAGGACGGCCGTCGCGACGACCGCCAGAGCCGCAAGCACGAGCGCGTTTCTCGGCTCACGCGGTGGACGCGTACGCATCGAGCCCAAGATAGCGGGGATACTGGATGGGATCCGTGAAGCGCGCAGCCGAGGCGATCATCGCCGCGTTGTCCGTACAGAGCGGCAGCGGCGCAAGGGCCGTAGATTGGGGAAGCGCAGCGCGCAACTCCGAGTTCGCCGCCACCCCGCCGACCACGGCGATCTTCGACGCGCCGAGCTCCGCAGCAGCCTGCTGCGCCCTGTCGACGAGAGCGCGCACGATCGCCGACTGGTAGCTCGCGGCGAGATCGGAACGTCGTCGTTCGAGCTCGTCCGCAGGCAGGTCCCTGACGGCGTAGAGCAGGGCTGTCTTGAGGCCCGAGAAGGAGAAGTCGAGCCCGGGCACTTTCGCGACGGGGAAGTCGTACGCACCGGCGTCTCCCGCTCGCGCGATGCGGTCGATCTCGGCGCCGCCGGGGTAGCCGAGCCCGAGCAGGCGCGCTCCCTTGTCGAAAGCCTCTCCCGCGGCATCGTCGAGCGTCGTACCGAGCACTCGGGCCTTGTTCGCACGATCCTGAACGTCCAGCAGCATCGTGTGACCGCCGCTCGCGAGCAGGCAGAGAAACGGCGGCTCGACCGGGTCCGGCTCGAGATAGAGCGACGCAATGTGTCCTTCGAGGTGATCCACGGGCGCCAGAGGCAACCGCCTCGCCCAGGCGATCGCTTTCGCTGCCGCAACTCCGACGAGCAGGGCACCGATCAGGCCGGGGCCCGCCGTGACCGCCACCAACTCGACGTCGTCGAGCTCTGCCCCGGCATCGCGCAACGCTTCCTGCAAGACGGGCGTGACGAGTTCGAGGTGACGCCTCGACGCGACTTCGGGTACGACCCCGCCGTAGCGGGCGTGCAGATCGGCCTGAGACGAGATGACGTTCGCGAGGATCTGTCCGTCCCGCGTGATCACCGCTGCAGCGGTCTCGTCGCAGGACGTCTCGAGACCGAGGATCAAGTCGGTCGCGGCTCGAAATCGCGCCACATGATGAGCGCGTCCTCGCGGTTGTCTGTGTAGTAGCCGCGACGAACTCCGCGTGCCTTGAACCCGGCCTGCTCGTAGAGACGGATCGCGACGTCGTTCGAAACTCGCACCTCGAGGGTGTAACCGCGGCGTCCTTCGCCTCCCGTGAGCTCGAAGAGGCGTTCGAGCAAGCCCGTCGCGATCCGCTTGCGGCGGTGTTCCGGTGCGACGGCGAGGTTCATCACGTGCCAGGCGTCGACGTAGCGGGAGATGATCAGGTAGCCGAGCAGGTCGCGCGTGTCGGGCTCGAACGCACCGAGCGAGATCGACGACGGCTTCGCGAGCTCGCCCGCAAACATCGACCGCGACCACGGTGTCGGATACGAGGCGCGCTCGATCGTCTCGATCGCATTGAGGTCCCGCAGTTCGAGGCGCCGGAAATCCACCTTGTTGGCCGTCGCGCTCATTGTCTGGTTTTATCAGCGTCGGGGACTCTTAGGTAGAGCGGCTCCACTTCGTCGGCGGGCCCGAAGTCGTGCGCCAATTGGGCGTGGAAGCGGGCCCGGGGCAGGTGCCGTTCGTCTCCGTCCGGCGGGATCTCCGCTCCGGCAGCTTCCAACAAGGCGCGGTAGCGGACGGCGCCGCTCCCCACGCAGATCGTCCCGTTCGCCACCTCGAGCTTTCCCGGATCGAGCACTCTCGGCTCATCTTTCAGCACGAAGACCTCACCGCGCCGCGCATCGACGACCGGCAAAGCGCCGGGAGAGCCTGCGGCGAGCGCGTCGAGTGTCGAGACGCCGGCCGCAGGGATGCCGAGCGCGAACGCCAGGCCACGCGCGGTCGCGAGACCGATGCGAACACCGGTGAAGCTGCCGGGCCCAATCCCGACCGCGAGCGCTTCGATCTCACGCGTCTGCGCACTCGCTTGACGCAACAACGCATCGACGTCCTCGAGCACCGTTGACGCCCGCGATGAGCGCTCGCCGAGCACCTCGCCGTCGGAGACGAGCGCGCTCGTCGCTACATCAGTCGCCGTGTCGAAGGCCAGGATCAGCATCACCGAGAATCGTGACAAGCCGGCGCCCTTCTCCGCCATGTTCGAGCCGCACTCCGATGCGTCTCGGTGGCAGGACTCCCTCCCCTGCCTCGGGCCACTCGACGAAGACGACCGCGTCGTCGAAGTACGGCTCGAGATCGCCCCACTCGGCCGCCGACACGTTTCGGAAGCGAAAGAGGTCGAGGTGCGACACGTCGACTCGGCCCTTGTACCTGTGGCCGATGGTGTACGTCGGGCTCGTGACCGGACCTTCGACGCCAAGCGCGCGAGCGGCGCCGCGGACGAACGTCGTCTTGCCGGAGCCGAGCTCGCCCGAGACCGTCACGACGTCGCCCGGGCGCAGGTCGGCGGCGAGCCTGGCAGCGAGCTGCTCGGTTTCTTCGGGCGAGTGTGTCTCGATCAGAAGAGCCCGAGCTGAACCGCCGGCTCGGCGGCCACCGGTGCGACGTAGACCGGTGCGGGCGGAGCAGCCTCGCGACCCATCAGCTCTGGCAGCCTCGCGAAGTCGTCCTTGAGCACCACGAGCATGCGCGGCGTGTAAAGCGCGGCAGCCGGGTGGTAGATCGGGTAGAGCAGTACCCGCCGCCCGCCGAGCATCACTTCTTGCTCCTGTCCGTGCACGCGCGTGATTCCGGTCGGCCGACCCGACAGAAGCTTCGTCGCAAAGTTTCCCAGTGTCGCGACGACGCGCGGCTCGATCAGCTCGATCTGACGCCACAGGTGCGACTCGCACGCCTGGATCTCCTCCGGCAGCGGGTCGCGGTTGCCGGGAGGACGGCAAAGGAGAACGTTCGCGATGTACACGTCTTCGCGCGTGAGGCCGATGCCCGCGAGCAGCTGGTCAAGCAGCTTCCCGGCGGCCCCGACGAACGGCACGCCTTGCTTGTCCTCGTGAAAGCCCGGCGCCTCGCCGACGAAGATCAGATCGGAATTCGGATCGCCCGAGCCGAACACGACCTGTGTGCGTCCTCCGGCGAGCGCGCACTTCGTGCAGCCGGCAACGACTTCGCCGAAGGCGCGAAGCTCGTCGGCGCGGGTCAGCTCAGTGACCGCAGCCACAGCTTCCGCCGCAACAGCCGCCGCCACTGCTGAACGCGCCGGTCTGCCCGGCGGTGCCGACCATCGAGAACGTCGAAAGCTGCCGGGCGACGTTGGTCGCGCCGCACTGCGGGCACGCAACCTCCTGATCCCCCCGGACGAGCTCCTCGAAATGCTTCTCGCACTTCATGCACACGTACTCGTACATCGGCATCGCCCGGGCAGTTTAGGGGCGGGGCCGGACGGGTCGCAAATCGCCTAGAGGGCTGATGCGAAATTCGGCCGACGTCGGGGGCGCTCCAGACCAAGCCGGGCAGAGCGGTCGTTCGCGGTGCGTAGCGGCGCTACGTGCCGCGGGCGAACGTGCTGATCCGGCGCAGTGTCTGGTGCGTCATCCGGCCCGGCGGAATTTCACATCAGGCCTCTAGTACGTGCCCTTGACGGTGCGGCCGCCGAGCTTGCCGGAGACCGAATTCTTCGTGAACTTCAGCGTTCCGGCCGTGGCCGCCGACCCCGAGACCTTGATCGTGCCCTTGTAGGTCGATGGCGGGCCGATGTCGACGAAGGTGATCTTCCCGGTCACGAAGACGCCTGGGGCAATCGCGTACTTCGTCAGGATGAAGCCGTCGCCGTTCTTCGTGTTCGCGAGCTTGCCACCGTAGACGCCACGCGGGGTGAAGCTGACGGAGGAGAAGAGCAGCTGCAGCCACGTCGCCTCTGCTTCGCGCACGGTCTTCGACGCGAGCGCCAGCGTCGACTTCGCCGTCCGGTTCGCCGGTTTCGCCGGAAACGCACCGAGGATCTTCACGAGCGGCGGCACGCGCGGGCACGCAGCCTGGATCGGCGCCTCCAGCGTGCCGAGGATCCACTGGCGCGTTGCGCGCTGCGAGCAATACGAGAAGTCGGCCGTGAGCACGCTGTGACCCACGCCTGGAACGACGATCAGCCGACCCTGCGGGAACTGGCTGATCACTGCGACTGCGCTGGCCGTCGGCGTGCGCAGGTCGTAACCGCCGCTGACGGCGAGAACGGGCACGTTCGGATATGGACCTGGCCCAAGCGGCGTGTTGCCCGTCGGCGAGGGCCACTGCTCGCAGAAGTACGCCGTCCCGAGGCGGGCGGCCCACTTTCCGAACGGGCCGAGTGCGCCTGGAGCAAGCCCGGCGACAGCCGTGTCGATCGCGGCCTGGCGCGCGGAGGGATCCGTGCCGGGCGACCACGGGAAGCGACCGTCGGCGCAGTTCGTCGCGGCGTTGAGGCCGAAGCTCAGATCCTCCGACGAGAGCTCACTGGTGCGGAGGTCGAGGTCGTAGATCCGCAGTAGCGGTCGCACGTTGCCCTTGAGGGCGGCGTGCACGGCGGCGGGAGCCTCGGCAGCGAGGCCAGGGCTCAGATCCGTGTCGATCATCATCGAAAGGAGCTGCTCACCGTCCATCCGCACCGTCTTCAGTGCGCCGTTCGGGGCGACGATCTTTCCGGAGATCGGCTTCGCCTCGATCTTGTTCGCGAGCGTGGCCACCTCACCCGAGAAGTTCGGCGTCGCCGCGCGGCAGAGGCCACCGTCGCAGAGTGAGCTCAGAGTGTCCGGCATCTGACTCAACACGTTGCGATCGAACGGATCCGGAAACTGCGGTGGAACCACGGAGTCGAGGATCAGTCGCTCCACGTTGCCGGGGTGCGCAAGCGCGTACGCGAGCGCGAGCTTCGTTCCATACGACACGCCCATCAGGCCGATCTTCGGAATCCCCAGTGCTGCGCGAACGGCATCGATGTCCTCGGCGTGGTCCCGGGTCGCATAGAACTGGCGTTGGGGGCCGATGATCCCCGCACAGTCGCGCGCGAGAATTGCGCTCTGCTCAGCGGTCGCGATCGCCGTGGTCTGGAGCTCCGGACAGCGGATCACGCCCGAGTCGCCCGTCCCGCGGTTGTCGAAGGCCACAAGTGTGTAGCCCGGCAGCATCGCACGCATGAACTCGGCGGTGTCGGTCGATCCGAGCCCATAGACGTGAGCCGATCCCTGGCCTGGGCCCCCGGCGATCAGGAACATCGTTCCGCGGGGCAGCCCCGTGGCAGGGAGAACCTCGACGTGCAACCCGATCGTCCCGGGAACGACACCCGTGCGATCGAGCGGGACGGCGACCGTTCCACACTGAAGGCCGTTCGTCGTATCCGGACAGGGCGTCAGCGGGATCGCCGCGTGCGCGGTGCCGGGCGCGGCGAGTGCGGCGGCGAGAACAAGCCCCAGGAGGAAACGACGACCCACGAAGCACGCCAGAGTACCAGTGCCCGTGTACGCTTCAACTGCCCGGTATCCGCTACGGAACTGGAGCTACGAGTGCTCAGAAGCATCAACGTCATCGGGTCCGGCCGCGTCGGGTCGGCCGTCACCGCTCGGCTCCGCCAGCGAGGCATCAGCGTGGGCGACGACGGCGAGCTCGTCCTTCTGTGCGTGCCGGACAGCGTCATTGCGGATGTGGCCCGGACGATCGAGCCAGGCCCCTGGCTCGCGCACGTCTCAGGCGCCACGCCCCTCTCGGCCCTGGAACCGCATCGACGCCGTTTCTCGCTCCACCCGCTGCAGACGTTCACCCGCGCACGCGGGCCCGAGCAGCTCGACGGGGCCTGGGCGGCGGTCACGTCGGAATCGGATGAGGCGCGGTCGGTCGGCTTTTGGCTGGCCGAGCTACTCGGCCTG
>DATHGN010000141.1:0-7177 GCA_035317565.1 Gaiellaceae bacterium
CCTACTTCAAGAAGCTCGGGACGCTCGACTGGCTGCTGATGAACGTGCGCGCGAAGTCCGACGGCATCGCGTGGGACACGACGGTTCACGGCACGCCCGGCAAGCAGAGCGTGACGGCGCACGGGTCCGACGGCAGCCTGCAGAAGCTCGTGCCGAAGGATGCGTTGCTCTATCTCGCATTCCACGGCGCGAAAGGGATGCTCTCGGGGCTCAGCGCCAACCCGATCCTGCTGCAGCCCGGCTTCAAGGGGCTCGGCGATGCGCTGGGGCGCTTCGACACGATTCTGCAAGGCGAGAACGCGCTGTATGTCCGCGCGGCCGGCGGTCACCTCCCGGAGGTCACGTTCATTGCGGCGCCGGGTCACGGTGTCGACGGGGCGGCGGTGTTCGGCCGACTCGTCAAGGGCTTTTCCCAGGGCAAGGGCCTGCACTACGCAAACGTCAACGGCAGGCTCGTCGTGAGTGATCTCCCGTCGGGAATCGCTTTCGCGAAGAACGGTGGCAAGAGCCTGGCGGAGAGCCCCGAGTACCAGAGCGCCGCCAAGAGCTCCGGTCTGCCGACCAAGCCCCAGGTTGTCCTGTACGTCGACATCCACAGCACGATCCCGGTCATCCAGCGTTTGGGCAACGGCAGGATTCCGGCTGGCATCGAGCGGAACCTGAAGCCGCTGCGCTCCGCGGTCGAGTACGCCGTGAGCCGCTCCCACGAGCTCCAGGTTTCGTTCTTCTTGCGCATCAAGTAGTCGGGCGATCTGTGTAGCCTGTGGCCCCATGGCCGCCCGCGAGTTCCTGTTCACCTCGGAATCCGTCACCGAGGGGCATCCCGACAAGGTCGCCGACCAGATCTCGGATTCCGTCCTCGATGCCGTTCTGGCCGAGGATCCGGAGGGCCGCGTTGCCTGCGAGACGTTGATCACGACCGGGCTCGTGGTCGTCGCCGGCGAGATCTCGACGGAAATCTACGTCGACATTCCCAAGCTCGTGCGCGAGCGGATCTCCGAGATCGGCTACACGCATTCCGAGTGGGGCTTCGACGCGACCACCTGCGGTGTCGTCGTTGCGCTCGACGAGCAGTCGCCCGACATCGCACAGGGCGTCGATTCCTCGTACGAGATGCAGCACGACCCCGGCGACCAGGATCCGCTCGATCGGATCGGCGCCGGCGACCAGGGAATGATGTTCGGCTACGCGTCGAACGAGACGAAGGAGCTGATGCCCCTTCCGATCATGCTGGCGCACAAGATCTGCAAGCGGCTCGCCGAGGTGCGCAAGGCGGGCGAGCTGCCCTACCTGCGGCCGGACGGCAAGGCGCAGGTGACGGTCCGCTACGAGATCGACGACGAGGGAAGGCAGCGGCCCGTCGAGATCGAGCGTGTGCTCGTCTCGACGCAGCACTCCGACGGGATCTCCTCCGAGGATCTGATCAAGCCGGACATCGTCGACCGTGTACTGCGACCGATCCTTCCCGCGGATCTGTACGACGAGAAGCGCCTGATGGACGACCGCGACTTCGTCTTCGTCAATCCGACCGGCAAGTTCGTGCTCGGCGGCCCGATGGGCGACACCGGGTTGACGGGACGGAAGATCATCGTCGACACGTACGGCGGCGCTGCGCGACACGGTGGCGGCGCGTTCTCCGGCAAGGATCCGACGAAGGTCGACCGCTCGGCGGCCTATGCGGCGCGCTACGTCGCGAAGAACATCGTGGCGGCAGGCCTGGCCGACCGGTGCGAGGTGAACGTCGCGTACGCGATCGGAGTCGCGCACCCCGTCTCGATCGCGGTGCAGACCTTCAACACCGAGCACATTCCGACCGATCAGCTGGAGGCGCTGGTGCGGGAGCACTTCGACCTTCGTCCCGCGGCGATCCTGCGGGATCTCGAGCTGCGGCGGCCGATCTTCACGAAGACCGCCGCGTACGGTCACTTCGGTCGCGAGGACCGGGACTTCACGTGGGAGCGCACCGACAAGGCCGACGCCCTGCGCGAGGCGGCGCGAGTCGGTTCAGCGGCGTCCGTCTAGAAACCGCACCGACCGCACCTTCACACCGAGGACCCGGCCGCCGAGCGGTGAGCTCTGCACGTCGACGAACATCACGAGCGGTGCGCCTGCGGTTGGCACGACGATTCGCCGCGGGGTGCCTGCTCGGATGACGTACATGTGCTTACCGATGGCGATCCTGCGCGGCGGCGTCCCGGCCGGGACGTAGAGGTTCAGGACGTAGCGCCCCTGCGCGATCGGCCACGCTCGATAGCGGAGGCGTGGACCCGTCCAGCCGTCGGGCGAAAGCCCGGCCGCCAGCCAGCTCACGTGGGCGCCGGCGGGAACGCGATAGGCGACGAGGCCTTCACGTGGCCGTCTCAGGACCTTGCCTTCGAGCCCGATCGTCGTCCCGGAGACGTTCGCGATCAGCGTCTGCGCCTTGGCGACGTGTCCGTCCACCTGCAGCGTCCCGTCACGGGCGACGCTTGCGACTGCGGCAGGAAACGGGTCCGGCGGCTGGGTGTCGAGCAGGACGACGCCGCGCAGGTCGCGGTTCCAGGACTCGAGATAGGTCCCGTAGAACGTGTTCGCGTAGGGGAGAGCGAGGTAGCGCGCTGGGCCGAGGTTCGATCGGTCGAGCCAATCCGGCGGCGACGACCCGAACGTGCGCACAGACCAGGTCGTCACGAGCCGGTCGGTCGCGTAGACACCGAGGCTCATCCACGCCGAGATCGCGATCGCGAGCAGGGCGAAGAGCTCGGGCGCGCCGCGGCGTCTGAGCGGCACAGCGAGCGTGAGCGCGGCGATCGCCATCGGCGCGAGCGAATACAGCAGCGAAGCCTCCGGCAGGCCCAGCCGAGACGCAACGCGCGCGAACGCGGAGAGCGAAACCGAGTCGAAGAAGTACGCGCCGGTGCCGGTGAGCCCCGGGAACGACACCTGGGAGAGCGCGAGCGCACCGAGGCACGTCGCGGCGAGATATGCGCGTGAACGTGGCACTCCGCGCTCCGCGTAGCGGAAGAAGGCGATGAAGAGCAGCGGCGTGACGTAGAAGAGGTAGCGCTCGAGCGGCCGCTTCGCCTCGCCTGCGGCAATCAGGGCGGCCTGTCCCATGAAGAGCGCCGTGCAGCTGATTGCAAACACTGCGAAGGCCTGCTCGATCTTGCGCTCCGGCCGGATCAGCATGAAGCCGAGCCCGAAGATCGCGCCCATCACGATCGCGAGGCCGAGCGAGTACGGCAACAGCGACCCGTCGACGAGCGCCCAGTGAACGACGGCGCGCGGGGCGTAGCCGAGGTGCGTCGCCTCGCCGTACTGTCCGAGCGCGCCCGGGACCCCGACGACTAGGGCGACGAACGCGGCCGTGAGTCCGACGGGGAGCAGGTGACGGCGATAGTCGCCGCGACCGCAGAGCGCAACGGCCGCGAGGTACGCGAGCGGCAGGGCGAGGAACTGGACCCTGGTCGCGACCGCGAGCAGGCAGACGACCGGAACGGCGATCGCCATTGCGCGCGACGGCTTCGTGACCGCGCGCAGGAGCACGGCGATGGTGACGAGGAACACCGGGTAGGCGAGCGCCTCTGACATCAAATAGGCGTGGTAGACGAGCGCCGGTGTCGTCACGGCTGCGATCGCGGTCAGGATCGCGAACCACGGCCGAACGAGCTGGCGTGCGAGCCAGTACGCGGGAAAGACCGCGGCCGACATCACGACTGCGTTCAGGATCTTGGCGGCCGCGTAGGCGTTCGGCATCGAGCCGAGCAGCCAGGCGGGTGCCTGCACCAGTGACGAGAGCGGGGCGGGGAAGAAAATGTGCTCGCCGCGGATCGAGAGGCCATGTCCCGCCGCGATCGCCTGCGAGAGTTTCGCGTACAGCAGCTCGTCGTTGAACACCGTCGCGGTGGCGTGGCCGCGGGACTGGAGGACGTGGTACGCGGTCGCAGCAACGAAGACGAGCGGCAGCGCGATGCGGCCCGCGAGGGTGCGCGCAACAGTGAGAGGCTCGGCCGCGTTTCGGGCAGCCGTGGTCGGCACGGCGCTCATGCCTGTCATATCGGCTCTGGTTCCTCCGCTCGTTAACCCGAGGGACTGTCCCTGGCACGTGGCTCTTTCGGCCCTGTCCGGTGCCAGGCAGGTGACGTGTCCGCGAACGGCATGTGCCAGGGACTGTCCCTGGAACGCGCCGTTTCGGGCCCTGTCCGCCTGGGAGGCTGCTGCTACGCGGGGCGGACGAAGAGGCCCGCTGCGGCTTTCTCGCCGATCGCCCGCTCCTGGCCGTTCAGCTTCACCGTGACCTGGCCCGCGGCGGGCTGGGCTTCCCGGACCTCGATCTCGCTGCCCGGGACAAGGCCCTCGTCGTAGAACCAGTGCAGGAGCTCGCCGTCGTGCTCCGCCAGCCGGACGATCGTCGCGCGGTCGCCGGCGGCCAGGTCCGACAGCGGCGCCAGCTCACGGTTCTCCGCCTGCTCGAAGTCTGGGTCGACCGGCCAGCCGTGCGGACAGCGATCGGGATACCCGAGGCGCTCCTCGATCCGCTCGACCATGTCTTCCGTGAACGTGTCCCCAAGGAGGTCGGCCTGGACGTGTGCCTCGGCCGGCGTGTAGCCCATGAAGTCGGTGAGCAGCCGCTCGATGATCCTGTGCTTGCGGACGACCCGCTCGGCGCGCTTGCGCCCCGTCTCCGTGAGCAGCGCCTCCTTGTGCTCGCCCCGCTCGATCAGCCCCTCGCCCTCGAGCCGCTTCAGCATCTCCCCGGCCGACGCCCGAGAGACGCCGAGCATCTCGGCCACACGCGAGGCCAGGGTCGGCGACCCGCCGCCGAGCGGGCGGTACTCGCCGATCGGAAAGGCCAGAAAGTAGATCGTCTCGAGGTACTCGTCGACCGAGTGTCCTTGCGCCATCCCGGTGATCGTAACCTGTAAGGTGACCCTTACATGAGCACCGCTGAGATTCTCGGGCTCGGCGCCATCGCCGGGTTCACGATCTTCCTGGGCCTGCCGATCGGGCGGATGCAGAGCGTCACCGCCGAGACGAAGGCCTTCCTCGCCTCGACCCCACCGGCATCCTGATCTTCCTGTTCTGGGACGTCTTGAGCAGCGCCGTCGGACCGATCGAGACCGCGCTCGAGGACGGTCGCGACGGGCGCTTCCTCTGGCTTGCGTTCCTGCTCACAGCGGGCTTCTTCGTCGGGCTGATGAGCCTCGTCTACTACGACGTCTGGATGAAACGACGCCGCCGGCGCGCGTTCCTCGGTCCGGGCGCGGCGTCGACCGCAGAGTTCGAGCACGAGCACCACTTCGTCGGAATGTCCCCGGCGAGATGGCTTGCGATCTTCATCGCCACCGGCATCGGCCTGCACAACTTCTCCGAGGGGCTCGCGATCGGACAGTCCGCCGCGTCGGACCAGATCAGCCTCGCGATCGTCCTGATCATCGGCTTCGGCCTGCACAACGCGACCGAAGGCCTCGGGATCTGCGCGCCGCTCGCCGGCGACAAGGAGCGGCCGACCTGGGGCTTCCTCGCCCTTCTCGGCCTGATCGGCGGCGGCCCGACGTTCCTCGGCACCGTCGTGGGCCAGGTCTGGGTCAGCGAGGCGGTGTCGATCGTCTTCTTCGCCCTCGCAGCCGGCTCGATCCTCTACGTCGTGATGGAGCTGCTGAACGTCGGACGCGCGCTCGCGTCGAAGACGCTCGTGACCTGGGGCATCATGCTCGGGCTCTTCCTCGGCTTCGCAACAGACTTCATCCTCGTCGCCGCAGGGGCTTAGCGTCACACCCCGGCCGTAGGGTGGCCGGGTGACCCGTTACGCCTCGGTCTATCCACTCGTGACCGCGCGCGCCCTCGCCCGCGAGTTCACGTATGAGATTCCGGACGACGTCGGTCCCGGTGCGGTCGTCGAGGTTCGTTTCGGCAACTCGAAGCAGCGCGGCGTCGTGACCGAGGTCGACGTGCAGCCGCCAAAGGGGATCGACACGTCGCCGGTGGAGCGGGTCGTCGAGGAGCTGCCGCGGCCGCTCGTCGAGCTCGCGCTCTGGGTCGCGGACTACTACGGCTCGACTCCCGGTCGCGCACTGACGCTCGTCGCACCGGTGCAGCGGAAGGCGCGAGGAACGCGGCCACAACCGGCCGAGCGGGACGCACTGACCGGAGAGGCGGAGCCCGCCGAGCTGAGCGCGACACAGCAGGCTGCGCTCGAGCGCATCACCGCTGCGCTCGACGCAGGCGAATCGGCGAACTTCCTCCTCTACGGCGCCACGGGCAGCGGAAAGACCGAGGTCTACCTCCAGGCCTGCGCCACCGCACTGCAACGCAACCGCGGCGCCATCGTCCTCGTGCCCGAGATCGCGTTGACGCCGCAGACGCTCGGACGCTTTCGCGCACGCTTCGGTGAGCGCATCGCCGTGCTTCACTCCGCCTTGAGCGAGGCAGAGCGTCGCGACGAGCGCGCACGCATCGCGAGCGGCGAGGCTCCGATCGTCGTCGGCGCACGCTCCGCCGTCTTCGCACCGGTGCCGCGGCTCGGGATCATCTGCGTCGACGAGGAACACGACGCGTCGTACAAACAGGAGTCCGATCCGCGGTACGACGCACGCACGGTCGCCGCGAAACGCGCCGCTCTCGAAGGCGCCGTCGCGGTGTTCGGGAGCGCGACGCCACGCCCGGAGAGCTGGGGGACCCTTGAGCGCCTCAACCTGGGCGGCCGCCTCGCAGGCCCGCTGCCGCCCGTGCGTGTCGTCGACCTGCGCCGGGAGGCCGGCTACCCGTTGTCGGCGCCACTCCTTGCGGAGCTCGGCGCGATCGAAGAGCACGGCGGCAAGGCGATCCTGCTGCTCAACCGCCGGGGCGTCGCGCCCGCGCTTCACTGCCGTGCATGCGGGACGACGGTGCGTTGCGACAACTGCGATGTCGCGCTCGTGCTGCACGGTGATCACCGGCTCCGCTGCCATCACTGCGGACACACGGAGCCCGAGCCGGAAACGTGCTTCACGTGCGGCTCCACGGAGATCGCGCGACTCGGTGCGGGAACGCAACGACTGGAACGTGAGCTCGAGGCGAAGCTGCCCGAGTTGGAACGCATCAGGCTCGACGCGGACGCGGTCGAGAAGCCCGGCGCGCTCGCCGCCGCGCTGGCGCGTTTCGCGGAGGCCGACCGGGTCGTGCTCGTCGGCACGCAGATGGTCGCCAAGGGCCACCA
>DATHGN010000142.1:0-42268 GCA_035317565.1 Gaiellaceae bacterium
CCCGGTCGGCAGGCTTAGCCATACCGAAGCGGACTTTGGCAACACGGAGCGAAGGTAAGGGTCACTGTGGGCTGGGAGCTCGTAGTCATCGCGGCGTCGCTGCTTGGTTTCTCCGTCGTCTCGCGCCGGCTCGCCGGAACCTCGATCACCTCCGCGATCGTGTTTGTGGGAGTCGGGCTCCTCGCGGGGATTCAGGCGCTCGATCTCTTCGACGCCCCCTCGACCGGGGAATTCGTGAAGGTGCTCGCGGAGGCAACGCTTGCGTTCGTGCTCTTCTCAGACGCGTCACGGATCGACCTGCGGGCGCTCCGCCGTGAGTACACGGTTCCCGCCCGGCTGCTCGGGATCGGGCTGCCGCTGACGATCGTCCTGGGTGCGATCTTCGCCTCGTTCGTCTTCGAGCAGCTCTCGCTCACCGAAGCGGTCGTGATCGCGGTCCTGCTGGCGCCGACCGACGCCGCACTAGGCCAGGCGGTCGTCACGGAGCCACGCCTACCCTCGAGGATCCGCCAGGGGCTCAACGTCGAGAGCGGGCTCAACGACGGCATTTGCGTGCCGCTGCTCTTCATCGCGCTCGCCGTTGCCGAAGCCGACGCCGGCAGCATCGGTGACGCACATGCGGTGCGGGTAGTCGTCGAGCAGATCGGCTACGGAGTCTGCGGCGGCGTGATTGGCGGGTTGGTCACGGCGGCGGCCGTCGTGGTCGGTACGCGGCGTGGGCTGATCGAGCCCGCCTGGCTCCAGGTCGTGCCGGCCGGCGGCGCCGTCCTTGCCTATGGTTTTGCCGCGGCGCTCGGAGGCTCCGGCTTCATCGCTGCCTTCCTGGCCGGCATGATCTTCAGCGCGTTGCGGCGGCCCGACAGCGGCGAGGTGACGTATCTCATCGACGAGCTCGGAGAAGTACTGAACGCAGTGACGCTGCTCGTGTTCGGGGCCGTGTTGCTCTTGCCGACGCTCGACGATCTGAACTGGCGCATCGCGCTCTACGCGATCGCAAGCCTGACGGTGGTTCGAATGCTCCCGGTGGCGTTGGCGATGATGGGTACAGGCGCTCGTCGGCCGACAGTCGCGTTCATGGGCTGGTTCGGTCCCCGCGGCCTGGCCTCGATCGTCTTCGCACTGATCGTCCTCCACGACGCACACCTACCTCACGTCGGGACGATCTTGTCAGCGACGTACGTGACTGTCGGGCTGTCGGTACTCGCACACGGAGTAACGGCCGCTCCCCTGACGCGACGCTACGTGTCCTGGTTCGAATCCCATCCCGCCGATCGCAGGCCCGCGATGGAGAGCGTTCCGGCCGCACCCCACCGCTGGAGACGCCCAGCGAGCATTGTGGGCGCGAGAGCTCCAGCTCCGAGCTCGGCGCGCTGATCCTCGAGGCTCAGACGACGACTGCTGCGGCGCCGGCCGCCGTTTCGATGTCGGTGTCCGCGTCGGTCGGTTGCGGTGCGCGGCGGCGGATTCCGAACACGACGACTGCACCCGCAACGAGATAGGCCGCCAGAACGATGAGCGCCTTCCCGATCCCGTTGCCGTCGAAGTAGATCGTGTTGCGAACGGCCGTCGTCCCCGCCCCCGGGGGGAGAAATGGGCCGATCGTGCCCCAGAAGCTCGGGAGGAAAGGCCTCGCGACGGAACCACCGGCTGCCGGAGCGCCAAAGACCACGAAGGCGACGACCACGATCAAGGTCCCGATCGTCCCGAACAAAATCTGCAGCGCGGCCGCCGCGAAAGCGACCGCAAGCATCAAGAACGTGAAGATGCCCCAGAGCTCGAGGAAGTGGCCCGAAGGTATGCCGCCAAGGAGCGGACCCGCGATCAAGTAGGTCGCGAGCGCACCGATGACCGCAACGACGGCGAGGACCGGCGCATGTCGGCGAATCGCGGCTGCGCCGCCCACGGACGTGGCGATCGTTGCGGAGAGATAGCCACCTACGACCAATGCCATGACGACGAGGAACGGGACGATGCCGACGCGATCGCCGTCCGCAAGCGGATGCACCTGGACGACCGTCAGCTTCTGACCGCCGGCGGCCGCAACCTTCGTAAAAGCGGTCGTGAGAGCAATTGCTGCACCGTTCGAGGCGGCAGGGGCGACGAACAGCCTCGTACCAGAGGGGCCGGTGATCAGCGCGCCGTAGATGCTGCGCCGATCGATGGCCCGTGTGGCGGCCGGCGCATCGGTGTACGTCGTTGTCCGCAGCGAGAGCTGTTTGTCGACTGCAGCCGCCAGACCGGCCGCCGGCGCGCCTACGACGCCGAAAGGCAGGTTGTGTGGCTGCGGCTTGTGAAGGGCGCCGACGTACGAGACAACGAACAGGCCTTGCACCAGGAGCACGACGCCGAGGGCGACGACGAGTCGGATCAGCCCTGGCGTCCGGGGCGCCGGCCGCGCGGCCGCTACACCGTCGGTTGCCGTGGGCCTGTCACTCGCGGACACGCTGTCCACCCCTGGATTCAGCCAGGAGCGCGCTTCCGGCTCATCGTTCGATCGGGATGATCACGGTCATACCGACGGGAGGATGCGCATCGTCCACACGGTGACGATCGTAGGGAAACGATGCCCCGGGTACGGCAAGGATCGTCTTGGAGGGCGTGAGCGCGGCCCAAAGCCCTCGACCGTCGCCGAGTCGGCGCTTCGCCTGGGCTGTCAGGCAGCTGCGCGCAAGCCACAGCTACTCGTTCGTCCTACTCCTGATCCTCGTCGGCTTCGCTTTCACGGCAACGGCTCCGGACGAGCCCTGGTCGCGCGGCGTGCTCGTCCTGATCCAATGCGTAACGCTGCTCACGGCGCTCTGGACGTCGCGCAGTGGGCCTGTTGAGCTTCGCCTCACCGCGTTGATCCTGACAGTTGGGATTGCTGTGCTGCAAATTCTGACCGACAGCAAGGCGTTGACGGCCACGGTAGGAGCCTTTAGTGGGCTGCTTGTGATCGCGACCATAGTGGTGATCGTTCGCGGCATCATGAGCGAGGGGACGGTGAGCCAGCGATCTGTGATCGGGGCGATCTGCATCTACTTCCTCCTCGGAATGCTGTTCCTGTTCGCATACGGCGTTGTCGCTGTGGTCGACTCGGGTCCGCTCTTCGCTCAGGGCACCGACGGCACGCTTGCTCTGCGTCTCTACTTCAGCTTCGTAACTCTTGCGACAGTTGGCTACGGTGACTACAGCACGGCGAGCAACCTTGGTCACATGCTGTCGGTTCTCGAGGCACTGATCGGACAGCTCTATCTCGTGACTGTGATCGCGGTTCTGGTTAGCCGCATGCACTTCGAGCGGAGAGCTCGCGGCAACCCCTGACGGTAAGCAAGCGGCCGATCATCTGCCTTCCAGGAGACGCTCGATCAGATTGACACCGGCTCGGCCGGGGGCGGCCAGGATCGACATCAGCTCCTTGAGCACGACCTCGGCATCGCGCTCTCCCGCGCTGATGAGCCGCTTTTCGCCGGCGATGATCGCCCTGGCTTCGCGCTCGCGCATCTCGGTCGAGATTGCGTGGCTTAGCCGTTCGGCTGCTGCTCGGACGTCCGCTTCCGCTCTGCTGCGGTCGTCGAGCGCCGTTGTCATCGCCTGCTCGTGCGTCTGCTGCCTCAGGCGACGCCAGAGTCGGCGAGGGTGGTCGACTCGCAAGAGGAGCGCCGTGATGCCGCCCCAGACTACCGCGACCGCGAGAGCCGCCAGCCAACCAGGAAGCACGAGTCGCAAGCCCTCCATCGCTGCGAGGCTCGCCGCGCCGAGCGCAAGGAGCATCGCCACGGCTGCACCGAGCGAAGCGGCAAGCTCGAGTGCGATTCGATGCAGCCACGGTCCTCGTTCGGCCGCGGCTACCTCGAGCTCGGCGCGGACGAGCAGCGACAGCTGGTGCGCGAGCTCGCCGAGGAGCTCCTCCGCAGTCTTCTCCGAGTCAACCGCCTGCTCGAGCGTCACGGATATCGTCTCGTGACGCTCGATTCACCGTGCAGGCGGGCCGTTCAGGTCGTCATCGGCGCGCCCATGACATCCTCCGGCGGGCGCGTGATCATGTAGATGAGCACCCCAATTAGCGGCAGGAAGATCACAAGCAGCGTCCATCCCGCCTTGGCCCAGCCGGAGTGGTCGCGCCGCCTGAAGTTGTCCGACAGGACGAGTATCAGGAGCCAGATCCAGATGACCCATGCGAAGAAGATGAACATCGTCCACATGATGTCGAGGAACGGATAGCTCGAAGCAACGAACATTCCGGTGCCCTTTCTTTCGCGGATTGACCGGACCAGCGGTCATGCAAGTTCTGCAAGACGGAGTGGACCATTGAGGCGACCTCGGCTCATCGTCCCGATGGGATGAACCTGATTCGACCGGTCAGTGGGGAGCCGGCTCGACGATCAACGTCAGACGGTCACGCCCGACCACGTTTACCGATTCGTGAACGGAAGCTCCCGTGTTGCTTCGGGCCGCCCAGATCTCGCCGTCGAGGCGTACCTGGCCGTCAGGGCGGCACGACGAGACGACGACGGCACTTCTACCGATCAGGTTTTGTGCTCCGACCGCCTTCTTTCGGTGGCGAACGGTGCGGTTCCAGACGAGCAACTCGACGATGCCGAGCGGCGTGGTGACGAGAAAAGCGACGAGGTTCCAGGGCGACGGCACGAAGAGGAGCAGCGCGAAAGCAACGATGATCAGCATCGGACTGGCAACGTTGCTCTTCGCGTCGCAAAGGCTCCGTCGCTAGGCAGTGCCCTCGGCTCGAGCACTAGGCGGCATGATCGCGCCGACGATCCAGAGGACGGGGAAGATGATTCCCACCCAGAAGAGCACCTGGTGGCCTTTGCGGAACGTCGCCATGCCAAGGCTGACGAAGAGGGCGATATACAGGACGACGAGCAGGGTCCAGAGGATCACGTCACGTGCTCCTTCCATTGCACTAGGAATGTGAGCCGCCCATAGGCGACCTCCCTCAAGAGTCTCAGCGTCGTGCGCCTCCCGTTCATCACCCCGAGAGGATGAAGTCCGGCCTCGCGAGAGCGTGCGGGCCTATCGCTTCTTCGCGCGTCTGATCGTGCGCGCCATCAGGAACTCCTGAGCCGACACGGGTTGCGCACGACCCTTCGGTCGGGTGCGGTGCCAGGCCCCATCGGCATCCAGCTCCCAAGAGAAGCACGTGTCGGCAAGCAAAGCGTCCAGGATCTCCGCCACGTCCGACCGCAGACGGGAGTCCTCGATCGGCACGAGGACCTCGACGCGCCGGTCTAGATTGCGGGGCATCAGGTCGGCACTGCCGATCCAGGTCGTCGTTCGGTCGCCGGTCTGGAACGACAGGATCCGACTGTGCTCGAGAAAGCGTCCGAGCACACTGCGAACAGTGATGCGCTCGCTGAGGCCGGGGACGCCCGGGCGCAACATGCAGATTCCACGCGTGATGATCTCCACGGTGACCCCGGCCGCCGAAGCGGCATAGAGCGCATCGATCATCTCAGGGTCGACGAGAGAGTTGACCTTGATCCGGATTCGCCCGTCTTCACCTGCTCGCGCCGCGCGCACAACACGGTCGATCTCGCTGAGGATCCCGTCGCGGAGAAACCACGGGCCGACGAGCAACTTGCGGAAGACCGTCGGGCTCGTACGCCCCGTGACGGCATTGAACACCTCCGCGACGTCGGCCGCGATGTCCTCGTCGGCTGTGAAGAGGCCGAGATCCTCGTAGCTGGTCGCGTGCGATGCGTGATAGTTCCCGGTGCCGATGTGGACGTAGCGGCGAACGCCGTTTCGCTCACGACGGACGAGCAGCGTGAGCTTGGCATGCACTTTCAGCTCGGGAACGCCGTAGACGACGTCCACACCGGCCCGTTCGAGAGCCTTGGACCACTCGATGTTCCGCCGCTCGTCGAACCGCGCCTTGAGCTCGACCAGGCAGACCGCCTGTTTCCCTTCTTCGGCCGTCTCGACGAGTGAGGTGAGCGTGGCCGACAGCTCGCCGGCGCGGTAGACGGTGCCCTTGAGCGCTGCGACCTTCGGATCTCGTGCGGCCGCCACGAACGCCTCGACGCTGGTGTCAAAGGCATCGTACGGATGGTGGACGAGAATGTCCCGGCGTCGGATCCGAGCCAGCAGATCCGCAGGGCTCTTACTCACGAACGGCCGTCTGGTCCTCGCCACCCACGGCTTGTCCTTCAGGTCCGGCCGGTCGATCGCCGTGAGCTCCAGCAGTGCGCCGAGGCCAAGGGGAGCGTTGCTCACATAAACGCGTTCGGTCCCGATCTTGAGCTCTCGTCCGAGCGTGTCGATGAGCTCCTGCGACGCGTCGCCGCCGACCTCGACGCGAACGACGTCAGCAGATCGCCGCTGGACGAGTTGTGTCTCGACTGCTTCGACCAGGTCGTCGGCGTCAGCCGTTAGCGACAGGTCGGCATCGCGTGTGACCCGAAACGTCGACCGGCTCAGAATCTCTACGGAGCCAAGCAACGCGGGGAGGAAGTGCACGATCGCCTCCTCGAGCGGGACGTGCAAGTTCCGGTTCCCGACGGGGACGAACCGCGGGAGGTCGTCCGGCACATTCACGCGGATGAAACGCTGCTCGTCCGACCTTGTGTCCCGCACCAGCAGGCCGATGTTCAGGGCAAGTGTGGTGACATAGGGAAACGGGGCCGCAAGGCCGACGGCGATCGGCGTCAGCAGCGGCTCGACCTCGCGCTCGAAGCGCTTCGTCAGGGCGCGCAGTTCGCGCGGAGAGCAATCGGCGACACCGCCGACGCGAATCCCTTCCGCGACGAGAGCGGGGTGGAGGTCCTCCAACCAGAGGCGGTCTTGCCTGGCTTGAAGTTCGACGATCTGGGCGCGCATCTCCCTAAGCGTCTGCGCGGGGGTACGTCCGTCCGGGAACCGGCGCTTGATCTTGGACTCGACCTGGTGGCGGATTCCCGCAAGCCGTACGGCGGCGAACTCGTCGAGGTTGGACGAAAAGATCGCGCAGAGCTTGACCCGCTCCAGAAGCGGCAGGTCGGCATCCTCGGCGAACGCGAGCACTCTACGGTTGAAGTCCAGCCATGACAGTTCTCGGTTGAGGAACTTTTCCGACTGGACTACCGCCGCAAGTGCGAGAGGGGTGCGTATGGCCGTGACGGCTATAGACCCTCCTTCGCTTCGATTCGGCCGTCTTTCGCAGCTTCGACGAGGGTTGCGTAGTCGCGCTCGTTCTGGTCGGCGTACGCGACTGCGAAGTCGGCGACGGCGCGGTCGAAGACGTCGCTCTTCCCGAGGTAGGTAGAGATCGCGATGCGGTCGCTCGAGCGCGCGTGCGCCCTTGCGAGCGTCCACCCGCAGGCGCTGGCATACAGCTCGAGCCCCCGAGGCAGGATCGTGTCCGTGTCGACTGATGTCTTCCAGTCCCAGAGCTGGCGAACGTAGAAGTCTCGAGGCAGTCCGTCGAGCCCTTCCTTATTGCGCAACCAGCCGAGGAAGATGTCGCTCGCCGCCTGCATCAGCCGCTGACCCTCGACGACACGTTGGCCGTGATTGCGGAACTGGCTGCGGCCGTGGTGGCGCTCGAGCACTGAAGGCCCAGTCTCCTTGATCTGCAGAAAGAGCGGGTCGTTGTCGTCCCGGCCGAGCAGCAGGAGGATCCAGCAGCGGGTTCCGACGCTACCGACACCGACGACCTTGCGGGCGAGGTCGACGTAGCGAAAGCCCTCCAGCAGCATGCGGCGGTCGGGCTGAAGCGTTCGCCGATAGCCGTCGAAGAGGGCCAGCACGGCGGCAGTGATCTCGTCGCGGCTGCGGCCCTCGGCCTCGGCGAACTCGGCGATCGGCACGATCAAGGGTGGGTCGGAAATGATCCGGGGCTCGCCGTCGACCAGGTGCGTCAGCTTCGCGAATGCCTTCATGCTGTCCTTGGTTTGGGCCTTTGCGGCCGCACGCTCGACCGTTTTGGCCTGCTTCTTGTCCTTCTCACTTCGGAGCCGTGCCACGAGCTGGTCGGCATTCAGTCTCGAGTACCACACACCGAGGTTGTTCATCGCTGCGAACTGGCGCATCGACTCGCGATAAGCCCGAACTGAGGCCAGGACCGCGGCTCGACGGTCGGACTCGCTGAACCCGCGGTCCCTGCCGGCGATCTCGAAGCTTGTAGCCAGCCGCTTCACGTCCCACTCGAACGGCCCGGGAAGCGTCTCGTCGAAGTCGTTCAGATCGAACACGAGATCTCGGGAGGGAGACGCGAACCCTCCGAAGTTGGAGAGATGCGCGTCGCCGCAGAGCTGCGCTCGGAGGCCCGAGCTAGGCGTCGCGGTGAGGTCGTTCGCCATCAGGCTAGCCGCGCCGCGGTAGAACGTGAAGGGCGTGACGAGCATCCGCCCGTAGCGGATCGGCACGAGCTCGGGAACGCGCGAAGGAGTGTCCTCGTCGACGATCGCAACGGGATCACGGTCGGACGCGGACTCGAACTCGGCGTGGCTCGCGCGCGGAGCTACAGCCCTGGCCGCCTTGCCGCGGGCTTCCCGCGCGTCAGCGGCGAGGTAAGCGTCGCCCTTCGTGGTCCTGGCAGTTTGTCCCGGTGGCGCCGCTTCGCCGGGTCCGGCCTCTTTGGTGCTCATCGTTCCTCCTTCACTCCGCTGACGTCGACCGTGCTCTTGCCGACTCCACACGCTTGTCGAGCTCGCCGCGCGCAGCCGCCAGGCCGCCGACGTCCCCGCCTGGCCCGCGCAGGACCCACGCGAAGGCAACGGCGATCAGCGCTCCGGCAATCGGGCCGGCAAGGTAGACCCAGTAGTTGGAGAAGTCGCCGAGGGCAAGGTCCGGCCCGAACGAGCGGGCTGGGTTCATCGATGCGCCGCTGATCGGGCTCGACCAAAAGCCGGCAAGGATGATGTAGCCGCCGACAGCGACTGCGGACAGCGCGCCGACGTTCTGGGCACGTGATGCCGTGCCGAGGATCGTGCTCAGCAGCCCGACCGTGAGGATCAGCTCGAACAGCATCGCCTTCCAGTCGCTGATGCCTGCGCCCGGTTCCGTGGCGCCGAGCCGGCCGAGCTTTCCGAGGACGGCCCACAGGAAGAGGCAGGCGAGCGTTGAGCCTAGAAGCTGGACGATGATGTAACCCGGCACTCGACGCCCGGGGAAGTCTCCGCGCAACCAGAAGCCGAGCGTGACGGCCGGATTGAGATGGGCGCCCGAGACCGCGCCCATAAAGAGGATGATCGCCATCACCATCAGCCCGGGTGCCGCGACGGCGGTCGACCTGCTGATCGCACCGTGGCTCGAAGCGTTCACCACCGCTCCGCCGGCACCTACGAGGACCAGGAAGAACGTTCCGAGGAGCTCAGAAAAGAGTCGTCGCCACTCCTGCGTCGGATCGTCGAAAGCGCCCATGCCCGGGTACTCCAGGGCGAGCAGCGACCGCCGCGTCGTCGGCGCTGCCGATTTGTCCCCCTGACCGTCGACCACCTCGCTCACCCCCTCGAAGCTGCAGTTGGCACGAGAGTGACGATCGCTGTCACAGCATCGACACACATCGTCCGGACAGGGTGAAAGCAGCCCTCGAGGCCACAATTCATCCCGACGGGAGGATGCGACCGCCAGAACCCGCTGGGAAGCTCCTGCAGTGGCAGGCCATGGGAGAGGCGTAGGGCTGGTATGAGCGCCGCCCCAGGCGTGCTCGCACAACCTCGTGCTTTCCACCTCTTGGCGAAGCCGACAGGCGCCGTCTGCAACCTGGACTGCTCGTATTGCTTCTTCCTCTCGAAGGAGATGCTCTATCCAGGCAGTCGCTTCCGCATGGCGGACGAGTTGCTCGAGGCGTACGTCAAACAGCTGATCGAGGCGCATGCCGGCGTCACCGAAGTCGCGATCGCCTGGCAAGGCGGGGAACCGACGCTCATGGGTGTCGATTTCTTCCGCCGCTCGGTCGAGTTGGCCGAGCTCTATCTTCAGCCCGGCCAACGGGCCACGTACACGATCCAGACGAACGGGACGCTTCTTGACGAAGAGTGGGCCGCGTTCTTCAAGGACAACGACTTCCTGGTCGGGATCTCGATCGACGGGCCACGCGAGTTACACGACACCCATCGCGTGAACAAAGGCGGGAAAGGCAGTTTCGACCAGGTGATGCGTGGGCTCTCGTTCCTCAATGACGCGGGAGTCGAGTGGAATGCCCTGACAACCGTGCACGCCGCCAACGGCGATCGCGGCCGCGAGGTCTACCGCTTTCTTCGCGACGAATGTGGCGCCCGCTTCATCCAGTTCATCCCGATCATCGAGCGGGTGGCCGCCGATCAGGCCGAGGACGGAACCGTTCCCTGGAAGTCGTGGCGCGACCGGCCGCTCTACGTCCAGGAAGGTGAGGTCGTGACGGGTCGGTCGGTGAGCCCGGCGCAGTACGGCCGCTTCCTGGTCGATGTCTTCGAGGAGTGGGTACGACGCGACGTCGGCACGGTCTATGTCCAGATGTTCGACGTCGCCCTCGCGAACTGGGTCGGCGAGCCGCCAGGTCTCTGCGTCCACTCGGAGACCTGCGGACTGGCGCTCGCGCTGGAACACACCGGCGATCTCTACTCGTGCGATCACTTCGTCGAGCCGCGCTACCTGCTCGGCAACATCAAGGAACGTCACATGCTGGAGCTCGTCTCGTCTGCCCAGCAGACGCGGTTCGGGCTCGACAAGCGCGACACACTGCCGCAGTACTGCCTCGACTGCGACGTGCGCTTTGCCTGCCACGGTGGCTGTCCGAAGGACCGCTTCATCCGTACGCCGGACGGCGAGGCCGGGCTGAACTATCTCTGTGCGGGCTTCAAGGAGTTCTTCCACCACGTCGACGGGCCGATGCGTGTGATGGGCGAGCTCCTCGCTCGTAATCGGGCGCCGGCCGAAATCATGGGTCTGTACGCCGCTGCAGACGCGAAGCGCGGCCGCAACGATCTCTGCACCTGCGGAAGTGGGCAGAAGTGGAAGCGCTGCCACGGCGCTGTTCCCCAGCCGGCCAGCCCGACAAGGCTCGCGGCGGAGGAGGTATGACCGAGGCCGTCGCAGCGGCCGCGCCGCCCGAGAAGCGGTTCCACCTGAGGCGCATCGTGATCTGGTTGACGTTGATCGTCGCGATCGGCGCGATCGCGTACCTGCTCGGCTGGGACATCCGGGGCTGGTTCAGCCAGCTCTGGGACACGCTGACGGAGATCTCGGTCAAGTACCTCATCCCGGCGCTTGTGCTTCAAACTCTGCAGACCCTCTTCACCGCCGTCGCGTGGCTCGCGATCATTCGCTACGCCTATCCGGACTCAGGGGTCCCCGCCTTACAGGTGATCGCCTGCTATGCGACCTCCGTCGCGCTGAACACCTTTCTTCCGGCCAATCTCGGCACGCTCGTAATGCTAATCATGTACACGGCGATCGTCGTGGGAGCGACGTTTGCCGGGATCTTCGCCGGCTATCTCGTCGAGAAGATCTTCTTCACGGTGATCGGGGCGGTTGTCTACGTCTATCTCTTCGCCTCTGTGGGCGGCTCCTTCGACATCAAGTTCGGCTGGGTCTCGGCGCATCCCTGGGCGACCGCGATCATCGCCGTCGGCGTCGTATTCGGAGTCGTGATTCTCTGTCGGCTTGCCTGGCGTTGGCTGAAGAAGCTCTGGGCCCAGGCCAAGCAGGGTGGCAAGATCCTGGCCGACTGGAAGGCCTTTCTCGGGCGCGTCTTCCTGCCGGAATTCCTCGGCTGGTGCTGCAAGCTCGGTGTGATCGCCTTGTTCCTGGCGGCGTACAGCATTCCGGTCAGCTTTCACACCGTGATGCGGATCGTCGGTGGGAACTCGATCGCGAATGTGGCCTCTGTGACACCGGGAGGCGTCGGCGTGAACCAGGCCTTCAACGTCGCCTCGCTGAACGGCGTCACCGACTCGACTACCGCGACCGCCTACTCCGTTGCGCAGCAGCTCGTGACCACAGCCTGGAACATTCTCTTCGCGATCGTCCTCGTCGCCTGGGCATTCGGCTGGTCGGGCGGGAAGAAGCTGGTCGGGGACTCGTACACGGACGCTAAGGCAAAGGCGGCCGACCAGAAGGCCCAGCACACGGCGAAGAAGCAGGCAAAGAAAGCGGCCAAGCAGGCCGCCGAAGACGACGGCGCCGAACCGTCCGGTGCAAGGCGGTTGCTCAGGCGCGCCAAGTGAGCTGGATCGACGGGGAGATCGTCCTCGTTTCCCTCGCGGCGATGTTCTCTCCCACGACGCTCTCGTTCTCCGTCCTGGCGCTCGTCCTCGGAGACCGGCCGCTCCGAACGGGATTTTGGTTCTACCTCGGGGCGTTCACGGCGACCCTGGCGGTCGGCGTCGTCGCCTCGTTTTTCATCGGGGACGTCGCCGCTTCCGACACATCCACGCCGAAGACCTGGGTTGCCGTTCTCGATCTGATCCTGGGAGCGATCGTGCTGGTCTACGTCGTGGTGTTTCTCCGCCGGCCTCGAGATCCGGCGAGAGTGCAGGCCATGATCGACAAGATGGGCAAGCTTGCCACGGCTCCTTTGCTGGTCATCCTGGGCGCCGGCGCTGCGCTCGCGAACCCGGGTGGATTCATCCCGATCGCCCTGAAGGACATCTCAGAGCTGAATCCGAGCACGATCCAGTACGCAGTGGATTGGCTGTTCTTCACATTGGTCTCTCTGCTCCCGCTCGGGCTCGCACTTCTTTCCCTTCTGGTTGCCCGCGACTGGACGGTGCGCCAACTCGGCCGGGCCCGTGGCTTTCTGGAGCGGGACGCGAGAGTGCTCGCAGCGGCGATCGCCGTGCTCCTGGCGGCCTCGCTCATTCGGAACGGCGTCGCCGGGCTGACCGGCTGAAGCCGCCTGCTCGAGCCCTCATCCCTTCTGGATGATGTGCCGCGCCCGCCGGCTCCCGAGAATCCCTGCAGACGTGCAGCTTGCGTCGTTCTCTAGAGAGCAGGAGGATCAAGATGGCAATTGGACCGGTTCAGCTCGTCGTTCTGGGCTTCGACCACCCCGAGTTTCGCGGCGAGATCATCGAGGAGCTCGAGCGCCTGCGGGAGAGCGACACCGTTCGCGTGATCGACTCGATCGCGGTGTACAAGGATGCGGAAGGCGAGCTCGAAGTCGCGCATCTGAGCAACCTCACCGAAGATGAGGCGATCGAGCTCGGCTCGACCATCGGCGCCCTGATCGGACTGGGCATCGAGGGAGAGGAAGGGCTCGAGGCCGGCGCGGCAGCAGGCGCACAGGCTGCTGCAGAGGGTGGCGTCCAACCGCTTTCGGGGGGAGACGAGTGGGACGTGCTCGAGGACATTCCGAACGACTCGGCCGCTGCGCTGATCTTGCTCGAGCATCAATGGGCTGTTCCGCTTCGCGATGCCGTCATGCGTGCAGGCGGTTTCCGGATCAGCGACGGGTTCATCAGTCCGCTCGACCTGGTCGGGATCGGCTTGATCGCCGCCGACGAGGCGCAGGAGCATCACGAGATGGAGACAAAGGCAGCCGTCCCCGCTACCGCGTAAAGGTTGCCACCACCAAGGAGGTCGAAGATGTTCGGAGGACGAAGAGTCGCACGGCGTACCGCTCGTCGCACGGCGCGGCGGCGGTAATTGGCACGATTCATCCTCACGGTCGAGGGGCCCAACTTCCACGAGCTCGACGAAATCGAGCTACCGAGATCTCCGGCTGACGGCGATCCGATCGAGACGAACTTGGGCACGTGCCTGGTCGTCCGGACCGAGCCGCTGGACGACTCGAGCCAGTACTCGGGGCGGATCGTCTGCCGCATGCCCTAGTTGGGCCCCTGGTCGTGAGAGGGCAGCGCCTTCCGACCCACGAAGCACACTGCGGGCATGGCGGAACCGTGGGTTCCAAGGCTGTACCTCTCCGAGCACGCCGGCCGCTGCCGTCTCACGCTTTGTGGCCTGACCCATGGTGACGGGTACACGCTGCAAAACGCCGCAGACGACCTGATCGCTCGCCTGCTCGACATGGTCTTGTTCGTCCGCACGGCCGGGTTCGCGTTCTCGACCGATCTCCCTCCGCCTGATTACAGATTGCTCGATTTCCTCTGGGAGCTCGGTGACCGCGTGGCCTGCGGCGAGGACATCCGCGAGCGTGTGTTCGGCCCGATCGCGTCGCTCGACACGTCCGCTTAAAACGGCAAGTCATCCGATCACCTAGATCGGATGATGTTTTTGGCCCGGGGTCAACCCAGTATCGGCTTCAATCGTGAACCGTTAGCGAACGGAGGCCTTTCTGATGCCCATCGTCGAGTACGAAGCTGGAGCGCCATTTCCCGGAGTCATCGGCCGCACCGCCGAGGAGTCAAGCCCGGCGTGGCCGGCACCCGTCCGCGCAAAGAAAGGCGCTCCGAATGTCCTGATGATCGTTCTCGACGACACGGGCTACGGCAATCTCGGTTGCTACGGCAGCCCGATCGAGACACCCAACATCGACGGGATCGCCGCGAACGGCCTCCGCTACAACAGCATGCACACGACTGCGCTCTGCTCACCGAGTCGCTCCTGCATCGTCACGGGACGCAACCACCACGCCAACGGCATGGCGTGCATCACCGAGCTCGCGACGGGCTTCCCGGGATACAACGGGGTGATGCCGTTCGAGAACGGGATGCTGTCCGAGATTCTCCTGGACGAGGGCTACAGCACCTTCATGGTCGGCAAATGGCATCTGACGCCGAGCAACCAGGAGACCGCAGCAGGACCGTACGACCGCTGGCCGGTCGGTCGAGGCTTTGAGCGGTTTTATGGCTTCCTCGGCGGCGACACGAGTCAGTGGTATCCCGACCTTGTTTACGACAACCACCAGGTCGAGGCCCCGAAGACGCCCGAGGAGGGGTATCACCTGAGCGAGGACCTGGTCGACAAGGCCGTCTCGTTCATCGCGGACACGAAGCAGTCCGACCCCGACAAGCCCTTCTACCTCCATCTGTGTTTCGGCGCGACGCACGCGCCGCATCACGTCGCGAAGGAGTGGGCCGACAAGTACAAGGGCGTGTTCGACAAGGGTTGGGACGCCTACCGCGAGCAGACCTTCGCACGTCAGAAGGAGCTCGGGATCGCTCCCGCCGACGCCGAGTTGTCACGCCACGATCCGGACGTCCCGGACTGGGACTCCCTTCCCGCTCCAGACCGGCAGCTGTACAGCCGGATGATGGAGGTGTTCGCGGGCTTCCTCAGCCACACGGACCACCAGATCGGGCGCCTGCTCGAATTCCTGAAGAATCAGGGTGAGCTCGACAACACGGTGATCATGGTGATCTCCGACAACGGCGCGAGCGCCGAGGGCGGTCCGACGGGCACAATGAACGAGGCGCAGTTCTTCAACAACGCGCTAGGGCCGATCGAAGAGAGCCTGAAGCTGATCGACGAGCTTGGTGGCCCCAAGCACTTCAACCACTATCCATGGGGCTGGACCTGGGCCGGCAACACGCCGTTCCGCCGGTGGAAGCGCGAAACCTACCGTGGCGGTTCGACCGATCCGTTCATCGTCTCCTGGCCGAAGGGGATCAAGGCCAAGGGCGAGGTGCGCACGCAGTACGCGCACATCATCGACATGGTGCCGACCGTGCTCGACCTGCTCGGCATCCAGCCGCCCGACAAGATTCGGGGCGTCAAGCAGTCTCCGATGCACGGCGTCAGCCTCGCGCACACGCTCGACGATGCGAAGGCGAACAGCAAGCGGACGACGCAGTACTTCGAGATGCTCGGACACCGGGCCATCTACCACGACGGGTGGCGGGCGGTGTGCGCCTGGCCAGGCCCGTCGTTCAAAGAAGCGGGGATGGGGTTCGGCCAGCCGATCTCGTCGGACACGCTCTCGGCGCTCGACGCCAAGGGCTGGGAGCTGTACCACGTCGCCGAGGACTTTGCAGAGAACCACAACGTCGCCGACGAGAACCGCGATCGGTTGATCGCGATGATCGGCACCTGGTACGTCGAGGCCGGTAAGTACGACGTCATGCCAATCGACGGCAGCGGCCTCCCCCGGATGGTCGGCGAGAAGCCGCTGATCGCGTTGCCGCGCGACAGCTACACCTACTTGCCGAACACGCAGTCGGTGCCGAACTTCGCTGCCCCAAAGGTGCTCAACCGCCCGCACAGCATCACAGCGGACGTCGAGATCCCCGAAGAGGGGGCCGAGGGCGTGCTGCTCAGCCAGGGCACCGCGGCGGGCGGGTATTCGTTGTTCATCAAGGACGGCAAGCTGCGGTACGTGCACAACTACGTCGGACGTAAACTTCTCGGCGTCGAGTCAGAGGACGTCGTTCCCGCAGGGAAGCACGAGCTTCGCTTCGAGTTCGAACCGACCGGGAAGCCCGACATGCAACAGGGCAAGGGTGCGCCAGGGAGGCTGCAGCTCTATGTCGACGGCGATCTGGTCGGCGACGCCAACGCTGATGTGACCACGCCGTTCATGTTCAATCCCGGAACGCTCACCTGCGGCGCCAACCCGGGCTCTCCGGTAACACCCGACTATGTGGGCCCGTTCACGTTTACGGGGACGCTCCATAAGGTCACACTCGATGTGAGCGGCGAGTTGATCCACGACCCCGAAGCGGAGCTGCGGGTACACCTGGCGCGGCAGTAGTTCGGAGCATTCCGGCGGGATCCCGTCAGCGGGCTCCCGCCGGTTTGCACGAGCTGATCAGGGTCTGGACGGTGCGGCGGCTGCCGGCGGGAGCTCCATCGATGCGCGGAGGCTGGTGAGTGGTGTCGCGGGGACGCGGATCAGTCCCCGCGTTGGCCGGTCGAGGTCGAAGGTGACGAGGAGCAGCAAGCAGATCAGCGCGGCGGCAAAAAGGACGGGGAGCACGCCGCGGCCGAGGATCGCAAGGTAGAAGCCCAGTAACCCAAGCGCAACGGCGGCGAAGATCACCTCTACGGCAAGCACGGGACCGGGCACCCGATTGTTCAGGGCCGCGATCCGGACCGTCTGCTGATCGATCATCGTGTTAAGGGTCTCGACGTACAGGCGCGGTGCGCTCGCGACAGGTGCTTCAGCAAGCGCCTGTCCTGCGAGTCCCCAGAGCTGGCGCTGCAGCTTCTGGCCATCTGCAACTGCCTGGCGTGCCTTGCTCGTCGTCGGTACGGACTGCGAGAGACGGATACTGGTATCTGTGTAACGGACCAGCAGCCGGAGCGATCGCGTTCGGATCGGTTCCGGCAGGGTTTGTGCGCGCAGGTAGGTCGTGCCGATGTCATTTGCGTCGTCCACAACCGCGGCACGACGCGATTCATACCGTCCGACAGCGAGCGCGAGGCCGAACGCCAGGACGAGCGCGACGAGCCCGAGCAGCGCACTCTGCAGAACTCCAAGAGGCTCGCGGAGATGTTCCGATCGATGACGAACGTAGCGGCCGAGAAAGATGCCGAGGCAAGTCGCTCCGAAGACGACGGCCACCAGGATGAGCACGAGCTCTAAACTGGTGAGCCGAAAGAACATCTCCGTCGTCCTGTCGAGGTGCGCTCAGTGACCGGCCGGCTGAAGTTCTTCCACTAGGTCCGACTGCGGCCGTACCCCGCCGTCGTCCGGAGTCCCGCCGTTCAGGTGGGCCCGCCAGCCTCTGAGCAGGAGGTTGACCGCCGCGGCGCCGACGATCGGCGTGTCGGTGATCGGGAGCGCTGCCGGGTAGAGAAGGAACGGTCGCGTCTGGGGGCCGCCGAGCCCGCCGTGGAACGAGATCAGCTCCTCGAACGCGCAGCCCTCTTCCAGCGAGGGGTCGTAGAAGCTCCCGACCATGATGTCGGCGACATGGGCGAAGCCGTCGGTGCGCAGCAAATGTTGGGGAGCATTCGGCGAGAACGCCGCCAATGGATCCACTCCATCGATGCGGCCAGAGGCGAGGTAGTGCACTCCTCCCGCGCCGAGAACCACGGGTCCGTCCTGCTCGCTCCGCACCAGGAGCCAGCCGACGTGGGAGTGATTGCGCAACGCCGGCAAAAGACGTGGGTGCCGGTCGTTCAGCTCTTCGAGTGTGAGGCGCCGCGGCTCGTCCATGAGATACACGAGCCCCAGGTTTCCGGAGCCGAGAACGATCACGTCACGGTTCGAGACATCGTTCTTCGCCTGTTTCTTCGGCTTCTGGCCGGTCGCCTCCCCGATCGCGTGGCCGACCATAGAGCTCTGCTCGTCCCCGCCGGCGATCTCCGTCACGCCGCCGTGCTCGAGTGAGCGCTCGACGAGCTCGTCGAGGCCGTAGCCATTCCGTTGCTTGAAGGTCGCGCCCTGCGTCTGGCCGTGGTCGGAGAGGACGACGAGCTCGTAAGGCCGTGGGGCGTAGCGGCGCGCACGCTCGATGCGGCCGAACTGCTGGTCGAGCTTGCGCAACGCCTCGAGCGTGTCCGAGCGTTCGAGCCCGGAGTGGTGGGCGACTTCGTCGTAGCTCGAGAACGTGGCGTATACGGCTGGGCGCCCCTTCATCATGTCGGTGAGCACGCCGTAGACGATCACGTCTCGTACGACCACGCATAGTGCTCCGCGCAGGAAGGGGTACTTGCCACCTCGGTGGCCGCGCGGACGCACGTTGCGCCGTTTCGCGCGGGACGCGGCCGTCCACTCGAGGACCACTTCCCAACTGAAGAGAACGAGGGCCCGCATGACGTTGAAACCGTTGGCGAGAAACGCTCGGTAACCGGGATTCGCGTGCTTCTCCGCGTCGATCCGGCTGACGGTGAGGATCATGTGGTCGGCTTCTCCGGACAGGAGGTTGCCACGGCTCGCGCCCCCGTCCGTCAGCAACCCGCGGCCGGAGCTGTGACGGCGTTCGATCTCGGCGCAGTCCGGGGGAGCCGAGCACGTCATCAGCGTTGCGGTCTCCTTCTCCACCCAGCGGAAGGCCGGGATGTCCTCGTTCGAGCCGAGCAGAATTCCCGCTTGGCTCGCTCCTGTCTGCGACGACAGGTCGGTCTCCCATTCGGCGAGCGCGTGCGAGCCGTCAGTGAGCCAGCCCGCCATATTCGGTGCGCTGCCGTCACGCATCGCCCGCTGCAGCACCGGCAGAGCGAGGCCGTCGATCTCCAGGAAGACGATGCCCGGCGCGTCCGTGTGAACCTGCTTTCCTTCCCGGCGCGCGATTCTCTGGATGACCCGGAATGTGTACGTGTCGTCGTCGTTCGACCCGGCGACGACGTCGAGGACCACGCTGACAGCTGCTGCAACCAGTGCGACGCCGAGCGCCGACCAGAAGGAATCAACCGTGAGATCACCGTTCGTGACGTTGTCCGCGGCCTGGAGCATCAGAGCGTCGACTACAAGGATGAGCAGGAATCCGGTGAGCAGCATCAGCGGGAGGCGCAGAGCCGCAACGAGCGGTGGGAGCAACGCGTTGAGGATCGCGATCACGAGCGCCGCTACGAGCGCACCCCCGAAGTTGCGGGTCGAGGCGCCGGGCACGATCCAGGCGGCGGCGAGGAGCGCCGCAGCGGAGAGAAGCCACGCGAGGAGTAGCCGCACCGGGTGAATGCGTGGCCGGGCGGGAGCCCATGCAGCTCTTTCGCCGTAGTCAGCTGGTCTGGTCTCGCTTGCCGTCACGTTTCAGCCACAGCGATTCTGTAGTTCAAAGCCCGGGCTGCCGTCATCCCGACAGGACGAAGTCGAATCGGTCATCCAATGCGGGTGATGAGGCTTGCGCCCCCGGCTGGTTCGATCGTGTAGATGATCTGGGCGATCCTCGCGTTGCTAGGCGTTCCGCTCTGGTTGTGCGCGATCGCCATCTCTGTTCTCGTTTTCCGTAATCGCCAGTTGCGGAAGCGTGCCGGGTCCGTGCCCGCGCGGATCCGCGTCGACGGGAAGGGCCGCTGGCATCCGGGACACGGCCTCTGGGTGCACGACGTCTTCGCCTTTCGTGGTAGTCCGGCGGCGTGGAAGGAAGGCCTCGTCCAGGTCGCGAGTGTTTCGGTCAAGACCGCAGGAGACGAGGAGAAGAAAGGACTGCACCGGCTGGGCGAGGATGTCGTTGTCGCGACCTTCGAGCTCGTTCCGAAAGGATCGCTCGAGCTCGCAGCGAGGGCCGAGCACGCCTCGTTGCTCTTGGGGCCGTTCGCCAAGGTTGCGCCGGTCTCGGAATCGGCGACGGCCGCTTCGCCGGTTGCAACGGCGACCTGACGCGTTCCGATAGGGCAGCGCAGCCGCGATGGATACGACGACGATCGACATCTATCTTGTCGTCGAGCTGTTCTTCCTGCTGTTGATCGGGATCGGGCCCAAGATCGCGCTGGTGCCCTTCCTCGAGGCCACCGCGGGTCTGGACGCTGCCACAAAGGGCCTCGTGATTCGAAAGATGCTCACTACGGCAACCGTGGTGGCCGTGACCCTCGTCCTGTTCGGCGAGCTGCTGACGCGATTGCTCCACTTCTCTACCGGGGCACTTGCCGTCGCGGGCGGCATCGTGCTGCTGATCATCGCGGTGGCCATGGTTCTCGGGTTGGGGGACGGCTCCAAACCGGATGCCACGGTGACGGAGAGCGACCCGATGAAGCTGGCTGTGTTTCCCCTGGCGATCCCTTATCTGCTCAATCCCGTCGGAATCGTCGTGCTCGTCACGATCTCGGCGGAGGCCGGTTCGATCGGTCGCGTCGGTCTCGTGATCGGGTTGCTCGCGTTGGTGCTCGCGCTGGACGTGGTCGTCTTCCGCTGGGCCAACAAGGTCAGCGAGCGCCTCGACGCGAGCCGGATGCTGGTGACCGAGAAGGTGTTCGGCTTTCTCCTGGCCGCCCTCGCCGTGCAGCTCGTCCTGACCGGGCTCGACAGCGTCGGCGTGATCCACCTCACGGACCACTGAGCCTCACCCGCAGCTAGGTGAGTAGTTAGACCGCGACAGGCTCCTTGGAGCCGTGAAGCTCCTCTTGCAGCTCTGCCTCGGCGTCCTTCGACAGGGACGACTTGAGCACGGTGCCGCCGTACTTGCTGAGTGCCTCCACTGCCTTGTCGGGTGTGACCTTTTCGACCACGAGGAAGAGCGCCGAAGTCCCGGGCTGGAGCAGGTCCCTTACCTGCGCCTGAAACTCTCGGTCGATGCCGGACTTCTCGACCTTCCCCATCAGCGCACCGAGGCCCGCCCCGATCGCCATTCCGAAGACCGGTACGAAGAACAGCACGCCGAACAGCAGTCCCCAGAACATGCCGTAGGAAGCGCCGCCACTGACAGGGTGATGGCTCGTCGTCACCTTGAACTTGCCGTCCTTGTCGCGCACGATCGCGGCGATCGCATCGGGTTGGATGATCAACTCGCTCGCGAGGCGTTGCGCGTCCTTCTCTGCTTTCAGCGCCGTCGTCTCATCCGGATAGCCGATTGCAATCAGATCCGACATCGAATCTCTCCCTCTCTTCAGGTCCACTCGTTGGGGCCGTACCCGAACGACGCCCGCCGGCGACGGGCGTTTCGTCGACGAAGAGACTGTCCGAAGCGACTCCTCACAACATCGTCCGCTTGGGATGAACGCCCCTGAAAATCGTGCTCTTGGCAGCCGTCATCCCATCCGGACGATGATGCCGCCGCCGTTGTGCTCTTAGCTGAGCCGAGGCCGGGCACCCGCGAGCCGGAGTACTCTCGAGGAGGGAGCAGGCGAGATGAGGACTGTGCATGACTATGAGCCTCAGGGGCGCTACGCCGTGGCTTCTGACCTCGAGGCTCCGAGTGGTCTCGGTTGGGTGACGTTCGCCTCGGTGATGCTCGGGCTCGCCGGGATCTGGAACTCGATCGCAGGCATCCTCGCGATCTCTTCCTCCAGGGTCTATACGGGTCATTCGGTCCTCGTGTTCGGCAACCTCAACACCTGGGGCTGGATCATGTTGCTCCTCGGGATCATTCAGCTGATTGCCTCAGGTGCGCTCTTCGCAGGCAGCGAGTTCGCCCGCTGGTTCGGGATCGGGGCGGCCGGAGTGAATGCGATCGGTCAGTTGCTGTTCGTGCCGGCGTATCCGTGGTGGGCGATCGCGATGTTCACGGTGGACCTTCTGGTCATCTACGGGCTGGCCGTCTACGCAGGTTCGCGCCTACGTGCAGTTTGAAGCGCAGATCGTGATCGCCGGACAGGATGAGAACTGACATGCCGTCCGAGACGGCGTGCGTGACCGCGGCGTGTCGTAGGGGCGACATCGCGGTCGCGGTTGTTGCGGCAAGCTCCGCGGCCGCCTCAGGGCGGCCGCGGAGTGCAGTTGGCCCGCGCGTATGCGTAGTTCGAAGGAGAGAGCCGTGAGAGTGCGCTTCTCGAAGCACCGCGGAAACAAGGACAGCGACATCGCGGTCAGCTCCGACGGGACCGAAATCGGCGTCATCCAGTTGGAGGCACTGTCGACGGTCTTCTCCCCACCGCGCTGGCTCCGTGACCTCGGTAGGGCTTCGTGGCTGCTCGTCGGGGTCTTCGCGCTGCTCGCTGGATTGATCTGGCTGCTCGCCACGACCTACACGATCGTGGGCCCCGTAGTTGCCGCTGGGATCGTCGCAACAGTCGCGATGCCGCTCGTCGCAAAGCTTTCGAGGCACATGCCGCGCGCCGCCGCTGCCGGCGTCGTGCTGCTCGGATTCGTGGCAATCGCCGTCTTCGTCGTCGTAATCGTGATCAGCGGCATCACCGGTCAGGAAGGGGAGATCGGAAAGCACGCGAGCGCGGCGGCCGACAAAGCGGAAAGTTGGTTGACGAGCGTAGGAGTCGACCAGTCGGGCGCGTCGAGCGCCGAGTCTTCGGTGAAGTCGGATGTGCCGAGCATCATCTCCACGCTCACGGAAGGGGTCATCGACGGGATCAAAGGTCTGACGTCTGTCGCATTCGGGCTTTCGCTCGCCGTTCTGAGCCTGTTCTTCCTCCTCAAGGACGGCCCGTCGCTGCGTGCGTGGGTGGACCGTCATCTCGGTCTTCCCGAACCGGTCGCGCGGACGATTACCGGCGGTGTCATCACTTCACTGCGCGGTTACTTCCGGGGGGTGACGATCGTCTCGGCCTTTAACGGCGTGGTCGTCGCGATCGGAGCGCTCCTGCTCGGCGTGCCTCTCGCCGGCACGATCGGCGTGGTCACCTTCGTGACTGCGTACATTCCCTATATCGGCGCCTTCGTGGCAGGAGCATTCGCGGTGGTGATCGCGCTGGGGGCAAGCGGAACGACGACCGCCTTGCTCATGCTGCTCATCGTCCTGCTCGCCAACGGTTTGCTGCAAAACCTCGTTCAGCCGTTTGCGATGGGCTCGGCCCTCAAGCTCAACCCACTCGTTGTTCTCGTCGTCACGATCGCCGGCGGTTGCATCTTCGGCACGATCGGCTTGATCCTTGCCGCGCCGCTCCTGTCGGCGGCCGTCCACATCACGGCAAGCCTTGGCCGCGCTCGTGCGGAGGCCGCGGCCGAGAGCGATGGAGCGACGACCACACCGCCCTTGCCTGACGCGTCCACTGCAGCCGTCTAGGGAGAGGCCAGCGAGTCCTCGCAGGCGCCGCTCTCGCCGGTCAAGTCAGCGCCCTCCCCAAATTGGTCGCGGTCAGGTGTGGGCTTCGAGCGCGCTCGCGACGTCGAATCCCATCGCCAGACCCAGTTTGGGCGCGGCAGACACGATTCGCGCGACCCCCAGTAACGGCAAGGCCGCCAGCAGGCAGCCGACCAGCTCGTCGTCCGAGGCGCCTGCGCGCCGCGCAGCCTGGAGCGTCCACATGTACGCGGGGGCCTCGGCGTCGATGGCAATGAGCGCCCCGAGCCGGACGAGGGCGTGTGCCTTCGCGTCGAGAGTGGAGGCGGTCAGGTTCGCGCGGTCATTCGACAGGACCTCCTCGACGTACTTGTCGTCGGCGATCGCGATCTTGCAGAGCGTGATCTCGTGCTTTTGCACGGCAACGGACCTATTCGAGCGCTCGCAGCCGCTCCGGGCATCACCCCCCGCGGGTGAAATTCAGCCCGCGCGCCTGCTGGTTTCGACGAGGCCGAGCAGGGCGGCGCGGTCGATCGCGTCGCTGCGGCTGGACACGCCGAGCTTCCGGTACACCGAGATTGCCTGGGTCTTGATGGTGTTCCGGGAGACGAACAGCTCTTCGCCGATCTCACGGAACGAGAGATGGGTCGACAGGAGCGGCAGGAGGCGAAGCTCGGCCCCAGTGAGCCCCGCGGCCGCACCGTTACCGTGCTCGGGCATGGCGTCGAGGTCGGTCTCGAGCTCATCGGCCTGGTCAGCGAGGACTCCGAGGTAAGGATAGTCGTCCAGCACGTCACGGATCTCCTGCACGAGCGAATGCGCTCGAGAGTCCCCCAGGGCGAGGTAGGCGCGCGCGAGCTCCAATTGCGCCTGGAGGGTGAGCCAGGGGAACAGCGCGTGTCCCAGCAAGGGTCGAACCCGCTCGGCCTCGGCCAGATGGGCTCGCGCCTGATCCCAGCGGCCGTGACGAAGCTCAGCACGTGCTGCGACTGCGAGGGCGATCGCACTCGTGACGTATTGCTCGACGTGAGCGTGGTCCACTAGCTCCTGCGCCTGAAGGGCCAGTGCTTGACCTGCGGCTGGATCGTCGTGCGCGGAGGCGATGAGGGAGCGCTCGCTGATTGCGACCATGCGGGTGTCCCTTGCACCGAGGCGCTCGGCTTCGGCCGCTGCGCTTCTGAGAAATGCGTCACCCCGCTCGTCTTCGCCGAGCAGCACGTGCGCCGATCCGAGCAAGAGCAGCGCGGTTGGCCGCAGCAGGCTGTCGGGGGGAAGCCCCGCGAGCCCGGATTCCGCGTCCGCGAGCATCTGGTAGACGCCGTCGCGGCAGAGCGCCGCACGCAGTACGGCAATCCAGGGCCAAAGCGTGGTGCACCCGTCCGAGAGCGTTCCGCTGAACGTCCCCCGTTCGGCGGCGTCGAGCCAGCGTTGCGCCTCGGCCGCCCGCCCTCCGATCGCATGAACCCATCCGCCCTGGATCGCGACACCGGGATAGCGCTCGAGCAGACCCGCGTGTTCGAAGTGCGACAGCCATCTTTCGACCGAGGCGATACGACCTCCGTAGTACGTGGGCAGCGCGATCTCCGTGACGATCGCCGCCACGCGGTCGAGATCGCCGGCGGCCAACGCGTGCTCGAGCGCAGACTCGGGATCGCCGTGCAGCTCGTACCAGTCCGCGGCGCGCCTGTGCAGGATGGGGACGAGCTGCGGCTCTTGCTCGGCAAGCTCGCGTTGGAGCAAGTCGCGGAAGAGGTGGTGGTAGCGGTACCACTCACGTTGGTGGTCGAGCGGCACCAGAAACAGGTTGGACCTTTCGATCTTCTCGAGCTCGCGCGCCGAACCCTCGTCATCGAGTACGGCGTCGCAGAGAGAGCCGCACATTCGTTCGAGCACCGAGGTTCGCCGTAGGAATCGAAGTGCCCCGGGTCGTAGCTGTGCGAGGTATTCGGAGCGGAGATAGTCGGCCACGTGCCTGTCGTCGCCGCTGAACTGGATTGCGGCCTCAACGTCTTGGGCCGTGTCGTACTCCTCACGCAGTGCGAGCGCTGCGAGGTAGAGAGCGGCGGGCCAACCCTCACAACGGTCGACCAGTCCTGCCACGGTGGCAAGGCTCAGGTCGGCGCTTGTCGCGCGCAGCAGCAGTTGCGCCTCGTTCGGGCTCAAGGCGAGACGGTCGACCCCGATCTCCGACAGCTGGCCACGGCCACGCAAGGCGGCGACGGGCAGCTTTGGCGATGCGCGGCCGGCGAGCACCAGCAGCGATCCTTCGGAGCCGTGCTGCGCAAGTGTCAACACTGCATCGAGTCCTTCGCGCGAGCGGAGCAGATGCGTATCGTCGAGGACGAGCACGACGGGTTGGTCGAATTCAGCAAAGGCAGAGCCGAGCCGCGGAACTGCAGACGTCCAGATCGAGGAGCCCGGTGCCGCGAGGGTGTCGAGAACGCTTGATGGGAGAGGCTGGATCCCATGAAGCGCGAGGGCAACGTGTCTGAGGAGAACGATCGGATCGTTGTCGCGATCGTCCACTGAGACCCATGCGAACGGACGCAAGTCGCGTACCGCCCATTGCGCAAGAACGGTGGTCTTCCCGTACCCAGCGGGAGCGGTCAAGATCGCAATCGGTTCGGCCGTCGCGCGCAGGCGGTTGACAAGCGCAGTCCTCGAGACGGTGCCGGAGCGCAGCGCCGGCACGTGCACCTTCGACTCGACAACATCGAACGGCGGCGCCGGCGAGCGCTTCAACGCCTCCCGCGCGCTCTGCGCCGCCGCGTCTCGTGTGGACGGGCGCCGCGTCTTCTTGGCCGTTGCCGCCGCGGAGGATGCGGTGGCAAGTCGAGCCTTCGAGATGGACATCGGACTCCCTCGGCGGCGGCGTCTCCCCGGAGAAGCGGGGCTTACATGTCAGCCGGGGCGTTCGGGCTGGACGCACGAACTTGCGATGGTCTAGGCACGCTCGCGCCTCCATCTTTGCTGCCGTGGGCGACTGAAGTCAAGGGTGTCACCACCTGTACATACGTACGTTCGTCCACCGGTGCTATGACCGAGGTGGCAGCAGCGCGTGACCGCCGAGCAGCGCTTCCGCCACGTCGACGACTCGCCGGTTGGATCTGCGTGCCTCGTCGCGGATCAACGAGAACGCGGCGTCGTCACGAATCTTGTGACGTTCCATCAGGATCCCCTTTGCGCGCTCGATGAGGGCGCGCCGCCCGAATGCCCCTTCCAGGCTCTGGTACTCGGCAAATCGACGTAGGACGATCTCCATCATGTTCTGCCACGTCGCCGGATCGTCGTCGACGATGTACGCAAAGACGCCGAGCTTTGCCGCCTCTCTGACGAACCCGTTGTCAGCCGAGCTGAGAATCGCGATCACCGGGCAGGCCGACTCTTTCACGATGGCGTCGATCAGCTGCAGGGCGTGGGCCACGTCGTGTCCAACTCCCACGAGCGCCACGTCGGGCTGAATGCGTTGCGTCACGTCTCCGACGTCGTCCGCCCTGATCTCACGCGCGATCACCTCGTGGCCGAGCGAGGTAACGAGCGGTGCAACCACCGCCAGGCGCTCCTGCCGCTCGTTGGCGATCAGGACACGGAGATGTTGGGCAGAGCCTTCCATGATCACGCGAGAGCGAGTAGGCGCGCGCGCCGGATGGTGAGGTCGGCTGGGTCTCGAAGTGAGCACGGGGTCACGTGGTGTCTGAAAGTCTCTGCGGAATCGGTGCGGGTCTGTCTCCCTTCCTTGCCTCGCACCACTGACGGCCCAGCAAGCATCGCAGTCGCGGAAGGGGCATCGCATCGGACGCATGGGCTGTTGCCGGCACGACAGGTGTCTCCGGTGGCCTACGTCGTTTTACGTAGCGCCGTTTTGGCGCTAACGTGAATCATGAAGCTGATGACGTAGCCTCTTGCCGGGAGGCATGACGAGTACAGAAACCCACGCAGCGCTGAGCCGCGAGTCCTTCTCTCGCTCGGTGGGCGCTGCGCGCCGAGCGGAGGCTGCTCGCTACCTCGCCGGTGTCCTTGCTTTGGCGTTTGCGTATGTCGCTGTAGCCAAGGGGGCCCAGGCGCTGCACTACACGGCCTCCGTTTCGGCGATCTGGCCGCCGGCGGGACTGGGAATCGCTGCCCTCTACCTCGGGGGAATTCGCTGGTGGCCGGGAATCTTCCTCGGCGAGCTTGTCATCAACGGCCAGCTGTTTGCCTCGAACAACGGGCTGCCGGTCGGAAGCCTGATCGGCCAGCAGACCGGAAACATGGCGGAGATCATTGTCGGCGCCCTCCTGCTTCGCAGGCTGATCGGCGAGCGCGCTGCGCTCGACCGGACCGATCAGGTGGGCGGCATGCTGCTCGCTCTCGGCACGGCGACCGCGATCAGTGCGACGGTCGGCACCGTCTCGATCCTGGCAGGGGGCGCAATCACACACTCCGAGGCGCCTACCTTCTGGCGAACATGGTGGCTCGGCGACTCGGCCGGTGCGCTCGTCGCCTTCCCGCTCGTGGTCACCTGGGCGAGGGCTCCTGCTGCGACCTGGCGCAGGCTTGCTACGTGGGAAGGGGTCTTGCTGCTCGTGGCCGTGATCGTCCTTGCCGTCGTCTCGGTCTCGATCAACGAGGCGGTGACCTACATGGTCTTCCCGGCATTGATCTGGGCGGCGTTCCGCTTCGGCCCTGCCATCGCCGCACTCTCCACTGCGATCGCTGCTGTGCTGGCGATCGGCATCACCGCGCACGAGCAAGGGGCGTTCTTCAGCCATGAGATCGACCAGAGGGTGCTGAGCACGCAGCTGTACATCTTGGTGGCAGCACTCACGACGCTGTTCCTGAGCGCCGTCGTCTCGGAGCGCAGAAGATCCACCTCGGAGTTGGTCCACGCACGTCTCCGTGAGGGAGAGCGTGCCCTGGAGGAGCGCCACCGAATCGCGCGTGAGCTACACGATTCCGTCTCCCAAGCGCTGTTCTCGACGATCCTGCACACCCGCACGGCGGAGAGAGCTCTCGCGCGCCACGATGTCTCCGCGGCCGGTTCACTGGGCCAGGCGCTGAGTGCGATCGGAGAACTCACACGCAGCGCTCAGGGCGAGATGCGCGCACTCATCTTCGAGCTCGGGAGCGAGGCGGTCTCCGATGGATTCGTCGCAGCGCTCTCTAGGCATGCCGAGATCCTCAGTGCGCAGGACGGAGTTAGAATCGTTGTTGACGGGCCCGACCATCGTCCGGCGCTGACCCCGCAGGTCGAGGCTCAACTGTTCGGGATCGGACGGGAGGCACTCACCAATGTCGCGAGACATGCTCGGGCGAGCTGGGCGACCGTACGGGTCGAGGAACGACCGGGTCAGCTGAGCGTCGAGATCGATGACAACGGCTGCGGGTTCGATCCCGCTGCGTCCCCAACCGGCCATTACGGCCTCGACTCGATGCGGACCAGGGCGGCCGAGATCGACGCGCTCTTGACGATCACGAGCATGCAGGGAAGCGGCACTCTCATTCGTGTCGAGGTTCCTCTGGGCGAGGGACAGCCCCATGACGCTCGAGACTGAGAGGATTCGCGTGCTCGTCGTCGACGACCACGCCGTCGTGCGTCGCGGGCTCGTCGCCTTTCTCGAGGGTGAGCCGGATCTCGAGCTGGTCGGAGACGCGGATGGGGGGATCCACGCGTTGGAATTGCTTGCCGACTTCGACGCGCAGGAGCGCCTACCCGATGTAGTCCTGATGGATCTCCACATGGCGCCTCCGGACGGGATCGCCGTGACCCGTGAAATCCGTACTCGCTACCGCGACGTCGAAGTGGTGGCTCTTACTTCGTTTGGTGAGGAGGCCCGCGTGCACGCCGCGCTCGACGCCGGCGCGGCCGGATATCTCCTCAAAGACGCAGAGGCCGACGAGGTGGTCTCGGCGATCCGCGCCGCTCATCGTGGCGAGCTCCAACTCGATCCGGCCATCGCACGCCTTCTGATGGGACGCCTGCGTGCCGCTCCGCGAGACGATCCTGCCGCGGGGATGACGGGTCGCGAGCTCGAGGTTCTTCGCGTCGTCGGGGCCGGCAAGGCGAACAAGGAGATAGCCGCAGAGCTCGGCATCAGCGAACGGACGGCGAGGACGCACGTCTCGAACATCCTGAGCAAGCTCGGTCTCCACTCTCGCACTCAGGCGGCGCTCTGGGCCGTTCGCGAGGGGCTGGTCGACGCCGACCAGCGTGGGCGCTCGCCCGACGCCGGCGGAAGCTGATCGCGCTCATCCCGTCGGGGTGATGTGCCGAGAGCGCGGCCGCGCCACGCTCTCGTTACTCGACATGGGAAGCGAGGGGGTGTTCCCCGGATTGGTCGCAACGAATTACCCGCGCGACAGCGGAGCGGTTGAGCAGGGGGAGCCGGCAGCGACGAAGGCGGTGCCCAAGGTGACCGGTTGGCGTCGCTGGCTGCCGTGGGCGCTCGTCGTCGTCGCGGCCGTCATCGGCCTCGTTTCCGCACTCAACGTCTGGGTGACGCGCCAGGCGCTGAACACGGACAACTGGACGAAATCGAGTGCGCAGCTGCTCCAGAACCCCGAGATCAGAAATGCCGTCTCGGTCTACATGGTCGACCAGATCTACGAGAACGTCGACGTGAGTCAGGTGCTCGCCGCGCGGCTTCCACCACGAACGCAAGGTCTCGCAGCTCCCCTCGCCGCCGCGCTCGAGCAGCCGGCGGTTCGGACGGCCGACGCGCTACTCGCCCGGCCGCGCATCCAGGCGCTCTGGGAGGAGGCGAATCGCAAGGCGCACACGCTCTTCATGGCGGTGATCGACGGGAAGAAGGGGCTGCTCACCACCACGAACGGGAATGTCGTGCTGAACTTGCGGCCGCTGATCGACCAGGTCGTAGAGCGAAGCGGGCTCGGCGGCCGGGTGGCACAAAAGCTGCCGCCCGACGCAGGTCAGATCGTCGTCATGAAGGGGAGCCAGCTAGAGACCGCCCGCAAGGGGGTCAAGGTGATCCGCGTCCTGAGCTTCTTCCTCGTCTTCCTCGTCCTCGGCCTCTTTGCGCTTGCCGTCTACCTCGCCGCAGGACGTCGGCGCTCCGTCTTGCTGGGTGTCGGCATGAGCGTCTTCCTCGTCGGTTTGCTCATCCTCGTAGCCCGTCGCTACGGCGGTGACTACCTCGTCGGCGCACTGACCTCGAGTACTGCTGCCGAGAAGCCGGTAAGCACCGCCTGGGCGATCGAGACCAACCTCCTTCGCAACGTCGGCATCAACGCCATCGTCTACGGCGTGCTGGTGATCTTCGCCGCCTGGATCGCTGGGCCGGCCCGTGCGGCGACATACCTGCGCCGCCGGTTGGCGCCGGTCATGCGGAACAATCCGGCCGTGATCTACGGAGCCGTGGCTTTCGCGCTCCTGATCGTCCTACTGACAGGCCCCACCGACGGGCAACGGATCTACCCGCTTCTGGTGTTGTTCGCCCTCGCCTTCGTCGGCACCGGGGTGCTGCGCAGGCAGACTCTTCGTGAGTTCCCGGCGGGTTGACGGTGGTCCTCACACTGTCGATTGGAATCGGTCTCATCATGACCTTCCTCGGGCTCGGCACCGGGATGCTCAGCGCGCGCACCGAACCGCGCCGCTGTCCGTCCTGTGGGGTGCGGCTCAGCAATCGCACCTGCCGGCAGTGCAGACGATCGTGAGCTAGCCGGTGTGCAGGCTCTTCGGCCTCACCGCTTCGCCTGAGCGGGTGCACGCGAGCTTCTGGCTCCTCGAGGCGCCGGACTCGCTGCTGGAGCAGAGCCTCAGAAATCCTGACGGGACCGGGCTCGGATACTTCGCACCTGTCTCCGGCGCGATCCTCGACAAGGAACCTCTGGCTGCCTATGAGGATCCTGCGTTCGCGCGAGAGGCGAAGCACTTGAGCTCCACGACCTTCGTGTCGCACATTCGTTACGCCACCACCGGCGAGCGGACGACCGAGAACACGCATCCGTTCGCGATGGACGGAATGCTCTTCGCACACAACGGCATGGTTCGAGATCTGGATGCACTCGAGGCGCATCTCGGCCGTGACATGCGCTTCGTCGGCGGAGACACCGACTCAGAGCGCTACTTTGCGCTCGTCGCGAAGGAGATCCGCGCGCGTGCCACCATCGGGGCTGGGATCTCGGCGGCGGTCAATTGGATCGCCGAGAACCTTCCCGTGTGTTCGATCAACTTCGTGCTCGCTACCGCAGACGAGCTCTGGGCCTTTCGCTACCCCGGGACGCATCGGCTCTTCGTGCTCGAGCGCCGGGCCGGCGGTGGCCACGGTCGCGATCTGCACTATGTGAGCGGGACGTTGCGAGTGCACGTTCCGGACCTCCATCGTCACCCCTCGGTCGTGGTGGCGAGCGAGCCGCTGGACGACACCGTCGGGTGGAGGCCGCTCGAATCGGGCGAGCTCGTGCGCGTCAGGCCCGATCTCTCTGTTCGCTCGAGCATCGTCGTCGACTCGCCGCCCGCCCAGCTCATTCGCCTCGCCAGCTCGACGCGCGAGCGGGCATCCTTCGGACCGTCGAGCAGCTAGCGCGAGCGACCGGGCCCGTGTCCGTCGCCGACGAGGAGCTGACGCCAAGGCGACCGGAGCCGCGGGCGTGTGGGCAGCGTCTCACCTGGCTCGGCCACAGCACGGTCCTCCTGGAGCTCGGGGGCGTCCGACTGCTGACTGATCCGGTTGGACGAGCGCGGGTGTTCCATTTGCGGCGGGTAGGAGAGGCTCTTCGGTTCGACCCTGGTCTCGTCGATGCCGTGCTGATCTCACATGTCCATTACGACCACCTCGATCTCCCTTCTCTTCAGCCGCTGAGGCGCTCCCCGCAGTTCGTCGTTCCGCGCGGCGCCGGCTCCTGGCTGCGGCGACGTGGTTTCAGCCACGTGATCGAGGTCGAGCCCGGGGATGAAACGCAGATACGCGGTGCAACGATTCGCGCGACGCACGCCGAGCACGAAAGCCGGCGCGGGCCGTTCGGCGTCGAGACGCCCGCGATCGGTTATCTCGTCTCCGGCTCCTCGTCTAGCACCTACTTCGCCGGCGACACCGATCTCTTCGCGGGCATGGGCTCGATCACCGGCCCCCTGGACGTCGCTCTCTTGCCGGTCGCAGGCTGGGGACCGAGGCTGCCGCCCGGACACCTCGACCCGCATGGCGCCGCGGAGGCGCTTCGCTTGCTCCGTCCTCGCATTGCCGTTCCCATCCACTGGGGGACCTATCGCCGCTTCGGCCTCAGTCGCGACCCGCTTGAGTTGCGCGAGCCGGCGGAGCACTTCGCACGCTTGGCCGCCGAGCTGATGCCCGAAGTCGAGGTCTGCGTGCTGCCGATCGGGGGCAGCGTCGACATCGGCATGGCAACGAAGCCCCCGCCATCGATGGGCGAGCGATGACTCGATCGTCGCGCGGCCGCCTGATCCGCCGAATCGGCCTAGGCGTGCTCGGCCTCGGCTTCGTTGTCGCGACCTTCGTTTATTTCCTGCCGACGATCGCCAACTATGGGGAGGTCTGGGGGGTGGTCAAGGAACTCTCCTGGCCATGGATCTGCGCTCTGCTCGCCGTTACGGCGCTCAACCTCGTCACGTTCGCGCCCCCGTGGATGATCGTGCTTCCGGGCCTCTCGTTCATGCCGGCGATGCAGTTGACTCAGGCATCAACCGCACTGTCCACGGTCGTTCCCGGAGGTGCCGCAGCCGGGCTGGCAGGGGCGTACGGGATCCTGCGTCGCTGGGGTTTCGCCACGCGTGACATCGCGCGTGCTCTGACCCTGACCGGCCTCTGGAACCAGCTGCTCAATCTGTCGTTCCCAGTCGTCGCGGTCTTTCTGTTGACGATCTCCGGCGAGAGCACGGCGACACTAGCCACCGCAGCGTTCGTCGGCGTCGCGGTCCTGGGTGTTGTCGTCGGCGGGCTCGTGCTCGTGCTGATCAGCGATCGGCTCGCCCATGACATCGGGGAGGTCGCGGCCCGTTTCGCGAACTGGGCACTGGGCAAAGTTCATCGAGGCCCCGTTCGCTGGAGCGGGGCCAGCTTCGAGCGGTTCCGCGAGGACGCGGGCGACCTGCTCGTCCGGCGCTGGCACCTCCTGACCTTGGCTTCGCTGGCCGGCAGCCTGACCGTCTTCGGCGTCCTCCTCGTCTCGCTCCGCGCACTCGGCGTGGGGGCTGCCGAGGTCTCCTTCGTCGACGCTTTTGCCGCGTGGGCGCTCATCCGGCTCATCGCTTCGGTCCCGATCACCCCCGGCGGCATCGGAGTGGTCGAGCTTGGATTGACAGGGGCATTGGTCGGCTTCGGCGGCAACAACGCCGGCGTCGTCGCCGCCGTGCTGGTCTTCCGCTTCCTCACGGTCGTTCCAACGCTCGTCCTCGGGCTCGTCGCCTTGTTGACCTGGCGCAGAGGCGCGAAGACAGCAGCCTTGACCGAAGCGGCCCAACTGCCTTCGGGGCCCTGACGGTGTCGGACCTGCGCGGAATCGGCGACCTCGAGACGGCTCTCGAAACCGTCAATGTCCCGAGCTACATGATCGATCCGACCGGAGTCATCCGCTGGATCAATCCGGCAGCCCGACGTCTGGTCGGTGACGTGCGCGGCCGCCAGTTCACCTCAGTCGTAGCGCCAGAAGACACCCGGCGGGCGCGCGAGCACTTTGCCCGCAAGATTGTCGGCACGGAGCGCGTGACCGATGCGCAGGTGGTCCTCGTGAACACTGACGGCGGTCGCGTCCAGGTCGACGTCAGCTCCTGCCCGCTGATGAAGGGGCATCGACTAGTCGGTGTCTTCGGACAGATCTCCGACATCGAAGAGGAGCCCGACGATCCTCCTCCGCCGCATCTCACGCCACGCCAGACCGAGGTTCTGCGTCTGCTCAAGCGGGGCCGCTCGACCGAGCAGATCGCGCAGGAGCTGCACCTGAGTCCCGAAACGGTGAGGAATCATGTTCGGCACCTGCTGCGAGCGCTCGGCGTCCATTCACGACTCGAGGCCGTTGCGGTTGCTCGCCAAGAGCATCTCGTTTCCTGACTTCGCGTGCGTGCGTCAGTCCTCCGAGGGGTGACTGCGATCCGCCGGTCCGACGAACCCGCCCCGCTGGACGATGTAGGCGCGGCCGTCCAGATGGAATCGGATCGCGAGAAAGTCCTGGGCGGTGATCCATTTCTCGACACGCGACATGAGCTCGTCCAGATCGCTGATCCTCTCTGGCGCAAGGACGACGACGAAGGTCCCGTCGAGGCCGTTCTCGATCCAGCCGACCCACTCCGTACGCAGTTCCCGGAGGAGCTCCAACGCATGCGTGACGCACGGCACCTCAAAGGCGGCGGTCGCAGCGGGGAAAGTAGGTGAGCACCTGGGGGCGGGCACGCTGCTTCAGGCCGGCGGAGCGTTGTCGTGCGCCAGCCGGAGCACTGCGCGGATGTCGTCCGCGAGACGCTTCAGACGGGCGACGTTCGGCTCGACGTCGCCATTCCCGTGGGCCTCGAATCGCGCGATTGCGCCTTCGAGGGACACGAGTGCGCGTCCGAGCCGCCGCCGGGCGAACTCGTCCAGTGGTGGCATCACGCGGCGGCGTGAGCCTGTTCGGCGAAGACAGGCTGGAGGACGTAGGTACGCCCGTCTACCTCGAACCGCACGGCGAGCAGCCCGCGTTTCGCGACCCATGCCTCCACTGCTCGGAGCAGACGTGCCAGGTCGTCTTCCTCCGGATTGAGCAGGACCCCGACCACAGAGACGTCTTCGCCTCTTTCCATCCAAGCGAGGCGCGATGTCGAGAGCTCCGCGAGCAGTTGCGTCGCGCCGGACCGCGCAGGGACCTCGAAAAGCACGATCTCGTTGAGTGAGTTGTCCGGCATCCCTTTCAGGATGGCCGCAGTTGGGACGCGCCGCTTAACCCGCTCGTGTCAGATCGTGTACGGGTTCAGTAAACGAACAGTGTGGGTTCAGTTCGACCGTCGCGCGCGAAGGAACCGGGCGGCGACGAGTGTGCCGATCACCGTGGCTGCCACTTTCAGGGCCTTCCGGCCGCGAAGCTTCGAGACGCCGCTTGCCCGCGGTTCCATCCGCACCGGCACCTCGTCGACACGCAGACCCGCGTCGCTGAGACGAAGCAAAGCTTCGACTTCGGGAGCCTCGGTTCTGAAGGGCTCGGCCAGCAGCGGAAGAGCCTTCGCGTTGACGGCGTACAGCCCGCTCGTTGCGTCCGCGAACGGCCGTCGCAGAACGAGTCCCATTGCACGCCTGAGGAGAGCCGTGCCGAAGCGCCGGGCGGGGCTCGGCAGATAGCGGTAGGGCTCGTAGCCTTCGCCGGAGACGAAACGCGATCCGACAGCCACGTCGCAGCCGCCGTCCCTCACCCGGGTGAGCAAGCGCTCGAGCTCCGCTGCCGGATGCTGTCCGTCGGCGTCCACGCGTCCGCAATAGTCGTAGCCGTGATCGAGTGCCCAGTGGTACCCGGAGGCGATCCCGATCGGCAGTCCCCGGTTGGCGCCCAGCGACAGCACCTCGGCGCCGTTGCCGCGCGCGACCGCGGCTGTGTTGTCGGTCGAGCCGTCGTCCACCACGAGCACGTCCGCCTCGGGCAGCTCGCTGTGCAGCTCTTCGATCACCGCGCCGATGTTCTGCTCTTCGTTCCAGGCCGGTATGAAGACGAGCGTGTCGCTCATGTCTGCCGCTCGGCGCGCCGAAGCTCCTCCTCTGCGGCGTAGAGCTGTCGCGATCGCACCGTCAGCGCACCCAACTCCCAGACCAGAGCCGACGGCGTGGGCACGGTCGGGGGAACGCTGAAGGCCGTCTCGATTCCCCGTGCCGAGTAAAGGCGCCGGAAGAACCAGCGAGCGCGATACAGGTGCAGTGGTGTGCAGACGACGACGGCACGGTGGATGCCACGCTCGTTAACGAGTGGGAGGGTGCGCGCTGCATTCTCAGCAGTGGTCGAGGCCGTCGGCTCGAGCACGACCTCGACGTCGGGCCCTTGCCAGAGCGCCCGCATCTGTTCCGCTTCGGGAGTGCCTCCATTCGGCGCCCAGCCGCTGAACACGACGACCTGTGGGGCACGCAACGCGGCAAGCCGGCCGGCGTGGCCGACGGCTCTGCGGCAGGCTCGGCTGATGGAGTAACTGCCGTTGCGGGCGCGGCGACTGCTTCCGAGGACGATGAGCGCGAAGGGCTCCACCTTCTAAGCGTACGCATCGGCCCCCGATTCCTGGCTACGAGTTGCGATGCACGCGAACCGACGGCAAGTCTTCTACCTGAGCTTTGGAGAGGCTCAGAGAGACGGCATCGTTCTCGACCTTGGCGACTGCGCCGATCGGGATCGTGATCTCGCGCTTCCCCCACAGGTGCCCTCGCTCGAGGACGAAGTGCGTGATGTGGGTGTCGTCGACCACGAACCCGTCGACCTTGCCGAGCAAATGGTCATCAGCCGCGATGACTGCGCTCGAGCGCCTGACCTCCACCTCTCCCTTCGGGACGCGGTCGAACCTAACCCCGCTATCGCCGAGCCCGCCTTCGTACCCCATGATCTCTGGGCTCTCGTAGTAGGGGAGCGCGAGCACGTCTTCGATGCCTACGTCCCAATCCGGATCGCTCTCGGGGGGCTGGCCCATACGCAGATAGGCGAACTCGTGGACGTGGTCGAGTCGGCGGACGTCCTCGGCTGTGCAGCGCAGCCTGATCTCCTTTGTGTCGTCGCCGCTCTCGACGAGCTCGATCGGGACGAGCCGGGCAGTGTCGTCCCCGTTCTTTGGCTCGACGACGAGATGCGTCACCTGCTTTGCGATCGGATCGATGACCACGTCCGCGAGCTCGCCGTAAAGCTCGTCCGTGCAACGAACCGACTTCCCCAACTCGAGTCGCATGCTCTGCTCCTTCCCGCTCCGCACTCACGCGAGAGCGCAGACTTCGGCGGCCGAGCGTTCAGCCTCTCGCCGCCGAGTCGTGTCTGCATCATCCAAAGCGGGCGATTCCCGACTCCGCGGCGTGCCCGGCTCGGCTTTCACCCCCTCGGGACGATGCGAGGATTGTTCAAGCTGGAACTATCGGCAGCAGATGATGCGGTTCTCCACCTTCTTCCGCTTGGAGCTCTTTCGCCTCGGGCTGGGTGGGCTGGCGCGAGTGGTCGCGTTCGACCCGGAGCCGACAACTGCCGACAGATCGCGAGGCGAGCATCTCCGCAACGGCGTAGGTGCCTTGCTTCTCGTCTCGAGCGAGGTCGAGTTGCACAGAAATCTGGTCGCCTCTGTTTGGGGTCTCGTCGCATCTAGCCGGCGTGCGCGTAGCGACCCCGCTCACTCCGATCTGCGCTACGGGCTGTCCGAGCTGCGCAAGGCGGAGCCATTGGCAGCCGGCAGGCAGTTTGCAAGCCGGCATCGTTTGGGATTGCTGTTGGCGGCCACTGCCGGGGTTGGTCTGGCCGGCTCGAGCCTAGGTCGAATGAGATGAACACGCCCCTGTGGGTGCCGCTGGTGATCGTCCTCTGGGTGGCGGTGTCGATCTGCCTGCTGTTGATTGCGCTTGGGGCGCCGGCCTGACGATCGATCGCGTCCGTGAGCCGGCCCACGCCGCGCAGCACGACTAGAAGCCCGGCCGGGCGATGAATCTCGTCTGGGCCGGCCTGGTCGTCGCGCTCGCCGTCGGCTTGGCGGTCTCGGCGCTGCTGCTCGTCCGACGCCGTGCACCGGACGGCAGCTTCTTTGCCGACGGCGACCGGGCCGCGGGTGTCTTCGGTGTGCTGGCCACCGGCTTCTCGGTTCTGCTCGGATTGATCGTATTCCTTGCTTTCACGAGCTACGACCAGTCCAGGAGCGGTGCGGAAACGGAGGCGCTACTCGTCGCGCAGCAGTTCGAGACTGCGCAGTTCTTCCCGGTCGCCGCGCGGCAGCGGCTCGGGAACGAGCTCATCTGCTATGCGCGCTCGGTCGTGCACCAGGAGTGGCCGCAACTGCGGTCAGGCAGGGAGGGGGACGTGTTCAACCCCTGGGGGGTGGCCATGTTCAGGACCTTGAAGCTCACGGTTCCGAAGACGGCCGTCGAACAGACCGCCTACGACAAGTGGTTCGATCTCAGGGCAGATCGCGAGCTGGCGCGCGAGGACCGTAGGCATGGTGCGGAGGGGGTCATACCGGCGCCGCTCTGGGTCGTTCTCTTCTTCATCGCCGGGGTGATCTGTGTGTTCATGCTCCTCTTCGCCGACAGTGGTGAGCGGGCGATCGTCCAGGCCGTGCTGATTGGCTCAGTCGTTGCAGTCATCGGCGTGACGCTCTTTCTGATCCGATTCCTCAACGATCCCGTCCAAGCCGGCTACGGGGCACTCCAGCCCGTCGCGATGGAGCGCACACTGGGCCTGCTCGCTCGGGAGCGTAGCCTCGTGGGCCAGACCGGGCCGCTCCCCTGCGACGAGAGCGGGGCCGCAGCGCGCTGAGGCGCCGATCATCCCCATTGGACGATGCCGGACGCCGACCCCGGCGCAATCGTTCGCAGGGTGGATTTGGGCATGAGATCGTCCGGCGCTGATTGCGTGATCGAGCTCGCCCATCGGGAGAGCGGCGGCACGCACATCGCGCTGTTGTGGTCCAAGGAGGACGCCACCCTGACGGTCTCCGTCGTCGGCTCCAGCCCAGACGATTCGTTCGAGTTGGAGGCGGCTGAGTCAAGCGCCCTCGACGTTTTCTACCACCCGTATGCGTACGCCGCACTTCGCGGAGCTGCTTCCGATTCACCTGAACAAGAGGAGCGCTCGCGAGCCCGACTCCTGCCGCACAGACCGAAGGGAAGGCGATGATGGATCCAACTACAGAGTTTTTCGACGAGCTCGGTAGAAGAGGACACGAGCCGATGCTTCGCAAGGCAACTGGGGTGTTGAGCTTCGACATAAGTGACGGTGCGAGCACGGCGCACTGGTCGGTGGTGCTGAAGAAGGGCGACGTGTTGGTGTCCCGGGCTCATGATGAAGCCGATTGCGTGGTCACGACCGACCGTCCGCTGTTCGACGGGATCGTCCGCGGCGAGAAGAATGCAATGGCCGCAGTCCTCCGTGGCGAGGTGGCCGTCGAAGGCGATACCGAGTTGCTCGTCCTCTTCCAACGCGTCTTCGCCGGGCCGGCCGAGTCTGTTCGCCGCCGAGAAGTCGCCGTCGCAGGGAGGTCGTCATGAGTGAAGGGCTGGTCCAGATCCTCGACGGCAACACCTTCGTCGTGAGCGACTCGCGTGGGGACATCGAAGCGTCGCTGACCGACCCAACGGGACTGTTCTCATTCGACACCCGCTTCCTCTCGAAGTGGATCCTCACGCTGGACGGCGAGCGGCTGAACCCCTTGTCGGTCGACGACCTGCAGTACTTTGAGACCCGCTTCTTCCTCGTGCCCGGCACGGGGACCGTCTACGTCGATGCGAAGCTGTCCGTGATCCGCCGGCGCGCGGTCGGCGACGGCTTCCACGAGGAGCTCACGATCCTCAATCACGACGACAAACCGGTGGAGATCACGGTCCGGATCGAAGCCGCTTCTGATTTCGCCGATCTCTTCGAGGTCAAGGACGCCCTCAAGAAGCAAGGGAAGTATTCGAACAGCGTCGAGAACGGCTCGCTGCGACTCGGCTACTCACGCGAGACGTACCGGCGCGCGACGTCGATCTCGTCCTCGGCGCCGGCAATTTTCGACGAGACCGGCCTCACGCTTGTGGCTCAGATCGAGCCGCACGGTGTTTGGACGACCGATCTGGACGTCGTCACAGCGGTCGGCGTGGGCGGGACGTACACGACGCCGAAGTACCACCGCAAGGGAAGAAAGGCACGGCCGAACATGGAAAGCAGCCTCGACAAGTGGCTGGAAGACGCGCCACGTGTGGAGTCCGACTGGGAGCCGCTCAAGAGCACGTACAGGCGCAGCCTCGTCGACCTCGCTGCGCTTCGCTTCGCGCCGCCCGTGATGGGCGGGCACAGTCTCCCCGCCGCCGGGCTTCCCTGGTTCATGACGATGTTCGGCCGGGACAGCATCTTCACGAGCCTTCAGTCGCTGCCGTTCACGCCCGAGCTCGCAGCGACGACGCTGCTCGCACTCGGAGACTGGCAGGGCAGCCGTCTCGACGATTTTCGCGACGAGGATCCCGGCCGGATCCTGCACGAGATGCGTTACGGGGAGATGACTGCGTTCGAAGAGCGACCGCATTCCCCGTACTACGGAGCCGCCGACGCGACGTTGCTGTACGTCGTCCTGCTCGATGAGTACGAGCGGTGGACCGGTGATAGAAAGCTCGTCCGCGATCTAGAGCAGCAGGCTCGGGCGGCACTCGCATGGATCGACGAGTACGCCGACCTCATGGGCAACGGCTACGTATCGTACAAGCGTCGCAACGAGAAGACCGGGCTCGAGAACCAGTGCTGGAAGGACTCATGGGATTCGATCTCCTACAGCAACGGCGAGATTCCCGGCTTCCCGCGGGCGACGTGCGAGCTCCAGGGATATGCCTACGACGCGAAGGTCCGCGGGGCCCGGCTCGCTCGGCTCGTGTGGAAGGACGAGGCGTATGCGGATCGGCTCGAGCATGAGGCAGCGGATCTCAAGCGCCGCTTCAACCGCGACTTCTGGGTCGAAGACGGCGAATACTTTGCGCTCGCTCTCGACAGCGATGGAAAACAAGTCGATGCGCTGTCCTCGAACAACGGCCACCTTCTGTGGAGCGGCATCGTCGACAAGAAGAAGGCGAAGGCCGTCGCCGCCAATCTGATGGGACCGAGGCTCTTCAGTGGCTGGGGCATTCGCACCCTTGCCGAAGGAGAGGGGCGCTACAACCCGATCGGCTACCACGTCGGCACCGTCTGGCCTTTCGACAACTCGTTCATTGCATGGGGACTCCGTCGCTACGGCTTCAAGGACGAGGCGGCGCAGATCGCCGCCGGCATCCTCGACGCCGCCGACTACTTCCAGGGACGGCTACCCGAAGCGTTCGGCGGTTACGCACGCGAGCTGACGAAGTATCCGGTGCAGTACCCCACGGCGTGCAGCCCGCAGGCCTGGTCGACCGGTGCGCCGCTGCTGTTGCTGAGGACGATGCTCGGCCTCGAGCCAATCGGCGACAACCTTCTCATCGATCCAGTTCTGCCGCAGGGAATCGGGCGGCTTGAGCTGCTCGACATCCCCGGCCGCTGGGGAAAGATCGATGCGTTCGGCCGCGGGCGGGTCCATGTCGCCGGCCGCCGCTCGCGCCGGCAGCTGGGCCTGGCGGAGGAGATCATGCCGAAGCAGAAGCGAAAGAACGGGAAGAAGGCTCGCGTGACGGCCTGAGCACTATGCGCTGCGGTCGAAACAGATGAGCCATCGAGGCGGGCGATGAAGAGGCCGGGCACGGCGCGTATCTGGGCGTGGATCGCGCTCGTCGCCGCGGCGGGCGTGCTCGCGACGCTCGCAGTCCTCCTCGCCGACGACGTGGTCGCGCTCCTGCTTGTGTTGGTGGCGCTCGGCTTGGCCGGGGCGGGGCTCTGGATTGCGACGACAAGGCGGGGGATCGCGCGACTTCTCGGCATTGCAGTCGCGGTCGCCGCGTTGGCGGGCGGCGTGGTCGCGCTCGTAGCGCAGGGCTTGATCGGCGAGCTAGTTGCCCTGGTGGTCGCGATCGCCGCGTTCGGCGCCGCGAGTCGCATGGCACTTCGCAGGCAGAGTCCCGGGAGAACCGACTCCACGCAACCCGCGGCGAGACCATCCAGAGCGAGGTCGGCAGTCTTGCTGATCAACCCCAAGTCAGGCGGCGGCAAAGCCGAGCGCTTCGACCTGGCCGGAGAGGCGGGCAAGCGCGGGATCAGGGCGGTGGTGCTCGAGCGCGGTGACGACCTCCTGGAACTGGCAGAACAGGCCCTGAGCGACGGGGCGGACGTGATCGGCATGGCCGGCGGCGACGGCTCGCAGGCGCTCGTCGCGACAGTCGCAATGCGACACAACGTTC
>DATHGN010000143.1:0-3692 GCA_035317565.1 Gaiellaceae bacterium
GGGATCTCGTGTCCTTTGACGATCGCGAACGTGGCCGAATCGGAGCGGACCTGCTCGTACTCCTTGCGGTCCATCTCGATCCGGCTCGCGCAACTCGCGTTGCCGCACTCGCAGATCAGGTCAAGCGTTTCAGGATGCGCGAAGCCTTGAGCCAGTTCCTCAAGCCGCTCGTTCACTTCACGGAACAGCGCCTCGTTCATGCCGATTCGGCGTTCCCGCTCTTCCACGCTGGGAACCTCCCCTAGTTCGGATGGACTTACATCAGGAATCCGAACGTGGGTCAAGCTCAGTCGCTACCTCCCCGGCACGACCCTCCTTTTCAAGCACGATATAGCCCTCGCGATCTTCGAGAAAACTGACGACCCCTTCGCAAGCCTGATGGCCAGGCACGACAAAAAAGCGCGTTGGAGCCGACCGGACTTCCTCGTACTCGGCCAGCGAGAGCCGGACTATCTCTGTGCATGACTCCGTCGCGCACTCGCAGATGAAAGGCACCTTCTCCACAAGCTCGTACTTACCCGCCGCCGTCGCAATCTTCTCGTTCGCGTCCCTGAACGTCGAGTCGTTGCGGGCGATCCTTTCTTCTCTCGACTGCATGCCGAAATTAGTTCTCCTCGCCGTCTACGCGCAAACGTTCATCCCCAGGCCGGGCCCACCCGCGCTGAAGGGGCCAGGCCCCTTCGCGCCCAGCCCCATCGACCTACATCGACACTTCCGGACTCCGGTAAACACGGGCTGGCGCCGCCGCACAAATGGGGGGGCGGGGAGATTTCTCTGACGACTCTCCCTCAGGCATCCTTTGCCACAGTCGCAACGCGGCGAGGGGAGAGCAATCGCTCACGCTGCATAGGCCGCAGGCCCACCCCACGTCGACTATGACCCCTTCGACCCGATCAGGCAAGGGATAGAGCGGGCGGCTCCTCCCTCCGTGTGTGTCCGCAGTTCACGCACGGAACTCCCTCGAGGGGCCGCCCTCACTAGAGAAGACAGGCGAGATGGCGAAAAACTTTCGCCACTTCCATTCGGTACCTCGTCTCCTGAACAGAGCCCCTCGCCAGAGGGCATGCTCACGAAGGACCGCCTGCTGTTGGCTCCGTCGCATCGAGCCTCGCCACGCTCTCGCTCTCAGCATCGGCGAGGGCGACGGTTGATTCATCCCCCGTCTGCGGGTTGCCAAAAGAGCGGAGGGCAGCCTGCGGCCGGCGCTTCAGTTACGGACGCTGGAGTGCCGAGGCCCATCCTCCTGCAATGAGACACTCGACCGCCGCGTCGACCAGGTAGACGCGCGAGATCCTGCCAGTAGTGACGTAAAAGACATCGACGGCTCCGAAGGCCAGCGCGCTTCCGATCCCGAGCAGAGCGAGGTCGCTGGACACACGATTTCTGTAAGACGCGATTCCGAGCGTTGTGCCGATGACGGAGGCCAGAGCCCCAACGGTCCGGACAAGCCAATAGTCCGTCTTTGGACCCGTGACCGCCTCGAACGTCGGCCGCGACACGATCGGCAACAGACCGGTCACTAGGAAGTACGCGGCCTGAAACGTCGCCGTCCGGCGCAACACGTCGGTGTCCGCGAGCACGTCCTTTCCCTGCCGCCTTCTATGAGCGCCGAAACGTGCGGCCAAAACTCGCGGAATGAGCGTCGGCCGGGGGTCGCCGAACCCGGGACGAGCCTAAGGCCCTCGCTTGGAAGCCCACCTACCCCTTAGGAGTGTCAACCGCCCGGCGCGAGGACGCGCCGATTCCTGGGTTGCTAGGTTGTTGGCGACCGGCGGCCGAGCCCACCCACGCGACTAACCCGCCGACGACCGCAATGAGCGCTCCCACGATCGTTGGTGCCCACCAGGTCTCAGCGTCGGACATAAGAGGCATTGCGACGCCCGCAGCGGCACTTCCGCGACGCCTGAAGCTAGGCGGGCTCGGGCAGTCACTCGTCATCGCCTGCGCTGTGCATCCGATCACCCCCACTCCAGCTTGCGTGCCCGCGTCTGAGACACCAGCCCTGGCCACGAGGATCACGCCGGTGGGTCGCTGGAATACTCTCGGCCGATGGGACGACACCGCGTCGTCGTCGTCGGCGGAGGTTTCGGTGGCCTTCAGGCGGTCTTGAAGCTGCGGCGTGCGCCGGTCGAGGTCACCCTCGTCGACCGCCGCAATTTCCACCTCTTTCAGCCGCTGACCTACCAGGTCGCTACCGGGGCGCTTTCGGCTGGCGAGATCACGTATCCGCTCCGCGGGATCTTCAAGCGCGACCGCAACGTTCGCGTCGTGCTGGCCGACGTCGCGGATTTCGATCTCGACGCGCGGGAGCTGCACCTGCGCTCCGTCTCGGCGGTGCCGGTGGCCAGGCGACTCGGTTACGACACGCTGGTCGTCGCCGGCGGTTCCCACTACTCGTACTTCGGCCACGACGAATGGAGGACGTACGCCGCAGAGGTCAAGTCGCTCGAGAGCGCATTGGCCGTCCGCAGCCGCCTCCTCGCCGCCTTCGAGGCCGCCGAAGCCGAGCCGAGCGCGGACGCACGCGATGCGTGGCTCACGTTCGTCGTCGTCGGCGCCGGGCCGACCGGCGTTGAGATGGCCGGGCAGATCGCGGAGCTGGCGCGGGACACGCTGCGGCGCGACTTCCGCACCATCGATCCCCGCCAGGCCCGCATTCTGCTCGTCGAGGCCGCTGACCGCGTTCTGACGACCTTCCCACCGTCGCTGTCGGCGAAGGCCAAGCGAGCGCTCCAGCGCCTCGGCGTAACTGTCCTCACCGGCCGCACCGTGATCGGGATCGACGCCACCAGCGTGACAATCGACGGGCGACACGGTGCCACGGAGCGCATCCCCAGCCGCGCCGTCGTGTGGGCTGCCGGCGTCACTGCGTCCGGCCTCGCCAGCCGGCTCGCCGAACTGACGGGAGCCGAGCGCGACCGCGCCGGCCGCATCACGGTCGAATCCGATCTCACCCTTCCAGCACACCCGGAGGTGTTCGCAATCGGCGACATGGTTCGCGTCCGTGATGCCGACGGCGACCCGGTCCTGCTACCGGGCGTCGCACCCGTCGCGATGCAGCAAGGACGGTATGCGGCCCGTGTTGTCCGCGCACGCTTCCGAGGCCGCCCCTACGGCGCCTTCCGTTACAGGGACAAAGGCAACCTAGCCACGATCGGACGAGCAGCGGCAGTCGCCGACATCAAGGGCGTCCGGCTGAGCGGCTTTCCCGCCTGGGCGACCTGGCTGGTCGTCCACCTCTGGTACCTGATCGGCTTCCAGAATCGGCTGCTCGTCCTCATCCGCTGGTCGTTCAGCTTCGCAACCCACGGTCGCGGCGCCCGAATCATCAAAGACGCCTAGATCTAGGATGACGGCCCTGGTCTCCTGGTCACGTACCAGTGGTCAGCCGCGGCCCCTGCCGTGCCGCAGATTCGACATCTGCGCCCCTAAGATGGGCCGTCCTCGCCCACGATAAGGAGGCCAACATGCGACGCGTCCTCGTCCTGCTCGCTGCCGCCGCCACGCTCCTCGTCCTCGCCGCCGGACCGGCCGCTGCCGACCCGGGGAATCAGAACACGCTCAGCTTCACGCTCAACTGCGGTTCTGCCGGAACGGTCGACGCCGTGTTCGAGCTCTCGTCGAGCGACAGCTTCCACATCGTCCAGTTCAGCTCGAACTTCCTCTGGAAGTCACTCGACTACGTGACTCCG
>DATHGN010000144.1:0-9561 GCA_035317565.1 Gaiellaceae bacterium
GAGCACGGCGTCGGTCGTGTACGGCGGCATGTGAAACGGCCCGTTCTCGGCCGCGTCGTAGCTCGCGGGATCGACGCTGAGGTCGACGGGGGAGAGGATCGGCGGAAAGGCGGAAGACGCCGCGACCGCAACAGCGAGCTCGACCTGGGGGTTGCGGACCATCCCGACCGTGTAGTCCGCCATATAGGGCTTAGAGAATCGCCAGAGCGCGCCCGTCTGGAGGTTGGTGGAGTTGATGACGAACCGCGGGCGGTCGGGGAGATCCTGGAGTGTCGCCTCACCGAAGACGTGCTTGCGATACGAGCCCGCAATGCGGTCGGAGATCGTGCCGGGCAGGAGGATGCCGCGGATGACGGCGCCCAGGTCGATCGTCTTCGACGCGAGCTTCCGCAAAGGCTTCACGAACTCCTCGTCGAGGTTGGTGGCGACGCCGTTCGCGTCGAACTGGAGCCGGTGCCAGTTCAGGCCGAGCACGCCGGCGGTGATCGAACCGCCGGAGACGCTCGAGAGCCGGTCGAGCTTCGCCAGGTAGCCGAGCTCGTTGAGCCGCCAGATCGCGCCGACGTGGAAGATCATGGCGCGGTAACCGCCACCGGAGAGGCAGAGGGCGACGCCCGGTTCGAGGTGTTCCGGCTCGTCCGTCTCGACAGGCGAGGCTGCCGCCTGCTTCAGGTGTTCTGGCTGTGCCATCTAGCTGCCTCCGTTTCGGTCGCGCCTGCGTGGTCGCACGGTCGAAACGCCGAATCGGGGCTGGTCAAGACGGCCGGACAGGTTCACCCGGTGGGATCCGAACCGACGGCGTGACGGATCGCGCAAACCCAGACGGAGCATGAACCGCCTCGGCCCGCTTGACAAGCGTTCGGTCCAGAAAAAAGGGCCACGCGGATCGCTCCGCGTGGCCCTGGGGTCTGTTCCTCTAACTCTTGGTCTTGCCTGCTGCGACTTCGCCGCGCCAGGCACCGCTCTCGGTGCCTCGGGTCTCGACCAGTTCCTTGAACCGCTCGAGGTCGGCTTTGACGCGTCGCGAGTCGAGCCCGGCGGCTGAGCCGACGGTCTCGATCGGATCGGCCTGATAGCTCATCGAGAGGCGGATGCGCGCCTTGTCCTCGCTGATCGGCTCGAACGTGACGGTGCCGCGCGTCTTCTTTCCGTCCTCGCTAATCCAGCTGATCTGCCTGTCGGGATGCTGCTCGAGGATCTTTGCGTCCCACTCGGCCTTCTTGCCGGCGACGTTCGCGACCCAGTGCAGGCGCGTGTCGTCGAGCTGCTGGACGTGCTCGACGCCTTCCATGAAGAGCGGGAAGTCCTCGAACTGCGTCCACTGGTTGTACGCCACCGAGACGGGGACGTTGACCTCGATCGACTCGTCGATCGTGCGGGGCGAGGAACCACCTGTGAACGGAACGCTTGGCAGCGTGCCGTTACTGCGGCTCTTGAGCGCCGCGGCGACGGCGCCGCCCACGCCGACCGTGACGAAGATCGTGTTGCGCAGCTTGTGACTGCGCTTCTTCTCGACGCGTGACCAGGCGCGGTCGAGGTTCTGCGTCATCTTGCGGAGCTCGTTCTTCAGCTTCGGGTCGGTGCCGAGCCGGGTCACAGCGGCGAGGAAGCCGATGCGGCTCGCGGCCCTGCGGCGTGCGATCGTCCCGTGGCGCATGGCCGACAAAAGCTCCTTGCGGAACTTCCTGTCCTTCGCGAGCGCGGTGGCGTAATCGGTCGCGCTCGCGGCGCTGTCCTTCAGTACTTGTGACTTTGTGCGTTTGAACACGCGGAATCCTTTCATCGGTTTCTCTTCAGGTACCTCCTATCAGTCAGGCGAAACGTCCGCGGCGAGGACGGGCCTTTGGGAGGCTCGGTGCGGTATTGCAGGTCTTTCTCTGCAGCAGAGCGAGTGCACGGTCTCGCTGATCACCCCAATGAGTACGCGGGCGCGGCTACGGAGTCCGGTCCACCATAGCCGAGGTCAGGCTTGTTGGTATTCACCGATTGGCGTCGTCTCGTCCAGGAAGTAGCGTGGTCGGGGACATGCAATTCATTGCAAAATCGGGCTTTCTCACGCTGGCACTAGTGCTTGTAGCGTTCTCATGCGCTCTGACGGCTTCGGCGAGTCCGACGGCGCCCCGCACGAAGACGATCGCGAGCTACTGCAGCTCGAGCGGCGACGTGTGCTTCGGCGTCTTGAATCGAGGTGGAAAGGTCTCACTCGAGATCACGACCGCCGCGAAGTACTTCAATCGGTACGGGCTCTGCGTCCGTCGCACACGGCCTGCGGCACCTCAGCGTTGCGGCTTGTTCCCGGTGTTCAGGCAGGGCGGCTCGACCTGGGGCTCGCGCGTCAACTACGCGCGGCAGTTTCCGGTGAAATCTCCCGGGAGATACCGCGTGACGTGGAAGCTGGGCTCAGGCCCGCTCGGCCCCGCGCTGCAGTTCCGGCTTCCGCTGTCCTGAGTGCTAGAACCGGCCGCGGAAAAGCAGCAGGACCAGCAACAGGAGCAGCAGCAGGAAGAGGAACTTGCTGATGAAGATCCCGCCGCCGAGCGCGAGGATCAGGATGATGACGAGTAGGAGAACGAGCATGAGTCCTGTCCTGCTCGATCATCCGGGAAATAAACGGCGCCTCCGGGCGTAGAGGTCGCTGTTAGGGATGGCGGGGTGGCCGGAACTCGAAGGAGCCGCGATCGTCGTAGGTGCGCGGGCCGGCGCCGGTGTTCGGAATTGCAGGGTCGTCGAAGCGGCCTCTCCTCTTCACGTCCCGGCTCGGTTGTCCGCTCACGGCAGAATTCGCAGCGTCGATGGCAGGCGAGCCGGCGCGGAGGTGGAAGTTACCGATCGGTGCGTCGATCCATTTCGGGTCGGCCTGAATGCCGTGTACTTCTCGGCCGGTCGCGGCTCGGAACGCCGCGAGCGAGAAATAGCTCGACGAGCCCCACACGAGCAGCTTGTCTGGCGTGCTGAGATAGACGAGGTCGAAATCCATCGTCGTTCCTGGCGTCGAGCTGGCATCGACCAGAATGTTGCCGCGGGACCTCGGGCTGTTGATGCCGTTGTCGACGCTGATGTTGTTTGCGATCGTTACGCCGGTCGAGTTCCCCTCCACGTTGATACCGGAAGTCGTGTTTTTGTAGACGGTGTTGGCGATGATCCGATTTCCTGGGGCTTTGGAGTCATCGATGCCATGGTCGCCGTTGCGATAGATGATGTTGTTGACCAGTGTGTCGTTCGCCCCCGAATCGCTCTCGATGCCGGAGTCTTCGTTGTCATGCACGAAGTTGCCGGCGAGGATGTTCCGCGGAGCTGCGAACATACGAATGCCGGAGGCGCCCCGCTGGAAGCCCTGAGCGTTGGCGAACGACTCGTTCGCTTTGACCGTGTTGCCAGAAGAGTTGTCGACCAGCGCGATCCCGGCATTCGTGTTGTGGTGCACCCTGTTATTCGTGACCAGGGAGTTCGTCACATGGCCCAGGCGGATTCCGTAACTGGCCAGGTTGGGGAGGGGCTGCCCGGAGTAGCTCACCTGGTTGTTCGCCAGCGTGACGTGGGAGGAGTTCGAGACGGCGATCCCATAGCTCGCGGTCTGGGTGACCCTGAAGCCGGTGATCCTGACCCAGTTCTTTCCGGTGATCGTGAAGCCGCTCGCCCGACCGTGCACGATCACCTTCGCTCCCGGCGCTGCTGTGAAGACGACTGGAGCCCTGGAGGTGCCGGATCTCGAGACGCGGACGTTCTCGGCGTAGCTCCCGGCGGCGACTCGCACCGTCTGGCCGGGGCCGACAATGGCTGCCGCCGGTCCGATGCCGCAAAACGGCCGCCGCGCGGTTCCTGAGCCCCAATTGGAGCACCCGCGGTTGTGCTGATCCACGTAAAGCACGCGGCCCGTGGCAGCGCTGGGAGCCCCCGGAATCAGGGCGATCGGCAGTCCGACCACGGCGGCAGCCGCCAGTCGCACCAAAATCTGGTTCAGTCGCAACAGTCTCCCGCCCCGCGGCTTTGGGCTCGGAGCCCCATGACCCACGTCTTGCCCTACCGAACCTACTGTGCACCGGTCGCGGTCGGAGGTCAAGACCTCTTTTGGTCCATATCAGGGTCGGTCAGGCTGCGATGCGCGAGCGGTCCGACTGCGACTTCTCTGTACGGTCGTGGGCGAGCGCCGGCGACGATTCACGGGTCGGCCGATTCGCCGCTCGTAGCAGCCTGAGGGTGTCGGCGATCGTGTGGATCACGGCGGTGACTGCGGCCAGCAGCCCGATCGCGAACACGCTGACGCCGGTCCCGAAGGCTGCCTGGAGGACAAGGCCGAGGGGAAGCGCGAGGAACACGAGCAGCACCGCGAGCGGGTGCCGGAAGAAGGAGGCTCCGGCAAGCGCGACGAGCACAAAGAGCACGACGAGAAACAGCGCGAGCCCAGGACTCACGGCAGCTCCGATCCGAGTGCGCTCTCAAAGGCTGCATCGAGCCGCGCAGGGTCGCTCCAGCCGGGCTCGTCGAGCGCGGCCGGCCGGATCTCGAGGCGACGCTGCTCGAGCTGCACGCTCTCGTAGCAGACGGGGCAGAGCGGGGACCAGCGCGAATCGAGCGATTCGCGGCGGCATTCACGGCAGCGCATCAGCCGGGGCCAAGCCATCGCCCTGAATGGTCCCGCGCGGACCGGACGACATAGGGGTCGTTTCACTACGATCGAGGCGATGAACACAAGAGTTCTGCTCCTCGGGGCTGGTTTCGGGGGTCTCGAGCTCGCGACGACGCTGTCGGAAGCGCTCGGCGACGACGTCGACGTCACGTTGATCGACAAGAACGACGCATTCGTCTTCGGGTACTCGAAGCTCGACGTGATGTTCGGCCGGACGGCGCCCGAGGCGGTCCGCCTCCGCTACCGCGAGATCGCCAAGCCCGGGGTGCGGTTTCTGCAGCAGACGGTTACCTCGATCGATCCCGAAGCACGACGCGTGACCACGGACGACGAGGTGCACGAGGCCGACTTCCTGATCGTGGCGCTCGGGGCCGATTACGACCTCGACGCGACACAGGGACTCGCCGAGGGCGGCAGCGAGTTCTATTCAGTGGAGGGCGCCGAGCGTCTGCGCGACGTGCTGCCGACCTTCTCGCAGGGTCGCGCGATCGTCGGCGTCTGCGGCGCGCCGTTCAAATGTCCGCCGGCGCCGAGCGAGGCGGCGTTGCTGCTGCACGACTATCTGTTGGAGCGCGGCGTCCGCGAGGATTGCAAGATCTCGTTCGTCATCCCCTTCGAGGTTCCCATCCCTCCGTCACCTGATACGTCTCGCGCCTTGCTCGAGGCCTTCGCCGAGCGTGACATCGAGTTCGTCTCCGGCCACCGCGTGAGCTCTCTCGATGCGGCGCGCAGCGTCGCAGTGCTCGACGACGGCACCGAGCTTGCCTATGACCTCTTCCTCGGCGTCCCGAAGCACCGAGCTCCAGAGGTCGTCGTGGCGAGCGGAATGACCGAAGACGGCTATGTACCGGTGAGCTCGCAGACGCTCGAGACGAGGTTTCCCGGCGTGTACGCACTCGGAGACGTCGCCACGGTGGGGGTGCCGAAGGCGGGAGTGTTTTCCGAGAGGCAGGCGCGCGTTGTCGCCACGGCGCTGATCTCGAAGCTGCGGGGCGGCGATGAATCCGGTGAGTACGACGGAACAGGCTCCTGCTACATCGAGTTCGGCGCCGGCCGCGTCGGTCGCGTCGACGTGGACTTCTTCTCGGGGCCGAAGCCGACCGGCACGTTCCAGGAACCGTCGCGCGAGCTCGTCGCGGAGAAGCGTCACTTCGGTTCGAGCCGCAGCGCACGCTGGTTCGGTCAGTGATCGAGCGGTTGGCTCAGAGAGAATCGGATTTCAGAAAAGTTCTTGACACGGTCGTGTGTCGCTGCAACACTCGATTGCAGATGCGAGGAGCACATAGCTGCTCGCCAACGGTGGAAAGGAGGTCCAAGTTGCGTTACCGCTTCACGAACATTTCCAACTGGCCTCTCGGTACCCGCGTAGATCTCTGCGCGTAAAGCCGTAGGCCTCATCGCCACACCGGGCCTGCGGGCTCACTGGCTGCGTTCGTCCGTAGCCGGCGATCACGCACGCCCACATGTCTGGCGCTCGCTTCTGCGAGCGCGAACAAACGAAAGGAGTCCCAAGTTGTTTGACCCGTCCACGAGCAGTGACCGGTCACTCAGCACGACCATTAGGAGGCGTCGTGTACGCGTATCACCAATATCTGCACGAGGTCCGTGAGCGCAGGCGGCGGCGCGAGCGGGAAGCCGAGTCGGAACGAGTCGCACGCGAGCTCCGCGGGCAACGCCGGCTGCGGCGGGCTGATCTGGGGGCGCTGAGCTTCCTGATCGCCCACGCCCGACGAGCCGTGGGCCTCGAGCTCGACCTGTAGGGGACGACCGGAGGGGACGCATCGCCCGCGCGCGCCTGGAGATTCAGTTCTCCAGGCGCGCGCTCCAATGTGCGCACCACACTAGTGTCATCCGCGAGGTGCGCACTCCAGCCGTCCTGCTTGCCGTCGCGGTCGGCGTCGTTCTCGCCGACTCGTCGGTGGTGACGATCGCGCTGCCGGACATCCTCGCGCGCTACCACGTCGAGATCTCGACGCTCGCCTGGGTGCTCACCGCCTTCAATCTGGCGCTCGCCCTCTCGGCACTGCCGGCTGCGTTTCTCGCGCGTCGCCGTCCGGTTCCCGTCTTCGGCGTCGGGATCCTCGTCTTCTCGGCGGCGTCACTTCTCTGCGGCTTCGCGCCTTCGTTCGGTGTGCTCGTCGCCGGTCGCGCGCTCCAGGGTGTCGCAGGGGCCGCCGTTGTCTGCGCGGCGCTCGACCTCTTGAGCCAGGCCGCACGAACGGAGGCACGCGCGGCCCGCGTCTGGGCGGTCGCCGGAATCGTGGGCGCCGCGCTCGGACCCGCCGTCGGCGGAATCCTCACCCAGTTGCTGGGTTGGGAGTCGATCTTCTTCGTGCAGGCGCCGGTCGTCCTGCTCGCCCTGGTCGCGCTGCGCGGCGCGCATGCCGTGGTCGTGCCCGAGCCGGCCGGACGGCCGCACATCGGCGCGAATGCGGCCCTCCTGCTCATCCCGGGCGGCCTCGTCGCGGCGCTCTTTCTGCTCGTGATCCTGCTGATCAACGGCTGGCGGCTCGATCCGCTGGAGGCGGGGCTCGCCGTGACGGTCATGCCGCTCGCCGCGATCGCGGCCGCGCGCTTCGGGCGGACGATCACACCGCTCTGGGTCCGCGCGAGCTCGGGCGTGCTCCTCATCGCCGGGGGGCTGGCCGCGCTCGGTTGGCTGCCGCACGCCGGTGCCGCCTGGACGTTCCCACCGCAGCTCGCGATCGGAGCCGGCCTCGGCTTCGCTCTGTCGGCATTGACGGAGCGTGCGCTCGCCGGCCGTTCGGCGCAGGCGGTACACGGTGGCTGGACGATCGCAGCGCGCCACGCGGGCGTCGTCCTCGGGTTGCTGGTGCTAACGCCGATCTTCACGCACGACCTCCACAAGAGCGAACGCGAAGTGCTCGCGTCCGGCACGGCCGCGGTACTCGACAGCCGGATCCCGCCGCTCGACAAGATCGCCGTCGCGCGGCACATCGCCGCCGCGGTCGACGATGCGAAACAGCAGGCGCGGATACCCGACGTCTCCGAGGTGGTCGGCAAGCATGAGGGATCCGGCTACGCCGACCTCGTCTCCAAGCTTCAAGATCAGCTCGACCGAGCCGTCACGCAAGCGTTCTCGCATGCGTTCCTCGTCGCGGCGCTTCTTTGTCTGGCCGCCCTCGTGCCGATCTTGCTCAGCCGTCGTGAGGTCAGTGTCTGATGCGAGCGATTGCCGCAGCTGCCGCAGCCTCGCTCGCGCTGATCGTCGTCTACCTCGCGCTTGGTGGAGCCTCCTACGCGCCCGCGCGCGTCGCCGATCCATGCGCAGTTCGCGACTGGCGCAACCCGCAGGGCCTCCAGCACACGGTCGAGCAGATCGTGCTCTCGGGGCTCGACGGCGCGGCCTGCAAGCTCCACGTTTCGCGCGAGGACATGGTGCTTGCGTTCGCGAGCCGCGACGCACTCTCCCGCTTCGCTCGCCAGCATCATGTTTCGACGCAGCAGGTCGACGAACTCGTCCGCGCCGGGCTCTTGCGCTCGATCGACGACGCCGAGAATGCGGGCGCGCTCAACTCGACGATCGCGGACCTCCTGCGTGGATTCGTCCACCGCTTTCCCATCGAGCAGCTCATCAGCCTGCTGCAGCAACTCCCCGGGGTTTAGGCCCGGAACGACGGAGAGGGCCCGTAGGCCCCCTCCTTTGGTCGTCCCCCTTGGCTCTAAGACGACGAGATGAGCATCGAGTTGATCAGCTACTTTCGTAGGTGTGGCCGAGACAGGCGGAGAAGTCGATTTCGAGCAGGAGGTAGCTGACGCAGTAGCGTCGCTTCCGCGCGACCTTCGAGACGACATCTCCAATGTCGCGATCGTCGTCGAAGACGAGCCGCCGCCCGGCCAGCCGTTGCTCGGGCTCTACCAGGGCATTCCGCTGACGCGACGGGGTGTTGGGTACTCCGGCGTCCTACCGGACAAGATCACGATCTACCGCGGCCCGCTCGAGCGCATCTACGGCGCCGATCCGGAGACTCTGCGCCGCCAGATCCGGCACGTCGTGCTCCACGAGGTTGCCCATCATTTCGGCATCAGCGACGAGCGACTCCAAGAGATGGGCCGGTACTAGCGATTTAGACTGAAACATCGACGGCGGCGAAGAACGAGGCGATCGAAGGCAGAGCGAGTCCGGGTTGGCCCCGGTCGTCCGCACTTTCCTGATCGCCGACGTCCGCGGCTACACCCGCTTCACGCAGGAGCACGGCGACGAGGCTGCGGCTGAGCTCGCCTCGTCGTTCGCGGACATCGTCGGCCGTGTTGTCGCCGAGTACGACGGCGATCTGATCGAGCTGCGCGGGGACGAGGCGCTCGTCGTCTTCGCTTCCGCGCGCCAGGCTCTGCGCGCAGCGGTCGAGGTGCAGCGCCGCTGTCGCATCGACTTGCCGCTCGGGGTCGGCATCGGGCTGGACGCCGGCGAGGCGGTGCCGCTGCCGGGCGGTGGGTATCGCGGCGGTGCGCTCAACCTTGCGGCGCGTCTCTGCTCGATCGCAGCGCCGGGCCAGGTGCTCGCGAGCGAGGGCGTCGCGCATCTCGCCCGCAAGGTCGACGGCCTGCAGTACCGGCCCCGCAAGGCCGAGCGGCTCAAGGGAATCGCGGAGCGGGTCAAGGTCAACGAGGTCGTCCCGGACGAGCCGTTGCCGCCGGTGCCGACGCCGGCAGCGGCGCCGCGGCGACAAACGAACCGGCGCTGGCTCGTCGGCGGTGCGGTCGCCGTCGCGGTTCTGGTCGGAGGCCTGCTCGCGATCTTCCTCACCGGTAGCGGTTCCGCCGACAGCACGATCGCCGCGAACGCCGCCGGTCTCGTCGAGAGCAACGGCCACGTTGCCGCGCAGGTCCCGATCTCGGGGCGACCCGCCGGTGTCGCGACGGGAGCGGGTGCACTCTGGGTGACCGACTCCGTGAACGCAACGCTCCTGCGC
>DATHGN010000145.1:0-41880 GCA_035317565.1 Gaiellaceae bacterium
GGTGGCGACGTCGACCCACGGGATGATCGGCGTCGGATGCCCTTCGAGCATGCTGCCGAACTTGCGGTAGGTGAGGAGCTCCTCGTCGCTGATCGCCCCGACCGCCCGGAGGATCGCGTAGTAGAGGGTCGACGCGTGGCCCTTCGAGAAGATCAGCCGGTCGTTGGCGGCGTTCTTCGGGTCGCCGAAGTCGTAGCGCAGGTGGTTCGCGACCAGGACGGCCATCAGGTCGGCGGCCGACATCCCGGACGTCGGATGCCCGGACTTCGCAACCGCCGCCGGGCGGATCGAATCGACGCGGAACTGCTGGCCGAGTTCCCGGAGCTCGTTGGCTTCCATCGCAGCCATTCTAGGAGCCAACCGGCTTACTCTGCCGCCGTTGGGGTACGGTCATGCCGTGAAGGTGGCGATCGCATTCGACCACCGCGGAGTCCATCTGCGTGACGCTGTGCTGGAGGCGCTCTCCGGGCACTCGGTGGTGGACCTGGGAACCGATACGGATGCGAAGCGGATCGACTACCCGGAGAAGGCACGCCAGATCGGTGAGGCTGTCCTCCGTGGAGACGCAGAGCGTGGGGTGTTCGTGTGCGGCTCCGGCGTCGGCGCCTCGATCGCAGCGTCCAAGCTGCCGGGGATCCGCGCGGCGATCTGTCACGACGTGTACTCGGCCCACCAGGGCGTCGAGCACGACGACATGAACGTGCTCTGCCTGGGCTCCGAGGTCGTCGGGCCCTCGCTCGCGTGCGAACTCGTCACGACCTTTCTCGCGGCACGGTTCGACGGCGGCGAGCGTTATGTGAAACGACTGCAGATGATCGAAGACATTGAAAGGAATCCCGCCCATGCCTGACTCGAACTTGCACAAGCTGTCGGCGCTCGGCCAGAGCGTCTGGATCGACTACCTCTCGCGACAGATGCTGAAGAGCGGAAAGCTCGCGCGGATGATGGAAGAGGACGCGGTCGTCGGCGTCACGTCGAATCCGACGATCTTCCAGAAGGCGATTGCGGAAGGCGACGCCTACGACGAACAGCTCAGAGAGATCCTCGAGACGGGCGAGGAAGATCCCAAGGAGACCTTCCTGCAGCTCTCTTCGCACGACATCTCGGATGCATGCGACCTCCTGCGGAAGGTCTGGGACGAGGGAGAGGGTCTCGACGGTTACGTGTCGTGGGAGGTCGACCCGACGCTCGCGTACGACCGCGACGGCACGGTCGCGCAGGCCAAGCGCCTGCACGACTGGATCGACAAGCCCAACCTCTACGTGAAGATTCCGGCGACAGAGCCCGGCCTCGGGGCGATCGAGGCGATGATCGCCCTCGGCAAGAACATCAACGTCACGCTGATCTTCTCGCTCGAACGGCACAAGGAAGTGATGGAGGCGTACCTCCGCGGCCTCGAGCGGCTCGTGGAGAGTGGCGGCGACCCGAAGCAGGTGCACTCGGTGGCGAGCTTCTTCGTGTCGCGTGTCGACACGGAAACGGACAAGCGACTCGACGAGATCGGCGGGCAGGCGACGAAGCTCAAGGGCTCACTCGGGATCGCCAACGCCAAGCTCGCCTATCAGAACTATCTGGAGGTCTTCGCGGGCCCGCGCTGGGAAGCGCTCGAGGCGAAGGGCGCGACGAAGCAGCGCTGCCTCTGGGCGTCCACGTCGACGAAGAATCCTGAGTACCGAGACGTCATGTACGTCGAGGAGCTGATCGGGCCGGAGACGGTGGACACGATGCCCGAGGAGACGATGGTCGCGTTTCAGGACCACGGCAAGGTCGCGCTGACCCTGACGGAGGACATCGACGCAGCGCGGAAGCTGTTCGAAGACCTCGCCGCGGCCGGCATCGACTACGACGACGTCTCCGAAACGCTCGAGCGCGAGGGCGTGCAGAAGTTCGCGGACTCCTTCGATGAGCTGCTGGAAGGAATTCGGGCGAAGCGCGGTCAGCTGGCGCCGGCTTGATGTCGGTCGCGACGCAACAACAACTGGTCGAGCGAATCTGGGCTCGCGACGCGACGGTTTGGACCGGCGCCGACGAGGACCAGTGGCTGGGCTGGCTCGACGAGCCGCAACGGATGCTGGAGCGCGCAGGTGAGGTCGCCGAGTTCGCGCAGGCTGCGCGCACGAAGTTCGAGACGTTCGTGCTGCTCGGCATGGGTGGCTCGTCACTCGCGCCCGAGGTCCTGAAGCGGACGTTCGGCCAGAAGCACCTGCACGTCCTCGACACGACGCACCCAGAGATGATCCGGCACGCCGAGAGGTCGCTCGATTTGGCGAACACGATGTTCATCGTCTCCTCCAAGTCGGGGACGACGCTCGAGACGCTGTCCCACTACGCCTATTTCTGGGAGCAGACCGGCAATCCGGAGCAGTTCATCGTGGTCACCGATCCCGGCTCGAAGCTCGAAGGGGTCGCGGGCGAGCGGGGAATGCGCGTCTTCCACGGCGAGCCGACGATCGGCGGCAGGTACTCGGCGCTGTCGCCCTTCGGGATCGTCCCGGCGGCTCTGATGGGCATCGACGTCGAGCGTCTGCTCACGAACGCGCAACGCATGGCGGAGGCCTGCCGCAGCGAGGCGAACCCCGGGCTCCAGCTGGGCCTCGAGCTCGGCGACGGCTGGCGGCAAGGCCGCGACAAGGTGTGCATCGAGGAGACCGACGGGAACTTCGGGCTCTGGGCCGAGCAGCTGATCGCCGAGTCGACGGGCAAGCAGGGCAGAGGGCTCATCCCGGCGCCCGGCGAGACCTTCGACGGCCCGGACCGGCAAGGCGCCGAGGTTCATCTGGCCGACTCGTATGCGATCGGCGGCGAGTTCTTCCGCTGGGAGTTCGCGGTCGCGGTAGCCGGATCGATTCTCGAGATCAATCCGTTCGACCAGCCGGACGTGCAGGCGGCAAAGGACAAGACGAAGGGAGTGCTCGCCTCGGGCGACGATCCGCAGCTCGAGCCCCAGGGCTCGCTGGACGAGCTGCTCGCCTCGGCGGAGCCGCCGAACTACGTCGCGATCCAGGCCTTCATCGATCCGCTGCGCGAGCGTGAGCTCCAGCCGCTCGTCGACCGCGCCCACGAGACGAGCTGCGTGGTGACGAAGGGACTCGGTCCGCGCTACCTCCACTCGACCGGCCAGCTGCACAAAGGCGGCCCGCCGACGGGCCTGTTCGTCCAGGTGGTCGACGACACGGGAGAAGAGATTCCGATCCCGGGCGAGGACTTCGGCTTCGGGCGCTTGATTCGCGCTCAGGCCGAGGGCGACTATCGCTCGCTGCAGGAACGTGGCAGGAAGATCGTGCGGCTCAGACTGGAGGATCTCTGATGCAGCTCGGAATGATCGGGCTCGGGCGCATGGGACACGGAATGACCGAGCGCCTGCACGAGCACGGACATGACATGAAGACCTACGACCCGAAGGTCGCGGAGCGCACGTCCGGGTCGCTTGCAGAGTTGAAGGGGCAGCTGGAGGCGCCGCGGGCTTTCTGGATGATGATCCCCGCCGGCGCGATCACGGAGGACACCTTCAAGCAGCTGCTCGAGATCGCGGACGAGGGCGACATCATCGTGGACGGCGGCAACTCAAACTTCCGCGACTCGAAGCGGCGCTACGTCGAGGCGAAGCACAAGGGCATTCACTTCATCGACGCTGGGGTCTCGGGCGGGATCTGGGGGCTCGAGATCGGCTTCTGCCTGATGGTCGGCGGCGACGACGAGCCGGTGCAGCGGCTCGAGCCGATCTTCGAGGCCCTTGCGCCGGAAGCCGGCTACGCGCACGTTGGTCCCTCGGGCGCAGGCCACTTCGTCAAGATGGTCCACAACGGGATCGAGTACGGCCTCATGCAGTCGTATGCGGAGGGCTTCGAGATCATGAATCACTCCGAGTACGACATCGACGCGCTTCAGGTCTCGGGCATCTGGCGAAACGGATCGGTCGTGCGTTCCTGGCTGCTCGAGCTGTTGCACGCGGCATTCGAGTCTCACGGTTCGAAGCTCGAGGACATCGCGCCCTACGTCGAGGACTCGGGCGAAGGGCGCTGGACGATCAACGAGGCGATCAACGAGAGCGTCCCGGCACCGGTCATCTCAGCGTCGCTCTTCGCACGCTTCGCTTCACGCGACGAGATCAAGTTCTCCGCGAAGGTCGCCTCCGCACTCCGCAACCAGTTCGGCGGTCATGCGATCAAGGCCGTCGAGAGCGCGAAGGCCGGCCAGGATCCGCGGTGATGCGTGACGCTTCGTCGCATGGCCGACAGAGCCCAGTCCCGGTGTCGGACATGGTGACGAAAGTGCCACAACTGTTCCACAGGTCTTCTCGGAGCGTCACGTGACGACCACCCCCCTCGAGGACAACCCGCTGCTCGAAGGGCTGGAGATCCGGCGCGCGGCGGACTCCTGCATCCTCGTCATCTTCGGCGCGTCCGGCGACCTGACGAAGCGCAAGCTGTTCCCGGCGCTCTACTCGCTCGCCTATCGCGGCCTTCTGCCCGAGCACTTCGCAGTCGTCGGCGTCTCGCGCTCGGAAGAGACGGACGACGAGTTCAGGGAACGGATGAAGGCTTCGGTGCAGGAGCACTCACGCGATCCGTTTCGTGACGACGTCTGGGAGCCGCTTGCGGAAGGCATGCATTACGTGGCGATGGACTTCGCCGACGAGGAGCGCGAGGACAACCTTGCCGCGACGCTGACGAGGCTCGACCAGGAGCGCCAGACGGGGGGCAATCGCGTCTACTACCTCGCGACCCCACCCGCTGTCTTCGAGACGGTCGTCACGGCTGTCGGCAAGCGCCGCGCTGCGGAGGGCTGGGCGCGACTGATCATCGAGAAGCCGTTCGGCCACGATCTCGCGTCGGCCAAAGAGCTGCAGAAGGTGCTCGAGACGTACTTCGCCGAGAACGAGATCTTCCGAATCGACCACTACCTCGGCAAGGAAACGGTCCAGAACATGATGGCCCTTCGGTTTGCGAACGGGATCTTCGAGCCGATCTGGAACCGCCAGTTCGTCGATCACGTCCAGATCACGGTGGCCGAGACCATGGGCATCGAGGGTCGCGCGGAGTACTACGAACGGGCCGGTGCGATCCGCGACATCTTCCAGAACCACATGTTGCAGCTGGTGGCCATCACGGCAATGGAGCCGCCGATCGACTTCACGGCCGACTCGGTCCGCAACGAGAAGGTGAAGGTGTTGCGCGCGATGCACACGCCGGGCCCGAAGTCGGTGGTGCGCGGTCAGTACGGGCGCGGCTACATCGAAGGCGAGGAGGTGCCCGCCTACCGCGAGGAGTCGGGCGTCGACCCGAACTCGATGACGGAGACGTACGTCGCCGCGAAGCTGTACGTCGACAACTGGCGCTGGGCCGACACGCCGTTCTACGTCCGCACGGGCAAGCGCCTCGCGCGCCGTGAGACGACGATCGCGATCCAGTTCAAGCGCGCGCCTCACCCACCGTTCGAAGAGCTGTCGGCCGAGCGGCTGAAGCCGAACGTTTTGATCGTCCATGTCCAGCCCGACGAAGGCGTGTCGCTCGCGATCGGAGTCAAGGTGCCGGGGCAGGGGATGACGATTCGCACCGTGCACATGGACTTCCTTTACGGCGGTGCGTTTCGCACGGGGCTGCCTGAGGCTTACGAGCGGCTGATCCTCGATGCGATGCTCGGCGACGCGACGCTCTTCACCCGGATCGACGAGGTCGAGGAGCAGTGGGCTCTCGTCGACGCGATCGTCGCGGCCTGGGCGCGGGACCGGCCCGCGTTCCCGAACTATGCAGCCGGGACGTGGGGGCCGTCGGCGGCGGACGGGCTGATGGAACGAGACGGGCGGGCATGGCGGCGCCGCTAGGGTCGGTGCGGGAGATCGAGCGCGAGGTCGCAACGCTACGCCTCGCGCCGGGCGAAGACGTGCCCTACCAGCGGACGAGCGTGATGACGCACACCGCGTGGGTTCCGCCGGAGTGGGTCGAGGCAGCGGAGGACGTGCTCGCCGGTCTTGCGGAGCGGCACCCGTCGCGAACGATCGTCCTCGTGCCCGAGCCCGACGCCGAGGACGGGCTCGAGGCCGAGGTCAACGTCGACGTCTTCCAGGCGGGCGAAGGCCGGCAGATCTGCGCCGAGACGATTCACATCCACCTCAAGGGCAAGCGCGCCTCGGCGCCCGCGAGCGTCGTGCAGCCGCTCTTCCTGCCGGATCTGCCCGTGTTCCTGCGCTGGCGCGGCGTCCCTTCCTTCGGGTCGGACTCGTTCCGAAGCCTCGTCGACGTCGTCGACCGGCTCATCGTCGACAGCACCGAGTGGCCGGACCTGCCGGACCCGTATGGCTCGCTCGCTGACGTGTTCGACCACGTCGTGGTCTCCGACATCGCATGGGCGCGCACGAGCCGCTGGCGCAGGGAGCTCGCCTCGCTCTGGCCCGGCATCGCGGACGTCAAGACGATTCGTGTGACCGGCACCGCCGCCCAGGCGCAGCTGCTTGCCGGATGGCTGCGTTCGCGACTCGGCCGCGACGTCGAGCTCGAACACGAGCACTCCGATCATCTGGTCGGCGTCGAGATCGACGGCAACCCGGCGCCGTTTCCTCCCGGCGACCCACCGCCTGCGTCCGACCTGCTCTCCGCGGAGCTCGACCGGTTCGAGCGCGACCGGGTCTACGAAGAAGCCGTACGCTCGGCAGCGAGATGAACGTCGCTCGCCTTCGGCTCGCTCCCGTGAGGGAAACCATGTTTCCCTCACGAGCTCCCTTCTTTAGAGATCGCCTCAACCCCCGCGCCGCTGCGATCGCCGCGTGGGCTGAGGAGAAAGAGGGGGGAAACCTCCCGGTTTCCCCTTACGCCCCTTCCACAGTTCATCGCCCGAAGATCGACAGATGAACGACTTCACCGAGCAGGTCAAGCCGCTGATCGCGGACGTTCCCGGCTGGTTGACGGACGAGGAAGGCGAGGCACTCTACGAGCTGGCGCGCGGGTGTACGGGTAAAGGTGTGATCGTCGAGATCGGCTCGTGGAAGGGCAAGTCGACGATCTGCCTCGGCCGCGGCTCGCAGGCCGGTGCGTCCCTGCCGATCTATGCGATCGACCCGCACGCCGACTACCGCTTCGGTGACTTCAAGGCGAACGTCGACCGGGCCGGGATCACGGAGCTCGTCAACCCGATCGCGTCGCTCTCGCAGCCCGCCGCCGACGACTTCCACGAGCCGATCGAGCTTCTGTTCGTCGACGGCTCGCACGAGTACGACCTCGTGCTGGAGGACTTCGAAAAGTGGGTGCCCAAGGTGGTCGACGGGGGATGGGTCGCCTTCCACGACACAACGTGGACCGCAGGACCGCGCAAGGTCGTGGGACAGGCGATCTACAGATCGAACCGCTTCAAGGATGCGAGGTTCGTCGTCGGCTCGACGACGGTCGCGCGGAAGGTGGAGCAGAACACGTTCGCCGATCGCGCCCGCAACAGATACGTCCTCGGGGTGAAGACCGCGTTCTGGCTCGGGTCGACCGCGGTGAAGAAGCAGCGTCACCTGCTTCCGAAGCAGGTCGAACGGCTCGGCCGCAGGCTGCTACGCGCGATTCAGTAGCGCTTACTTGCCTGGCTTGACGACGCGGAACTTTGGCTTCGCGACGACGATCCGGGCGGGATCCGACCAGGACATCTGCTGTGCGCCGGTCGGGAGTGCGAAGTTGAACCCGCGCACGCGGTAGTACCAGGTGCCGGGCTTCAGCGGCAGGACCGTCGAGGTTCCGAGCGTGAGCGTCCCGAGTGCATTGTCGTTCTGCGGATTCGGCTCGGGTTTGAACGGATAGCCCTTCTTGCTCCACTGCACCTCGTACACACTTGCGCCGAGCGCGGGCGTCCAGGCGACGAGCGGCGCACCGTAGAACGCCTGGCTCGACTGACCCGCGGTGAGCGTGCCCTTCGTCGAGAGACCGGATGCGAACAGCTCGCCTGCCGCAGTGAGCGACGGCTCGCTGTTCTTGCCGAAGCGGGCGACGCGGTTGTACGGAGGAGCGCAGACGTCCTGCGGCAGCTCGAGATCCTGGTACTGCAGGTTCCCCCCGGTGCGGATGATCGGCTCGCCGGCGCCGTGTGCGAAATGGAGCGGCGCGGAGAGCGTCAGCGACGTGCCGCTGACACTGACGACGGTGACGGGTTCCTGATTCGAGGCGTTCCCCAGCTGAACGACATCCCCGCTCGAGAAGCCGACCGCGCTCACGACGGTGATGCCTGAGGCGCCGATCGCCGCGCCGGCTGCAGTGCTCGTGGTCAGCGCGCCGGGTGAGACGGCGGCCACCGGAATGACCGTCCAGTAGTACCCGCTTCCCGGCCAGTCGGTGTCCCAGAGGTCGACCGGTGCGCCGAGGACGCCGCTTCCGACCTGAATCTGTTGCGGGCTCGCTGCGGGAGCGGTGGTCGTGCCGGGATTGGAGTCGGAATCGGACGGCACCGACGTCGTCGGCGTGGCGGGAGCCGTTAGCTCCGTCGAGAGAACCTTGACTCCGTCGAACGTGAAGCTGTCGGGCTCGGAGCCGTCGCGCAGATACGAGGCGCGCGCCGCCGGGAGGGCGCCCGGGAGCGCGGGGAGCGCAAGCGGGCCGAACGGACGCGGCGCGTATGCAGGGCCGCCGATGACGGCGCTCGCGAACACGCGGTTGAGGCATTGCCGGTCGGTGAACACGTAGATGCGGAAGAGCTCGCTGCTCGTCCCGTCGATTGCCTGGTCACCGCTGAAGGTGAACGCCGGCATCAGGCGATGGGCTTGCGAAGAAGCATCGCCGCTCGACACGACGTCGGAGATCGTCTGGCCGAGCTTGATCGGACCGCCCTGATACGGAGGATTGGTCGAGCTGTACACCGGGCTCCAAGGGCCGTAGCCGACGGCCGGCAGTCCGTTCTGGCGGGTCTGCTTGTTGTCGTCGGTACGGTCGGTGCGCAGCGCGCGGATTCGCCAGCGCACGGTCGTCGTCCAGTCCGGTGTGCGATGGAAGGTGTAGAACTCACGCTCGTCGAGGACGTTCGTGAAGACGGTCTCCATCTTCGGCGTCGGGTTGTTCATGTCGACGAACCAGACCTGGTAGCCGTCGGCTCCTTCGACCGGAGCCCAACGAAGCAGGCCCGGAGCGGCCGGAAGCGGCTTCGGCGGCGGGCCCGGCGTCATGTCGAAGCCGAACGCCTTGCTCCAGGGCGTGGTCCCGGAGGCGGTGACGCCACGGACCCGCGCGAAGAGCGCGTGCGGATTGCCGGTGATCCACGGCAGCATCACGGTCGGTGCTGCGACGGGAGTCGTCAGCGCGCCTGTCGAGTAGACGATGCCGCTCTCGCGGAAGGTCAAGCTCGTCGCCAGCTGGAACTGGTAGCGGACGGCGCCGGGCACCGGACTCCAGGCGAACGCGGGCGTGCGCGTGAAGGACGTGTCGGAAGGCTCGTCCGCGCGCAGCAGGAAGCCGTGCAGGTTGGCCGGGGCGGCGCGGCGGACAGGCTTCGCCGCCTCGGCGGCAGGCGCGAGTGTGAGCAGGCCGAAACAGACGGCGAGAAGAAGAGAGGTCCGCATGGTTCTCTTTTGGTAGTCGGCAGGCGCCGACGGCCTGCTGTCCCTCGATGGAGGGATGCCCGGGGCGTCAGTTCAGTGCAGCGGCGAGGCGGGTCCCGGCGGCAAGGACGAGAGCGTCGGCTCCGCGCCTGCCGATCAGTTGCACGGAGGCCGGGAGACCGTCTTCCGCGGGCCCGGCGGGAAGCGCCAGGGCAGGCCAGCCGAGCGTGTTGAAGGGCAGCGTGTTGGCGATCAGCCGCTCTCTCAGCGCGAGGTCGCCGATCCCGGTGGGCGGCGCGACGCATGCGAGTGTTGGGGTCAGCAGCAGGTCGAGCCCGTCGAGGAGCTCGAGGCAGCGGTCGACGTACTCGGTCCGCGCTTGCTCGGCACGTTCCGCTTCCGCGTCGGACACGGCGAGACAACGCTCGATCTTGATTGCGATCTCCTCCCCGTACAGCTCGCCCTGTTCGGCATAGAGCTCGCGGTGCACGTCTGCGACCTCACGCATGAAGAGGGAGCCGATGTGGGGCCGCGGCCAGTCGAGTGCGCCGCTTCGTGGAAATCGCGCCGCCGCAGCGGCGACGCGTTCGGCGACGAGCGGATCGGCATCCTCGAGCCAGGCCACGCCGACGGCAACGTCGTCGAGGGAGCTCACCTCCTCGGCCCTGAACTCCGGGGCGATGGCCTCGAGGAGCGCAGTGCAGTCGGTGACGCTCCGTGCCATCGGTCCGACGTGGTCGAAGCTCGGTGCGAGGGGAAAGCAGCCCGCGGTCGAGACGAGGTCGAAGGTCGGCTTGAAACCGACCACGCCGCAGCACGCTGCAGGAATGCGGATCGAGCCACCGGAGTCGGTTCCGAGCGCGGCGTCGGCGAGGCCCGCTGCCAGCGCCGCAGCGGAACCGCCGGACGAGCCGCCGGCGATCCGGCCGGGAGCGAGGGGATTCGGGACGGTGCCGAAGTGTGCGTTCTCGGACGTGACCCCGTAGGCAAACTCGTGCAGGTTCGTCTTGCCGACGTTCGCATATCCCGCCGCCTCGGCAAGGAGGACGGACGCTGCACTCCTGGTCGGGACGTGCTCCACGAAGATCGCCGAGCCGTACGTCGTCGTCAGGCCTGCAGTGTCGAGCAGATCCTTGACCGCGAGCCGGGTTCCCTCACCTACAGCGGCGGGGGTCGCAAGGAAGATGCCGCCGGCCGCCATTGGCCGACCTTACTGGCTACTTGCGGCGCTTCGGCTTCGCCGGCTTCTTCACCGGCTGCATCGCGACGCGCCGTATGGTGCTGGCACCCTGAGTGCCGCCGGACGAGTAGCTCGTGAGCGTGAGGACGTTGGCCGGCGTGTTGGTCTTGCGCAAGCTCTTGAACAGTTGAGTCGGCAGCACGAAGCGGATGTCGTTGTTACCGACGTGCAGTCCTCCGGAGCCGAGCCAGGTCGAGCCGAGCGTTGCCTTGAGCGTTCCGTCTCCGTTCGAGTAGACGATGAAGCGAAGGAGTCGAGTCTTCGAGGAGACACGGATGAGCTCCGGCGCGTGCACGGTCAGATCCGGTGCTGGATCGGTTGTCGGCGCCTGGATGACCGGGCCGGTGATCTTCACGCCTGCTGGCGGCTCGCTGGCGCTTGCGGGCTTCGACTTGTCGACCGTGACCGTCCCGGAGACCGTGAACTCACGTCCGTCCAGTGCGGGCGGCACCGCGTCGTTCGTCTCGTTCGGTAGCGACACGTAAGCGTGCGGGCTGGCTGCACACGTGTTCCAGGGGACCGTGAGCGCTGCGGTGCTGCCTGAGACCGTGAACGGTTGGGCGCTCGCGCCCTTCGTGTTCGCGTAGTAGTAGGGCGTCGAGGCGACGCCTGCGGGCAGCGCGACCTTGAGCGCGAGTGACGCCGAGTAACAGGGCCCGGTGTCGGTGTCGGCACCGTGCGCGAGGTCGACATAACGAACGGCGAGGTGGTTGACTGCGAGGGTCACCGGGGAGATCGCGCCGCTCTTGGAGGCCACGACGATCGAGCCCTGGGTTTGTGGCAGCACTCCGGCGAGAAGCTCTGAGGTGAAGTTCCCGGTCATGCGGGCGGTTGTGTAGTCCTCGAAGAACTTCCCGAGCGTCGTGCCGAGTGGCTGGACGACGGCGGAGAGGGCTTGCGTTCCCGAAAGAGCAGGAGTGGCGGCGGATGTGTCGAGGACCGACTTGACCGCGCCGTCGCCGAAACGCTCGGCGAGATACTCGAAGAGCATCCACCCGGGGTAGCCGTTGCGATCAAACTCGGTGTCGCCGCACGAGGAGCCGACGCAATCCATCGTTCGGTCTGGGTTCTGCTCGAGGCCGCCGATTGCGCTCTCGGCGCGAACCGCTGCCCATTCGGCGAGCCCTTCGTGCAACCACTGGTTGGTGTCGGGCGGAAGTACCGCATCCTCGAAGAGGTGGAAGACCTGGTGCGCGACGATGTGGTAGCCGAGCCCCGTGGCGGCATTGAGATGGATCTCGCCTGCGCCGGCGGGGGCCACCGGAGTGATGACCGCGTCCCAGCGGCTCAGCGGCACGGGCACCCCAATGCCGATGGAGCCGTAGGTGAGGCAGCCTGTGCCGAAGCCGTCGACGGAGATGTCGGTGAGCCCGTCGCCGCTGTCCGGGACCGGGGTCGTGTAGCCCCAGTTGCTGTAGAGGGCGTAGGCGCGCTCGGCCATGCCGAGCAGGTCTCCCGCGTGCTCCTGGGTGATCGTCGCGGTCGGGCAGGGCGACGTGTCGCCGCTCAGGTGAACCTGGAAGTGATCACTCGAAAGCGTCGAGGGCCCGGTCGGAAACGGGTCGGTGGCCGCGGCCCGCGGCACGCCGGCTGCGAGCGACGCCGCCACGACGACCAGGGCAAAGGGCAGCAGCAATCGGGATGACCGCATCATCAGGAGCCAGATCGGCGCCCGCGCGCGATTCCTTTAGCCGCGGGTCAGTCGTAGTGGAGGTAGATGAACGACACCGCGATCGTGCCGAGGACGATCAGGAGAACAACGCCTACCAGCGCGAGTGCCAGAGTGATGTTCTTGCGGGCGATTTCCCCGACAGGTTCGACGGGGCCCACGGTTGTGCTCGGTGCTGGTGCTTCGGCTTCGGGCTCGGTCATCACAGCAGCGGGTCGACCGCCATCGCCGCGAACAGCAGCGCGAGATAGAGGAGCGAGAAGTGGAAGAGCAGTGCTGCCCGGCGGGGCGTCGTTTCGCGGCGCAGAGCGAGCGCGAGCCAGAGGAATGCCCCGCCGAGGAGGAGCGCCACCCCGAGATAGACGAAGCCGAGTGGCCCCCAGACGACCGGGCACACGGTCGCGGCGACGAGCACAGCCGCGTACAGGAGGATCTGCCGTGTCGTCTCGCGCTCGCCGCGGACGACGGGCAGCATCGGAATCCGCGCCGCCTCGTAGTCGCGCCGGATCAGCAGTGCAAGCGCCCAGAAGTGTGGCGGAGTCCAGAGGAAGACGATCAGGAAGAGCCAGAGCGCCGGCAGCGTCAGATTCCCCGTGACTGCCGCCCAGCCGACGAGCGGCGGGACGGCCCCCGCGGCGCCGCCGATCACGATGTTCTGCGGCGTCGAGCGCTTCAGCCAGTGCGTGTACACGAGCACGTAGAAGAGGTTGCCGACCAGAGCCAGCGTCGCGGTGAGCACGTTCACGAACGACGCGAGCAGGACGAAGCTGAACGCGGACAGCGTCAGTCCGAACTCGAGCGCGCGCGACGGCGGCATTCGCTCCGCCGCCACCGGCCGTGCTCTGGTGCGCTTCCCCATCAGCTTGTCGATGTCGCGGTCGAGGACGTGGTTGAGAGCGGATGCGCCGCCGCATGCGAGCGCGAGCCCCGTCATCGTCACGACGATCAGCGACACAGCCGGAACGCCGCGGTCGGCGACGAACATGCCGCAGAGACCGGTGATGAGCAGCAAAGACATGATGCGCGGCTTCGTCAGGGTGACGTAGTCCCGCCAGGACGCTGCCGGCGCGGTCTCCCCGCGATAGGTCGCCACGGCGAGGATGAGCGCAGCGGCGAAAGCGACCGCTGCGAGTGCGAGGTGTAACCCGGGAGCTGTCACGAGCGCTGCGATCCCGAACAGGACGAGCGCGCTCAGCGAGGGCACGAGCAAGCGGCGATGAAAGGTGAGCGCCGAGACGACGAGGGCCAGCAGCGGCGGCAGGGCCAGCGCCGCGAGCAGCCGGTGCGCGGTACCGAGGGAGGCCGCGCCACTCACCACTGCGAGCAGGACGGCAAGCGCCGCAAACAGCGCGGTCAGCCGCAGCCAGGAACCGGGCCTAGGCATTGCCTCGCTCGGCGAGCCGGCGCCGCAGGTCGCGGAGCGGCCGCGCGCTCGTGACGTAAGGAAGCCTGTCGAAGTTGTACGCCGGGGGTGGGGACGTCGTATACCACTCGAGCGTGTCGCCGAGCCACGGATCGTTCGGCGCACGGCGCCCGGTGCGGCTGGTCTTCACGACGTTGACGAAGAAAAGCAGGATGCCGAGCGCCATGATGCCCGATCCGATCGACGAGATCAGGTTGTAGGCCTCGAAGAGCCCGTGCCGGTCGTAGGTGTAGACCCGCCGGGGCATCCCCATCAGCCCGAGCATGTGCTGCGGGAAGAACGTGAGGTTGAAGCCGATGAACACGAGCCAGAACTGCGCCTTGCCCAGGCGTTCGTCCAGCACTCGCCCGAAGATCTTCGGCCACCAGTAGAAGAGGGCGGCGAACGCCCCGAAGACCGCACCGCTGAAGAGGACGTAGTGCATGTGCGCGACGACGTAGTAGGTGTCCGTCACCTGCCAGTCCACGGGGAAGGCGGCCAGGAAGATCCCGGACAGTCCGCCGATCGTGAACAGCGCGATGAACCCGAGCGCCCAGAGCATCGCGGTGTCGAAGATGAGGTTGCCGCGCCACGTGGTCGCGATCCAGTTGAAGATCTTCACGCCCGTCGGGACAGCGATCACCATCGACGAGAGCATGAAGAAGACGTTGAGAAAGCTGGGTAGCCCGACGCTGAACATGTGGTGCGCCCAGACGAGCATCGAGTAGAAGCCGATCGCGATCGTCGAGAAGGCGATCGCCTTGTAACCGAAGATCGGCTTGCGCGAGAAGACGGGAATGACCTCGGAGATCACCCCCATCGCAGGCAGGATGATGATGTAGACCTCGGGATGGCCGAAGAACCAGAACAGGTGCTGGTAGAGGAGGGCGTTTCCACCCTCCTGCGGTAGGAAGAAGTGCGTTCCCGCCTGGCGATCGAGGAGCAGGAACGTCAGGCCGACGCCGATCACCGGCAGGACGATCACCAGCAGGAACGAGTAGACCTCGATCGCCCAGACGAACAGCGGGATTCGCATCCAGCTCATTCCGGGCGCACGCATGTTGTGGATCGTGCAGATGAAGTTGATCGCACCAAGGAGCGACGAGATCGCGACGAGATGCAGGGAAAGGATCCAGAGGTCCTGCCCGCTGCCGGGCGAGAAGAACTTCTCGGAGACGGGCGGGTAGCTGTACCAACCCGACTTCGCCGCGCCGCCACTCGAGAGGAAGCTCATGAACATGACGATCCCGCCGAAGAGGAAGAACCAGTACGACGCGGCGTTCAGCCGCGGGAAGGCCATGTCGCGCGCGCCGATCATCAGTGGCACGAGGAAGTTCGCAAGTCCCGCCCAGAATGGGACGATGAACAGGAAGATCATCGTCGTCCCATGGATCGTGAAGAGCTCGTTGTAGGAGTTCTTCGTGACGAAGCTCTCACCCGCGGTCGCGAGCTGAGAACGCATCAGGAGCGCGAGGATGCCGCCGGCGGTGAAGAAGACGAGCGCGGTGGCGAGGTAGAGGATCCCGATGCGCTTGTGGTCGACCGTCGTGATCCAGGACGCCACGCGGCCCCGGCGCCAGTCGGGGCGGTACGGGGTGATCGGCTCGGCTCTAGCCGCCACTCGCCGACTCCTTGTAGACGCGCGCCTTCAGATAAGCGAGCAGTGCGCTGACCTGGGCGTCGGTCCAGCCGCGCGCCACCGGCGGCATGTAGTTCGCGACGGGCGCCCTCTGGTTGAGCCCCTGCGTGATCAGCGTGCGCAAGCCCTGGGCCTGGGTCAGGATCGAGTTGTTCTTGATGGCGGGGCCGTACCCGCCGGAGCCGTCCAGTGCGTGACACTGCGCGCAGGCGCCTCGCCACTCCTGGCCGCCGAGCTCGAGCGGGTTCGAGAGTGACGCGAGGTACGACTCGTACTCGCCCTGGCTCTGGGCGACCACGCTCGCGCGCATCGTCGCGTGGTACACGCCGCAGAACTCTCCGCACTGTCCGCGATACGTGCCGGCCTCGTCCGCCCTGAACCAGGTCTTCGTCGGATTGCCGGGAATGGCGTCGAACTTTCCCTGCAGCGCCGGAATCCACCAGCTGTGGTCGACGTCCTGCGAGTGGATGTTGACCTGGACGACCCGGTTGACCGGCACGTGCAGATCGTTGATCGACACGGCGCCGTTCGGATACGTGAACTGCCAGTAGAACTGGTGCGCGTCGATTCTCACCTGCAGCGGCCCGCCTTCCGCCCTCGCCTTCGGGATGTCCTGGATCCCGGGCAGCTCGTACAGGACGAACGCCGCGATCGCGGCGAGCATGACCACGGGAATCGCGGTCCAGATCAGCTCCAGCCGCGTCGCGCCGTGGACCTGCGGGCCCTCCGCGTCGCGCGGGCGTCCGCGGCGGCGGTAGCGGAAGATGAAGAGCAGCAAGGCGCTCTCGACGACGACGAAGACGACTGCCGTGAAGATCGCGATCCACAGGTACGCGTCGTCGATCCGCTCTGCGTTGGGCGAATGCGGCGTCACAGGCGCGAAGCCACCGTTGCCCGCGTAGGCGACGCTAGCCGCCGCCAGCACGACGCCGAGAGCCATCATCAAGACGAAGAGCTTGCGCCTCACCAGCGGGTGGCATCCTACGAGACATGGAGGCCAACTCGCGCGTCCAGCTGCCCGTGGGCACCGGAGATAGTTACGAGGTGTACGTGAACGGCGTGCGGCAGGAGCCCGGCCGCGACTTCGACCGCATCGGGGACGAGCTCGTCTTCCGGCGGGCCCTCGCCCAGGAGGGTCGTCTTGGCCCGATCCGCTGGCTCTCGATGCTGCTCGGGGTGGCCGGCACCTACCGGAAGCACGAGACCGTCGACCTCGTCTACGACGAGGGCGGGCGCCGCACGGTGGCCTCGCTTACTCCTTCGTAACCGGCTCGAGCCGGTAACCCACGCCGTAGCGGGTCTGGATGAAGGTGTGGCGCGGCGCGCGCCGATCGACCTTCTCCCGCAGCCGCCGGACGAACACGTCCACGGTTCGGTCACGATGCGCTTCCCGGCGGCCCCAGATCTTCTGGAGCAGCTCATCGCGGGTCACCACGCGCCCGCGCTCGAGCGCTAACTGGTACAGGAGCCGGAACTCGGTCGGTGTTAGCTGGGCGCTCTCCCCGTCGACGAATGCCTGCACCTCGCGCGGATCGATCCTGAGCTCCTCGATCTCGATCGGCTCGCCGCGTGCCGAGTCGCTACGCCGTAGCGACCGCCGTGACGCGGCTTTCACGCGTGCCACGAGCTCGTTCATGGAAAAGGGCTTGACGAGGTAGTCGTCGGCCCCGATCTCGAGGGCGTGCACACGATCGTGCTCGGTGCCGCGTGCGCTGACCACGACGATCGGCGTGGGGATTCCCTCGGCGCGGGCGCTCTGAATGACGTCCCAGCCGTCGCGCCCCGGGAGCATCAGGTCGAGGACGCACACGTCCGGCTGCTCGAAGCGGAGCCGCGCCAGGCCCTGGTCGCCCTTTCCGACGACGACGGGATCGAATCCGGCGGCGGCCAGATGCCGGGCCATTCCGTCGGCGATCACCGAATCGTCCTCGACGATCAGGACCTTGGCCATACTCGTGTCTGATGGAGGAGGCACGGGCCTACGAGGAGCTTCGAGTCGGTTTCACAGCAGCAGTGTCCCACGAGCTGCGCACGCCGCTGGCACGGCTGCTGGCGCTGCTCGAGTCCGCGTCGCTGCCCGACGCCGACAGCGAGGCACTGCTTGCCCAGGCTCGTGACCAGGTCGAGGAGATGCGTGAGCTCGTCGACGACGTGCTTTTCCTGTCCGAACTCGAGAGCGGACGCGAGGTCGTCGCGCTGGGCTCGACACGCGCGCTTCCGGTCCTCGAGGAGGTTCGAGACCGCCTGGCCGACAGCGCGGAGCGGGCGGATCTGGCGATTCGGGTCGAAGCCGATCCGTCGGTGGAGCTCCCGGTGCGCCGCCGGATGCTTCAGATCGTTGCCGAGAACCTGGCGGAGAACTCGATTCGCTACGCGGGGGCCGGCTCGACGCTCACCCTGTCGGCGCGGCCCGGCGTGCTCGAGGCCACCGACGACGGGCGTGGAGTCGACGAGGTCGACCTCGCGCGGCTCTTCGAGCGTTTCTACCGCAGCGACCGGGCCCGCGCCTCGAGGGGCACGGGCCTCGGTCTTGCGATCGTGAAGCACGTCGTCACGGCCGCCGGCGGCGAAGTCGAGGCGACCGGCGGTGTTGGTCAAGGTTTGACGATTCGCTGCAGCTTCCCTACGAGTGCACCGAGTTGAGCGTCTTGATCGATGCGTTCAGCACGACCTTCGGGAGTGGTGAGAAGAGCAGCTTCGGGCCGGAGGCCTGTCCCTTCGTCACTGCCCAGCGAATGAACTGCTTGAGCTCCTTCGCCTTCGGCGTGCTCGTGGGCACGATGACGTACGTGAACGTGCAGATGGGATAGGCGAGCGGCTGCCGCTTTGCCGGATTGACGATCGAGATACCGCCGTTGTTGGGCGCGACGCGGAGGATGGTCGCTCCCGCAGCCGCGATCGCGCGAAGCCCCGGCAGCTGGAACACGCCGGCGCGGTTCTTCACGGCAGCGACCTTGAAGTGGCTCTTGAGCGCGTACGCGATGTCGACGTACGTGATACCGCCGTTCGTCTGGCTCAGCGTTGCGGCGACACCCGAGCTACCGCGTGCACCTACACCCGTGGGCCAGTTGACAGCGACGCCCTTGCCGACACCGCTCTTCCACTGTCGGCTGACGGTGTTCAGGTACTCGGTCAGGTTGTACGTCGTGCCGCTGTTGTCGCTGCGGTGGATCACCGTGATGTCGAGGTCCGGCAATGACTTGCCCTTGTTCAGCTTCTTCAGCGCCGGGTCGTTCCACTTCTTGATCCGGCCCATGAAGATGCCGGCAACGGCGGTGCCGTCGAGCTTGAGGTGGTCCGGGAGCCCATCGCCGCGGTAGGCGAGCGAGGTCGCGGAGAGAGCCCAGGGAATCTGGGCGCAACCCTTGCACGCTGCGAACTGGTCGGGTGTGAGCGGCGCGTCGCTGGCGCCGAAGTCGACCGTTCGGTTCGTGATCGCGTTGATGCCGCCGCCAGATCCGATCGGGCCGTAGGTGACCTTGACGCCGAACGCCGCGTCGACTTTTGGAATCCACACCGACACGAGCGGCGCCACGAACGAGCTCCCGGCTCCGGTCAGCGATCCGGCAGACGACCGAGCGCCGGCTCCGGCGGTGAGCACGAGCGCCGCACCGAGTGCGGCTAGGACGGCCAGTGTCCTGCGATTCAAGATTTCTCCTCTCGTCTTTGGTTCACGTCGCGACGAGCGTGCCCGCGCTCCTTCCTCGCGTGGGAAGAACAGTGGTGGCGAACTGGTGACAACCTGGTGAACGGTGGCTCCAGGAGCCGCAAACCTCAGTACGCTCGCCCGGGGTGAGCGCAGTCCCGACGTCGAGCCCATTGCAGGCCCGCCGCCACAGGCTGCGCGGCCAGCTCGGTGATCTTGCGCTCCACGGCCTGACACTCGCCGCCGCGCTCGCGTGTCTCGTCCTGGTCGGAGCGATCGTCTGGAAGATCCTCGCGCTGTCCGGCGACGCGTTCGACCAATTCGGGTTCGGCTTTATCACCGGCCGGACCTGGGATCCGGTCAAGCACGTTTTCGGCGCGCTGCCGTTCATCTACGGGACGGCCGTGAGCTCGCTCCTCGCAGTCGTCCTGGCGACCCCGCTCGCCATCGCGATCGGCCTTTACCTCAGCGAGCTCGCGCCGCGTGGCGTGCGCGGCATCGTCGGGTCGCTCGTCGAGCTCCTCGCCGCGATCCCGAGCGTCGTGCTCGGGCTATGGGGCATTCTCGTGCTCGGCCCGTTCCTCGCTCATCACGTCGAGCCTTGGCTGCACAGCTCGCTCGGTTTTATCCCGCTCTTCGGCGAGCCGCAGCAGACCGGGCAAGGCCTGTTCACAGCCGCCGTGATCCTCACGATCATGATCGTCCCGATCGTCGCGTCGATCAGCCGTGAGCTCTTCCTGGGCGTGCCCCGTGAGCTCGAGGAGGGCGCCCTGGCGCTTGGCGCAACGCGGTGGGAGATGGTGCGCGGGGTCATCCTGCCGGCGACGCGGTCGGGAGTAGCCGCGGCGGTGATTCTCGGGCTCGGGCGCGCGGTGGGAGAGGCAATCGCGGTGACACAGGTGATCGGAGGCGGCACACGCATCGGCTGGTCGCTCTTCCCGCCGGCGGACACCCTGGCGAGCAAGATCGCCTCGAGCTACCAGGGAGCAGGCTCGGGTCTCGAGATCTCGTCGCTGATGTACCTCGCGGCGATCCTGCTCGTGCTCGGTCTGATTGCCAACCTCGTGGCTCAGGTGATCGTGCGCCGTTTCGATCCTTTGCGCGGAGCGCGGTCGTGAGTCGGTACCGGCGCCGGCGGATCGTCAACCGCCTGATGGAGGTAATCGCGACCGTTGCGGCGCTCGTCGCGGTGGCAGTGCTCGCGATCGTTGTCGTCTCGGTTGCGAAGCGGGCCGCGGGCGCGATCAGCTGGGACTTCTTCACGAAGCCGCAGGCGCTGTTCGGCCAGCCGGGCGGCGGCATCGCGAACGCGCTCGTCGGGACTGTGCTGCTGGTGCTGATGGCAGGCGCGATGGCGCTACCCGTCGGTGTGCTGACGGCCATCTATCTGACGGAGTTCGCGCCTCGGCGGGTCGCCGTTCCGATCCAGGTCGTAATCGACGTCCTCGCGGGCCTGCCGACGATCGTCATCGGGATCTTCGTTTACGCGTTGCTCGTGATCGGCCACACGCAGAGCGGCATTGCGGGAGCCTTCGCGCTGGCGATCATCATGCTCCCGCTCATCGCCCGTGCGACGCAGGAGGTGCTTCTGCTCGTGCCTTCGACGCTCCGCGAAGCGAGCCTTGCACTCGGGGTGCGGCGTTGGCGGACGGTTCTCGGCGTGATCCTCCCGACGAGCGTCGGGGGAATCCTGACCGGCACGGTGCTCGCAGTGGCGCGGGCGGCTGGCGAGACGGCGCCGCTTCTCTTCACGAGCTCGATCTTCGCCAACACCGTTCAGACCGACGTCACGAAGCCGCTGCCGAACATCCCGGTCCTGATCTTCACGTACTCCGAGCAGCCCGACCCTGCTCTGCACGAACAGGCCTGGGCGGCAGCGCTCGTCCTGATGGCCTTCGTGCTGGTCGCGAGCCTCGCCGCGAAGGCATTGCTTGCGCGGAGTCGTCGAAAGCTGGTCGGATGACCGAGGGCATTACCATGACGCCCGTGATCGACGTCGCACAGGCGCGGAAGGACGCAGAGCCGATTGAGAAGAACGACGTCGTCTTCGACATCCAGAAGCTCACCGCGAGCTACGGCAAGCAACCTGCCATCAGCGACGTCGACCTGGAGATCTACAGGAACGTCATCACGGCGGTGATTGGCCCCTCCGGCTGCGGCAAGAGCACTTTCATCCGGTGCCTGAACCGCATGAACGACCTCGTGCCGGGCGCGAGGATCGAGGGCAAGATCCTCTACCAGGGCGACGACCTCTACGCCTCAGGCGTCGACCCGGTCGAGGTGCGGCGGCGCATCGGCATGGTCTTCCAGAAGGCCAATCCCTTCCCGAAGTCGATCTACGACAACGTCGCCTGGGGCCCGCGCGTGCTTGGGATGAGGAAGGACCTCGACGGGCGAGTCGAGAAGGCCCTTCGCGGCGCCGCTCTCTGGGACGAGGTCAAGGACCGGTTGAAGAAGAACGCGTTGTCCCTCTCAGGTGGGCAGCAACAGCGGTTGTGCATTGCACGCGCAATCGCAGTGGAGCCGGACGTCCTGCTCCTCGACGAGCCGGCCTCCGCTCTCGATCCGATTGCGACGTCTGCCATCGAGGAGCTCATGCACGAGCTGAAGCGCGACTACACGCTGGTAATCGTCACGCACAACATGCAGCAGGCCGCGCGTGTCGCCGACATGACGGCGTTCTTCAGTCTCGATGTCGACGAAAGCCGGCGCACGGGCGTCCTCGTCGAGTACGACGGGACCGCGAAGATTTTCACGAATCCGGGCGACAAACGGACCGAGGACTACGTCACCGGGCGATTCGGGTGAGGACGGCCTTCCAGCAGGATCTCGACGTTCTGGAGGCGACGCTCCAGGAGGAGGGCGAGCTCGTGCTTCGGGCCCTACGCGGTGCGATCAAGGCCCTCGAGACGCGGGACGAGGAGCTCGCCGACGAGGTGATCGCATTTGACGACGACGTCGACGAGCGCTACGTGCGCATCGAAGAGGGGATCCAGCTGCTGCTCGCCAGGCAGACGCCGGTCGCGACCGACCTGCGCCTCGTGCTCGCGATCCTGCACGTGAACCTGCACCTCGAGCGGATGGCGGACTACTGCGTGACGATCGCAAAGCTCACGAAGCTCGTCCCCGAAGTCGATCCCGGGCCGCGCTTCGTCGAAGGGTTCGAGGAGATGGGCTCGCGCTGCGAGGAGATGATCAGGATCGCCCTCGCCTCCTTCAGCAATCGTGACCTCGAGGGCGCCGAGTCTCTGGTCGAGCTCGACGAGCTCATCGACCGGGCAAATCGCCGGGTCGTCGAACGAATCATGGAGCTGGGCACTGATCCGGAGATGCGTGAGTACGGGCTGCGGATGGTGATCGTCTCAAGGGCGCTGGAGCGGATCGGGGACCACGCAGTCGATATCGGGGAGCAGACCGCCTACCTGCTCACGGCCGAGTTCCGCGAGTTCACGGACGCGTCTCACCCGTCGCACCGCAACGCCTGACAAACTTCCGCTCTCAACCCGAGAGAGGAGCGCCGTGGCACGTATCTCGCTGGTCCCGCAGAACCGGGAGTTCTTCAGGCTCCTCGAGCGCGCGTCCGCCAATGCGATCGGCATCTCGCGCCAGCTGGTCAACATGCTCGACGAATTCCCCGCGAACGGATCGCACTTGCGGGCGGTGAAGGAGCTCGAGCACGAAGGCGACCGCCTAACCCGCGAGGTGGTTGACCTCCTCAACCGGACGTTCGTGACGCCGTTCGACCGAGACGACATCTACCTCCTCGCGGGAGCGATCGACGACGTCTGCGACCATATCGACGAGGCCGCAGGCAACATTGCCGGCTACGGCGTTGGAGAGATCCGCCCCAAGGCAAAGGAACAGGCGCAGGTGATCCTCCGCAGCGTCCAGAAATTGCACGAAGCCGTGGAGCTGCTCGAAGGATTCAAGGATTCGAGCAGCCAGCTGTACGCCTTGCGCGATCTCGAGGACGAAGGCGACCGGTTGAACCGCGATGCGGTGGCCGAGCTGTTCTCGGCGGGCGAGGATCCGCTCAGCGTCATCCGCTGGAAGGACATCCACGAGCAGCTCGAGGAAGCCGTCGACGCCTGCGAGAACGCGGCGGACGTCCTCGAGGCGATTCTGGTCAAGAACAGATAGATGAACGACGTCCTTCTGGTCGTCGTGATCGTCGTTGCCCTGGGCTTCGACTTCACGAACGGCTTTCACGACACCGCGAACGCCGTTGCAACCTCGGTGTCGACCCGGGCGCTCACGCCACGACTCGCGGTGCTGGTGGCCTCCGTCGCGAACCTCGCGGGTGCTTTCGCCACGACCGCTGTGGCGACGACGGTCGGGACCGGCATCGTCGCCGCCGACCTGATCAATACCAAGACCATCCTCGCCGCGCTCCTGGGCGCGATCGCCTGGAATCTCCTGACCTGGTGGTTCGGGCTTCCCTCGAGCTCCTCGCACGCCCTGATCGGAGGCCTCGTGGGCGCCGCGCTCGTCCAGTCTGGAGAGAAAGGGGTGCTGTGGCACGGGCTCGCCCACAACATCGTCATCCCTGCTCTGATCGCGCCCGTGATCGCATTCGGTGCGGCTTTCCTGTTGCTGGTCGTCATCTACTGGGTCTTCCGGAGGTTGACCCGCGGCGTCGCCAACCGTGGCTTTCGTCTAGGTCAGCTGGCGTCCGGGACATTCGTCGCGTTCACGCACGGTTCGAACGACGCACAGAAGACGATGGGGGTGATCGCACTCGCACTGTTCGCGAACGGGAACCTCGACACCTTTGAGATTCCCACCTGGGTGAAGTTCGCCGCCGGCTTTGCGATTGCCGCCGGCACGTACGTAGGCGGCTGGCGGATCATGCGTACGCTCGGCCAGCGGCTGTACAAGATGGAGCCGGAAAGCGGATTCGCGGCTCAGAGCGCGGCCGGTGCGGTGATCTGGGCCGCCACGAAGTACGGTTATCCCCTGTCGACGACGCATGTGATCTCGGGTGCGGTGCTCGGAGCCGGGGCTACCCAGCGCCTGTCCGCGGTCCGTTGGGGCGTCGCCGGCAATATCGTTTTCGCCTGGATCCTCACGATCCCCGCCGCGGCGGCCGTCGCCGCGGCCTGCTACTGGCCGGTTCAAGCAATCTTCTGAGCCGTGTGCCCAAGCCGCTCCGGCGGAGCTACGATCTCAAGTCGGTGGCTGCAATCGACGTCAACGGTTCCCGGATCTTCACCGCGACGTACCACGACACGGAGGACCGACGCCTCTCGCGCGCCGGGATCAGCCTTCGTCGCCGCATGGAAAACGGTAAGAGTGTCTGGGAGCTCGACCTCGGCAAGGCTATGCGCGAAGCGGACGGCGGGCCAGGCGGCCCGCCCACCGAGATTCTGCGCTTGCTCGCTGCGCCACTCCTGAATCGTGAGCTCGTCGAGATCGCCAGGACGCGAACTCGCAGTGAGGGCGACGACGTCGAGACCGCTCTGCTCGACGGCCAACGGGTGATCAGCCTCGTTGCGGATTGGCGGCCGAAGCTGCCGAAGCCGAAAAAGCAGAAGAAGGTGCGCACCGGCTCGCCTGCGCTCGATCGTCTCCGCACGTATCTGAAAGAGCAGGTGGACGAGATCGCGCGCCACGACCCCGGTGCCCGGCTGGGTGAAACGCCGGAGCGCGTTCATCAACTGCGCGTCGCGACCCGCCGCGCGCGCTCTGCTCTTCGCACCGCTCGCCCTCTCCTCGACAAGGCGTGGGTCGACGGACTGCGCGCCGAGCTCAAGTGGCTTGGCGGAGAGCTCTCGCCCGCCCGGGATCTCGACGTTCTCCTCGACGGGCTACGAAAGGACGCGGCCAAGCTGGGTAAGCCCGGAAGCGCGATCATCCGCCAACTCGAAGTCGACCGCCGCCGTGCGCAGACGCGTCTCGTGAAAGCGCTCGACAGTCCTCGTTACCTGAACGTCCTGGAAGAGCTCGAGCGCGCGGCGAACGCGCCTCGCGTGCGCAGGGTTGACAAGTCACTGAAGAAACTCGCGCGCCGAGACTTCAAACGACTGCGCCGCTCGGTCCGCGCGCTGAAGAAGAAGCCGTCAGACGAGGCTCTGCACGAGGTGCGCAAGCGGGGCAAGCGAGCGCGCTACGCGGCCGAGCTTGCCGGCGGCAAGCGGGCGCGTCGGTTCGCGGACGCTGCGAAGTCGTTCCAGGACGTCGTCGGCGATCATCAGGACGCCGTCGTTGCCCAGGAACGTCTGACCGCGTTCGTTCCGAAAGCGAAGAATGCGGATGCGGTCTTCGCGGCCGGCCGGCTGCTCGAGCGTCAGCGCACGCGCCGCCGAAAAGCGCGTAAGTCGCTGCCGAAGGCCTGGAAGAAGCTCGACCGCCAGGGACGCAAGCTCTGGGCTTGACAGGGACGGTCCGCGCCGCCGGGGGAGTGCCCGTGCGTCGACGAGCTGACGGATCGCTCGAAGTGCTCCTCGTTCATCGCCCCAGGTACCACGACTGGACGTTTCCGAAAGGGAAGGTCAAGGACGGCGAAAGCGACGAGGAGGCGGCCGTGCGCGAGGTGTGGGAGGAGACGGGGCTCACGTGCACACTCGGCCGCGAGCTTCCGAGTACCCGGTACACAGACGGGAAGCTACGGGACAAGACCGTGCGGTACTGGGAGCTCGAGCCGAGCTCGGGCAGCTTCGAACCGAACGGCGAAGTGGACGAGATCGAGTGGTTGGCACCTGACGTAGCTGCGGAGCGTCTGACGTACTCGCGCGATTGGGCAGTCCTGCGTTCGTTCGAAAGCCGGCGATGACGCTCCTGCTCATCCGCCATGCGTCGGCCGGGGACCGCGACGCTTGGGTCGGCGATGACGATCTGCGGCCGCTTGATGGCCGGGGCCAGGGCCAGGCTTCGCGACTCCCAGAGCTCCTCGGCGACTACGAGATCACGCATGTCCTATCCAGCCCGGCCGTGCGTTGCGTACAGACGGTCGAACCGCTTGCCCGCTCTCGCGGGCTCGACATCGAGGTGCGCGAGGAGCTCGGCGAAGAGCAGCAAGACGAAGCCGGGGCGGAGCTCGTTCGTGCGCTGGTCGGAGAGCAGGCCGCCCTCTGCGTTCACGGCGGGCTCAGCGACACGGTTGCCGGCGTTTCGCAGAAGAAGGGTGAAGTGCTCGTGCTCGACGACGAGGGGAAGGTCGTCGAGCGGTTCCGCTCCTAGCCGACGGCTTCGGCCAGCTCGTCGAGCGCGATGAGCGCAGCCCCTTCGCGGATCCCGCCGCGGCCGATCTCGAGCGGCACACCGAGCCGCTTCTGTACCTCTCCGAGGATGAGGGTTCCTGCGGTCAGCGTCTGCGCTCGCGCCTGATCGACACCGTACGTTTCCTCGATTGAGCGACTCGAGCGTTTGGCGAGTTTGCGCGTAGCTGACGACAGGCTCTCCGCGTCGAGTGTCGTCCCGACGACCTTGCGAAGCGCGCGTGCTGTTCCGCCGGTCGCGATCGCCGTTCGTGCCAGCGGTGGTGTCAGCTCGGCGAACGCAGCGCTCACCTCCGCCCGAGCTGCGTCGAGAGCCTCGGGTGAGGCCGGCGTCGAGCCCAGTGCCCGCCGCGTCAGCCGGAGGGAGCCGAGATCGAAGGAGCGCGCCCAGGCCGGGCCTCCCGAGTCTGAGCCGACCACCACCTGAGTCGAGCCGCCGCCGACGTCGCAGACGGCGATCAGGTCGGACGGTGCGCTTTCGAGTGCTGCGACCGCGCCGTACCAGGCCAGCTCGCCTTCCTCTTCAGGCATGAGGACGCGCGTCGGGACGCGGGTCGTCGCGGCGAGCCGGGAAACGAGCTCCGGTCCATTGGCCGCCTGTCGTCCCGGTGAAGTCACGAGGATGTCGATGCGGTCGCAGCCGAGCTTGCGAGCGCGCCGCACATGCGCGGCTGCGATCGCCGCGGCCTCCGCCAGCTTCTCTTCGCCGATCCCGCCGGAGCGCTCGATGTCCTCACCGAGGCTGAGCTGGACGCGCTGTTCCCGAACCGCAACCAGCCGGCCCTCCTCTCGCGTGGCGACCAGAAGGCGCAGCGTGTTGGCGCCGACGTCGACGATTGCCACCCGCACATAGGCGATTCTGGTCATCCCACCGGTCGTCGCCCGTTTGGGGACCAATAAACGCAGCAGCTGCAAGATCAGCGCGTCCGCAGGGAGGCGGCTCTGCGGCGGGCGCGTGCCCGAGCGCTCCGCATGAACACTTGCTGCGCCTGGCGGCCACGGTCGCCCTTCTTGGGACGCAACTTCATCCAGCGCCCTTCGGAGCTCAGCTCCCACGCCGACGCGTTGTCGGCCAGGAGGACGTCGAACGCACGGACGAGCTCCTGCTGCGCGCGCCCATCCTCGACCGGCGTCAGCACCTCGATCCGGTGATCGAGGTTCCGCGGCATCAGGTCCGAGCTGCCGATGAGGATCCCCCGTTTCTGACCTGCTTCGAAGATGAAGATGCGGCTGTGCTCGAGGAAGCGGCCCACGATGCTCCGGACACGGATGGTCTCGCTCAGTCCGGGCACACCTGGGCGGAGCGTGCAGATGCTGCGGGCGACGATGTCGATCTTCGCCCCTTCCTGCGACGCTCGGTAGAGCTCCTCGATCAGCTCCTCGTCGTTGAGGCTGTTCACCTTGATCCGGATTCGCGCCTCTTTGCCGTTCGCCGCCGCGCGACGGACTTCGCGAATGCGCTCGACCAATCCGTCGCGTAGTCCGAACGGCGCCACCAGCAGCTTGCGGAACGGCTGCGGCCGGCTGAAGCCGCTTAGATAGTTGAAGAGATCGGCGACATCGGCGCTGATGTCCGCATCGGCCGTGAACAGGCCGTAGTCCTCGTACGTTTTCGCCGTCATGATGTTGTAGTTACCGGTGCCGAGGTGCACGTACCGCCGCAGCTCGCCTCCCTCCCGGCGGACGATGAGCGTCATCTTCGCGTGGATCTTCAAGTTCGGAAAGCCGTAGACGACGTGCACGCCGGCCTGTTCGAGCGAACGAGACCAGCCGATGTTGCGGCTCTCGTCGAAACGGGCCTTCAACTCGATCAGCGACAAGCTTTGCTTCCCACGTTCTGCCGCATCAACGAGTGCCGGCACGACAGGTGAGTCCGCGCTCGTCCTGTACAACGCTGTCTTCAGTGCAACCACCGCAGGATCCCGCGCGGCGGCCTTCAGGAACGCTTCGTAGCTCGAGGCGAACGAGTCGAAGGGATGGTGGACGAGGATGTCGCTGCGCCGGATCTCCGCGAAGAGCTCGTCCGCGCCGGCTGCAGCGAGGAAACGCGGATGCACGACTGGATACCAGGGCTCGTCTTTCAGGTCAGGGCGGTCGATCGAGACGAGCTCCTGCAGCTCAGCCAGGTCGAGCAGGCCCGGGATCAGATAGATCTGCTCGGTGCCCGCGCGCAGACCGTGCTCGAGCCGTTCGAGCATCCGGTCGGAGACCGAGCCGGAGACCTCGACGCGCACGACGTCGCCGAATCGTCGCCGCCGCAGCTCGTCCTGCACGGCCTCGAGCAGGTCGTCTGCCTCGTCCGACACTTCGAAGTCCGCGTCCCGCGTCACGCGAAACGTGCAGCATTCGACGATCTCCATGCCGGGAAACAGTCGCGGCAGAAAGTGCCGGATGACGCGCTCGAGGGGCAGGAAGAGTCCGCGCGAGCCGATCGAGAAGAAGCGGGGAAGCAACTCGGGGACCTTGACGCGGGCGAACCGCTCCTCGCCCGAATCCGGGTCGCGGACGAACGTGCCGAGGCTCAGAGACAGCGGTGAGATGTACGGAAACGGCTGACCCGGCCCGACCGCGAGCGGCGTGAGGATCGGGAAGATGTCGCGCTCGAAGCGCTGCTCGAGCTCGTCCAGCTCCTTGCGGTTGCAGTCGTCGACCTCGCCGACGATCACGCCCGTGTCGGCCAAACCCGGACGGAGTTCGCGCTTCCAGAGTTTCGCCTGCGCTGCGGTGAGCTCGAGTGTCTTCTCTCGGATTGCGGCGAGGGTCTCGGGCGCGGTGCGTCCGTCGGGAGAGCGCACGAGGAGACCGGCCTCTTCCTGGCCCATGAGACCGGCCACACGAACCTGGAAGAACTCGTCCAGGTTGGACGAGAAGTACGCGCAGTTCCGCGACCGCTCGAGGAGGGGCAAGGCCGGGTCCGACGCACGCGCGAGGACGCGGGCGTCGTAGTCGAGCCAGGACAGCTCCCGGTTGAGCAGTCGCGCGTCGTCAGTCAGCAGAGCCGCCTCAGCGGGAGCCACGTGCCATCCTTTCTCACCGACGCGCGGATATGGGGTTACGGACCTGTGACAGTCTTGTATCAGGCGATCGCTGCGGGCCGGACGGCGATTGGCCCCCGACCGGTTAAGACTCTGTTACAGGCACCCGGGTGACCCGAACCGGCCACTCTCGTCCGTATCCGTCTGGGGGTTGTTTCTCGTTGCTACTCCGTGGTGAAAACGGAGCAGGTCGACAACCTCACTCACCCCGAAGGGAGGCGTCAAACCGCATGAGCATTCTCTGGATCATCCTGATTGTGATTCTCGTGCTCGCGCTGCTCGGCTTCTTCTCGCGCGGGCGCTGGTAAAGGCGCGTAGGACCATCTGAAGCTGTGAATGGGCCGCCTGGCACTTGCCGGGCGGCCTCTCTCTGGCGATCATGGTCAGGTGGACCAGGCCGCCGCACTTGCCCTGCTCGAGCAGGGAGATCTCGTGCCTCGGGCCCCTCGCCTCGGCGGGATGGCCCGCGCCGAGGGCGTCGTCATCGTGAGCGAGCGCTTCTGGGCGTTCGCCGGCACCGACGGCAGCCTGCGTGAGGGCACGATGCCGTCTGCGCCAAATTCGCTCCGGGCGATTCCGCTTGCGCGCGGCCTCGTCCGCCTGAGCGCGTCACTCTCACCGCTCTTTCGCCGGCAGGGCGTCGCCCGCAAGCGTGAGCGAATCTTCCTCCTCGCCGCGATCGTCACGCCGCTCGCGCTGGCGTTCGCTCCGAGTTGGATCGGCCTCACCGCCGGGCTCGTCACCACGGTGGCGTTGCTCGGCTGGCTCTTGCGGGGGCGCACCCTCTACCTGCACGGCGCCGAGCACCGTGCTATAGCCGCGCTCGAGCAACGGCGCCTGCGTGAGACCTGGCACGGCGCCGCTTCGCCGTCACGCTTCTCGCTTCGCTGCGGCACCAACTTCGCGGCGCTGATGATGCCGGTCGCGGTGCTCGGTGGCCACGTGTGGCCGCTGCCTGCGACGGCTTTCACCCCGGTCGTCGTGTCCGTGCTCGCACTCGCACTGACGATGGAGCTCTGGCAGCTCGTGCAGAGCGTTCCGCGTCTGGCGCGCGTGGTGCTCCTGCCGGGTCTCGGCTTGCAACGACTCACCACCCGCGAGCCGCGGCTCGACGAAACACGGGTCGCGCTCACCGCGCTCGCAGCAGTGCTCCGCCGCGAGCTCTCGCACGCGTAGGCCGTGCGCGTCATCGGGGCCGCGGGTCTGCTCGCACTTTGCTTCGTCGTCGGCGGGTGCGGCTCGTCGGAAAGCCCTCGGCTTTCGCACGACGAATACCTGCAGCGCCTCAGGGAGATCACGAGCGGCCGGGCGGCGGGAACCGCCAGCCGTCTCTTCATCAAGCTGGTTGTCGATCCAGGACTTCCGACGCCCACGTGCGGCGCCACCGCCCGTCTCTTCCACTCGAGCGTCGACGAGGTGATTTCGGAAGTGGCGGCCTTGAGTCCTCCGACTGACGTGGCCGATTTGCAACGCCGGTTCGTCTCCGCCGCCCGGGAGTCGGCCGACCTCGTCGGCCGTGCTGCTGGAGACGCCACGGCCGGCAGGCTGCGCTGCGGCCGGCAGATGAACCGCCGGATCTACGGTCTCCCCTCGACTGATCGGATCGACAGGATGCTGATCGAGCTCCGGGAGAAGGGCTACATCATCGGGCTCAACTCGCAGGACTGAGCTGCGTCATTGAGGCTTCTCGCGCGGGTAGCCTCCGATCCGTGGAGCGCGAGAACAGCATCGAAGCGCACGGGCTCGTCCGGGAGTTCAAGAAGGGACCTCGTGCGGTCGACGGCATCGACCTGCGCGTCGAGCCGGGTGAGATCTACGGGTTCCTGGGCCCGAACGGCGCCGGCAAGTCCACGACCGTGCACATGCTCACGACGCTGCTCCCGCCGACCACAGGGACGGCGACCGTCGCCGGCTTCGATGTCGTCAAGGAAGGGCCGAAGGTGCGGAAGGCGATCGGCGCTGCGTTGCAGGAGGCCGCGCTCGATCCGTTTCTGACGGGACGAGAGCATCTGAGGCTCCAGACGACGATGCACGGCATCACCGGCGAAGAACGGCGGCGACGGAGCGACGAGCTGCTCACACGGGTCGGTCTCACAGAGGCTGCGGACCGCAAGATCAAGGGCTACTCGGGCGGGATGAAGCGCCGGCTCGACCTTGCGCTTGCGCTCGTCCACCGGCCGCGCATTCTCTTTCTGGACGAGCCGACCACAGGGCTCGACGTCCAGAGTCGCACGGCGCTCTGGGTGGAGGTCGGCAGGCTTGCGAAGGAGGAGGGCGTGACCGTCTTCCTCACGACGCAGTACCTGGAGGAAGCGGACGTCCTCGCCGACCGCGTCGGGATCATCGACCATGGCACGATCGTCGCCGAGGGGACACCGGAGAGGCTCAAGTCCGAGATCTCGTCGTCGACCGTCGAGGCGGTGCCCGCCGACCCCGATCAGCGCGGAGCCGTCGCGTCCGTCCTCGAGCGCTTCGGTGAGCAGACGACCGGCTACGGACCTGGCAGCGTCGCCGTGCAGTTGTCGTCGCCGAACGGCAACCTGACGGAGATCGTGCGTGCGCTCGATGCCGAGGGCGTGGTCCTGTCGCAGCTGCAGATCCACGAGCCGACGCTCGACGACGTCTTCCTGGCGAAGACCGGTCGCCACCTCGAGGGCTCGGGTGACGAAGAGGAGCAGGAGCAGGAACTGGAAGCCGAGCCGGCGCAAGTTTGAGCGTCGCTCTCCTACAGACAGCCGCTCTCGGACGCCGCGCCGTCGTGCGGACCGCACGCCAGCCGGCGAACGTCGTCTTCCCGCTCATCTTTCCGATGCTGCTCCTGGCCGTGAACTCCGGCGGCCTCCAGGCGGCAACCCGCCTGCCCGGGTTTCCGACCGACTCGTTCCTCGCCTTTGCGCTGGCGGTTCCATTCGTGCAGGGCGCGCTGCTCGCGACGATCAATGCGAACGTCGAGTTCGCACGCGACATCCAGACCGGCTTTCTCAATCGGCTCGCGCTGACGCCGGTGCGTGGCATCGTCCTGCTGCTCGGCCAGCTCGGCGGGTTGATGACGATCGCCGTCGTCCAGGCTGTCTTCTACCTCGTCGTCGGCTTCGCGTTCGGGGTGCGGCTTGCCAGTGGCGTCGGCGGTGCGTTCATGCTGCTCGTGCTCGAGATCGTGATCGCGCTCGGCTTTGCAGCGCTTGGTAGCTGGGCGGCGCTGCGAACCGGGTCCACTGAGGCGGTGCAGGGGCTCTTTCCCGTCTTCTTCGTGTTTCTGTTCCTCTCTTCGATGAACATGCCGCGCAACCTGATCCAGGCCGACTGGTTCCGGTGGGTCGCGACGGTCAATCCGGTGTCCTACCTCGTCGAAGCGGTGCGTTCACTCGTGATCGAGGGCTGGAACTGGGAAGCGCTCGGCCTCGGCTTCGCGGCGGCAGGCGCTCTCAGCCTCGTCGGGTTCGCGCTCTCGGCGCATGCGCTCTATCGACGGCTGGAGCGAACATGAAAGACACACTCGCCGTCGCACGCGGCGTGTCGTGGCGCGTGCTGCACATGTTCTTCACGAACCCGGCGTTCCTGCTGCCGTCGCTCGCGTTTCCACTCTTCTTCTTCACGGCGTTTGTGGGCGGCCTGTCGCGCATCTCGCAGGTGCCGGGCTTCGACTTCCCGTCGGGCTACACAGCCTTCCAATTCGTGTTCGTCTTGCTGCAGTCCGCCGCGTTCGCGGGTGTGTTCACGGGTTTCGGTATCGCACGCGACTTCGAGAGCGGCTTCATGCGCCGCCTGATGCTCGCCGCGCCCAACCGCAGTGGGATCCTGCTCGGCTACCTGTTCTCCGCGCTCGTCCGCTGGCTCACCGTCGCGAGCGTCGTCACCGTTGTCGCATTGCTGGCGCAGATGAACATCGGGGGGAGCGGCGTGGATCTGATCGGCCTCTACACGCTCGCGTTGCTCCTCAACCTCGCGGGCGCATTGTGGGCGGCGGGCGTGGCGATGCGCTTGCGCACGCAGCAAGCCGCGCCGGTGATGCAGATGCCCGTGTTCCTCCTGCTCTTCTTCGCGCCGGTCTACGTGCCGCTCGGTCTCCTGAAGGGGTGGATCCACGGCGTCGCGTCCGTGAACCCGATCACGCCGCTCCTCGAGGCCGGCCGGGGCTTCATCTCGGGGGAGCCCGAGCTGGCACTGGCGGCGTTCGCGATCGGCGTGGGGCTGATCCTGGGCTTCGGCGCCTGGGCCGTACGGGGTCTCAGAAGTGCGGAAGCCGCGGGATAGAGCGCAATCGAAGGGGTCAAATGGTTGTTATCGACGTTTCGGGTCGAGACGGCCGCGCGGGCAAAGCCCGCACGGCCTTTATGCGGCACCGCCTAGTCGGCGCCTTGGTTGAACGCATAATCTCCTGCTAATGGAGCACGAGGCCTGGCCCACTCCTCAGACCCCGGCACGGGAGCCGCTTCCGCGCGTCGATGATCTCCCCGTGGCCGAGCAGGGCTACGAGCAGGAGAGCGTCCGCGCTGCCTTCGACTCGTTTTACCGCCATGCCGCCCAGCTCGATGCCGCGCTGCGGACGCTCGAAGCCGTGGATTCTTTCCACCGCAGCGCCGCTTCGCTGCGCGCCGATCTGCGCTCGCTGCGCGCCGCCGGCTGGACACAACAGTCATGGACGCAACCTCCGTCGTACGGCTACGGAATGCGAGCTCCGCGCGAGGGCGTCCCGCCTGCTGTCTGGCGGATCGGCGGAGAGGTTGCGTTTCTCGTCGTGGTCGCGGTCGCACTCGGCGTTGCCCAGCTTTCCTGGTGGGCGATCCTGCTCGCTATGGCGGGCGCATTCGCGATCGTCTGCCTGATCGAGTGGCTCGCAGGGCGCGAGCAGATGTCGTTCGTCCGGCCGGCCGGCGCTTCGAGCCCCGCCGTCCACCCCGTGGTGGAGGCGCAGCGCGCCGAAGACACCGACGAGCACGACTCGCTCGGCTGGACGGCGTTCGAAGAGGCGCAGGAACCGTCGGACGCGATGACGATCATCGGCGAGCCGTCACGCGGAGACGAGCTCGTCGCAGAGTCGCCTGAACCGGAGGGGCCGGTGGCCGAGCCGGAGCCGGAGCCCGAGCCGGAGCTCCCTCCGGCTGCGGAACGGGACGACCCGGGCGGCCGCCGCTGGTGGCAGCGCCGGCGCGAGGGCGAAAACCCGGCCCCCGAGCCGGACGTCCCACGCCATGTGCGGGTGCTTTCCGCCGAGGACTCGATGCCGTCCGTGGATCCCTGGGAAGCAGGCTTCGACGAGCCGCACGAGGCCGAAGCCGACGAGGAGGATCCAAGCGAAGCGGAGGATCCAAGCGATGCGGTCCTCGTCGAGGAGCGCAAGCAGGGGCGTTCCCGCCGCAGCTGACGGCTTCCGCCAAGACTCTTTCGTCCAGGGCCATTCCTGCCGATAAGGACTCCCATGCGGAGACGTCCGATCGGCCAGATCCTGGTCGAAAAGAACGAGATTTCGGAGGCCGAGCTCGCCGCGGCGCTCGCCGAACAGGAGCGGACCGGTCTTCGCCTGGGTCAGATCCTGATCGAGACCGGCCGCATCTCGTGGCTGGCCCTCGCGCGAGCGATCGCCGAGCAGGTCCTCGACATCGAGGCCCCGGAGGGGCCCGCTGCCGAGCCGCCCGCCGAGGCCGTTCCCTCACCGCCGCCGGCGGCAGAGCAGCCCGTTGCCCCGCCCGCACAAGCAGCGCCGCCGCCGGCACCCGCACCTCCTGCGGCTGCTCCGGTCCTCGCCACGTTCACTCCCGTGAGGGCTCCCGATCCGGCGCCGGCTCCGGCCGCGCCTCTCGCCGCACCCGAACCACCGGCCCCCGCCCCCGCCCCCGTCCCCGCACCAGCGCCACCTGCCGCTGAGCCGTTCCTCATCCACGACCCGGAGATCAAGCTCCACAGCGTCGAGGCGCTTCTGAAGGAACGCCAGCGCGCGTTCATCGAGCTCGTAACGACGACCGAGACCCTGCGGATGAAGGTCGCTCGGCTCGAAGAGATCATCGAGGAGCGTGACCGGGAACTGACCCGGCTCCGCGTCCTCCGCGCCAGCTAGAGGGTTGATGTGAAATTGGGCCGCCGCGGGGGCGCTCCAGACCAAGCCGGGCAGTGCGGTCGTTCGCGGTGCGTAGCGGCGCTACGTGCCGCGGGCGAACGTGCTGATCCGGCGCCGTGTCTGGTGCGTCATCCGGCCCGGCCGAATTTCACATCAGGCCTCTCTCTAGCGGAGGCTACGGCTGCGGCGCGACCGCAGCGGAGGTTCCGAGGACCTGCCCGTTGCGGTCGAGTGCCTTCACCGAGTAGAAAGCGGCCGACTTGCCGAGGCGGATCGGAGTCTCGAAGCCGTTCTTCGCCACGGTCTGGACCGGCCGAAGCTGTCCGGCGCCCGGACCGGCGAGCACCTGCCACTTCACGACTTCTGTCGCACCGTTCCAGCTGGCATAGGCGGTGTCATTCGCGACGACGACGACGGGCCGGTCCGTTGGCCGGCCGTGCCAGACGAAGCGGTAGGCGCGATACGAGTCGGCGTCCTCGCCCGGCGGCTTACCGTGACCGAAGTACGCGTCGAAGAGCAGCTTGCCGTTCCGATCGAGCTCGCTGACGTACGGCTGAGCACCCCAGCCGACGAAGATGTCCCCGTTCGGCAGGAACTGCGCATTGCCCTCGAACGGCGCCAGCAGTCGCCGCGGATGGTGGAAGGCGCGCACGAGCGTCGCCTGCTTCGTCTGTGGGTTCACGCGCAGGACGAGGATTCGCGAGAACTTCTCCACAGGCGGCGCGGCGCCGTTGTCGAAGATCGTGATCGTGCCGTTCGCTTGGCGGCGGGCATCGTGCTGCCAGGCGAAGTTCGTGCCCTTCCCCATCTTGAAGTCGCTTTTCTTGCCGCCGAGCCGCCAGAGCACCTTCTTCGTCTTGCGATCGATCTCGTAGACCGTGTGCGTGTTGCGAGCCGACACAAGGAAGTTTCCGTTGGGCTCCACGGCGATCGAGTTGATGTGGAAGTAGTCGTACGGCGGGGCCTTCGCACCGGCCTTTGCGGCCGGGGGCGGGGCGTAGGACTCCCCGATTGCAACGTGCGGGTAGCTGTGCCACTCGAAGAGGACGCGCCCGGTCTTGATGTCCACCTCCTGGATGATTCCGTCCCAGATCTTCCCCGCTTTCGGGCCTCCTACAGGCGAGAGATCGACAGGCAGGCGGTGGTAGACGGTGAACACTGCGGTGTTGTTCTTCGTGATCAGAAACTCGTGAACGTCGCCGACGAGGCCGTTGCCGGGGCGGACCTCCGCCACGGGCCGGTACGAGGTGTCGTAGATGACGTACCAGCCGTCTCCGACGCCGACATTCGAGACGTGACCCCGCCACCACGTCAACACGGGCTTGCCGAGATAGTGCTGGACGCGGAAGTCCGTGACGCCGCGAGTGTTCAGCGGCTTGAACCAGACGACCTCGCCACGGTTGTCCATGATCATCGGGCCCGCCTGCCTGACGACCAGCTTCGGGGCGAGGAAGATGTATCCGGGCGCAGTGTTGTGGGCAGGGGTGCGGATCTGCACCAGCGGCGGCTTTAAGTCAGGGCGGGAATGATAGGTGCGTGCCGGCGGCGGCTTTGTCTGCGCGACGGTTGCAGCCGGTGGAGTCTGTGCTGCGCTCGTCTCTTTCTTCTTCGAGTCACTGCAGCCTGCAAGCAGAGCTATCAGCACCGCCAGGGTGAAGAGGGCCCGCCTCACGCGCAAGAGCATAGACGGCTCAGTCGAGGCTCACAGCGGTTGTGCGTCCGAGCGCACGGCCGCGGCGGTCGAGCGCGCGCACCGCGATCCAACCGGCAGCGCTGCGGAGGGGTATGCGGGTCTCGAAGCCTTTCTTCGCCACGATGCGGACGGGCCGAAGCTGACTCTTCCGCGGACCCGCGACCAGCTCCCATCGCACCACGTCCGTCCCTCCGTTCCAGCTGACGTATGCGGTCCGCCCGCTTACAGCAACGACGGGTCGGTACCGGGGCCGGGCGGACCAGCGAAAGCGATAGGCGCGGTAGGAGTCGACGCGCCCGCGGCCGAAGCGCCCGTCGAAGAGGATCGTTCCGCGCGGCCCGAATTCGGTGAAGCGCGACTGGTGACCCCAGCCGACGAAGTAGTGGCCGTTCGCGAGCCGCTGCATGTTGCCCTGGTCGACGGCGATGATCGGGGGCCGGTGGACGAAGGTCCGCACGACTGTGGCATGCATGCGCTTCATGTCGAGATGCAGGACGAGACCGCGCGACTGCTTGCGCACCTGCGGCCCTGCAGAGTTGTCGAAGAGCGTCAGGTCGCCGTCTGGCCGCCTGCGGGCGTCGTGTTGCCACGCGAAGCGTGCTCCGGGTCCCAACGTAAAGTCGCTCCGCTTGCCGCCGAGGCGCCACAAGATCTTCCCCGTGCGGCGGCTGATCTTGTAGATCGTGTGCGTGTTCCGGGCGGACACGAGCAGGTTCCCGTCCTGGTCGATCTCGATCGAGTTGACGTGGAAGTAGTCGAAGATGCGGCCCGGATCCTTCGGGAGGTGGTAGTACGACTCAACGAGCCGCACGTGGTCGATGCTGCGCCAGTCGAAGAGCACGCGCCCCGTCTTGATGTCGACTTCCTGCAGCCCGCCGTCGAGAACTCTCCTCCCCTTCACGCGAATCTGCCGGGAGGTCGTCATCAGCGCGGTGTTGCGTGAGGTGATCTTGAACTCGTGGATGTCACCGGCCATTCCGTTGCCCGGCTGGACGTAGGTAACCAGGCGATACGAGTTGTCGTAGATCGTGTAGCCACTGTCGCCGCCGCCTTTGTCCGGCTTGCCGTGCCACCACGTCAGGACCGGACGCCCCAGGTAGCGCTGCACGCGAAAGTCAGTCACTCCGTGCGTGTCCAGGGGTCTGAACCAGACCACCCGGCCGTCGTTGTCGATGATCAATGGCCCGGCCTGCACGACGTCCTTCTTCGGTGCGATGAAGACGTAACCGGGTGTCGTGTGCCGTGTCCGCTTGAGGATCTCGACAAGCGGTGGCCTGAGATCCGGCTCGGAGTGGTAGTGCCTTGTCGGCGCGGTCGGGCCTGCTGCGCTCGAGACGCTGCAACCCGTGACCGCCAGCACAACACCGACCACAACGGGGGCCACCGCCGCCGTCCGTGTGCGCGGCGTCATGCCGGTTCGCGCACGACGGGCCCTGCCTGCGTTCGCGCGATCAGGAGGATGGGCGTCGCGACGATCGCGGTTGCGCCGATCGCCAGTGCGCCGACGCCGATCGCATCGAGCGCGTAGCCGCCCAGCAGCGCAAGGCCCGCTCCGAACAATGCCCCGAGGAGGTCGTTGAATCCGAGCAACTTCCCGCGCTCGGTCGGGCTCGTGCGGTCGGCGAGCCGTGCGGTCGCCGCGACGAACGAGATGTTCCAGCCGAGCCCGAGCCCGAGCAGCAGGATCGCGGTGGCGAAGACACTCGAGACCCAGAGCAGCGCGATCGTCGACAACGCCATCACGACGAGCCCGACCTCGAGCGCCGGAGTCCGCCCGACGCGGTCGATCAGCGTGCCGATCACGAGCACGAGCGCGTACATCCCGAACACGTGCGCACCGATGATCGGGAACACCGAATGCTGGCTGTGGTGGTGGTGCTCGACGACGACGTAGCCCGTGAGGTTCATCACCGAGACCATGACTCCGAAGCTCGCGAGGGCCGCGAGCATCGCCGGGCGGACACCGGGCCGCCCCACGAGCTCGCGGAGCGGCGCCGGCGGCGCCGGCGGTGCAGGGTCCGGGTCGCCCTGTGCGCCGATCAGCTCGGCGATCCGCTTCGGGTCGGGACGGACGAACTGAACGAGCACGAGCGCGACCAGCGCGATGCCTGCCGCGACGAGCCAGGGGACTGTGAGCGCGTCGGCCTCGAGCTTCTTTCCCGCGAAGAGCGGACCGAAGACCGTCGGGCCGAGGATTGCGCCGAACACAGACCCAAAGAGCACGTACGAGATGCCGCGCGCCCGTCGCGCGGGCGGGTACATGTCGCCGGCGGCGGCGCGCGTCAGCAACGAGATCCCGCTCGAGGCTCCGACGAACGCAAACCCAGGCAGCAGAGCCGCGGTCGAGCCCGTTCTCGTTGCGAGCGCCGTGAGCAGGCAGCCGCATGAGCCAAGGGCGAAGCCGACCGTCAGCACCGGCACCCGGCCGAAGCGGTCCATCAGCCGGCCGGCCGGGACAGCCGTGAGCCCCGACGAGGTGAGGAAGATCGCAGGCCCGAGGCCGAGCAGTCCTCTGACACCGGTGACGAGCACGAAGGTGAGCGACGAGACCGCGGCGGTCAGCTGGAGAACCGCGGAGTTCACCGCCATCGTGGCCGCGAGAATCACCGTGTTACGCCTGATCGGCAGGCCGGGCGGGACTTCCGTCGCCACGACGTCATTCAATCAGCCGCGCCAGAACGTCTATTGCTTCAATGCAGGCGTGGACTCACGCGCAAAGGTCGTCGTGCTCGCGGCGACGCTCGTGCTGGGAGCCGCCACCGCTTCCGACTCACATTCAGCCCCTGGTGCCTGCGCCGGTTTTCCGCAGACTCCCGGTCAGATCGGCGGGATTCACTACCGGCGGTCTCCCCTCCGGCACGACGTCGTCTTCGCAGGTCTGACGGGCACTCGCCTCACGCTGGAGGGGCTCGTCCTATCCACCAGCTGCAAGCCGGTCAAGGGCGCGCGGATCGACTTCTGGCAGGCGGACACGAACGGGCACTACGACGACACGGGCACTCGTCTGCGCAGCCACCAGTTCACTGACTCGCGAGGTCGCTATCACCTCGAGACGATCCTGCCCGGCCCGTATCCGGGGCGTACGCGCCACCTGCACGTCAAGGTGCGGGCACCGGGTCAGCAGACGCTGACGACAGAGCTCTACTTTCCGGGCGCGCTCTACAACGACCGCGACCCGTACTTCGACAAGCGTCTCCTCGTGCACCTCGCCGAGGTACACAAGAAACTCGTCGCAGGCTTCGACTTCGTGCTGGTGATCCATTGACGAAAGCGCTTGCTCTGCTGCTGCTCGCCGTCGCGTTGCTCGCCGGCTGCGGGTCGTCCGGGGCGAACCAGATCCAGGTCGGTGCTGCGCGGACCTACCAGCTCGCCGGCTTCACCCCGCAGTCGTTCGTTGCGAACAAGCCGCAGCGCCTGTCGTTCGCGATCGAGCAGCCTTCCGGCTCGCCTCTCACGAACTACAAGACGGGCCCCGGCCCGCACACAGGAGTTCACCTGATCATCGTCAAGAGCGATCTCGAGTCGATCATCCACCGGCATCCGCCGGTCGGGCCGGACGGACGGATCGCCGAGACCGTGACGTTCCCGAGCCCCGGCCGTTACCGCGTGGTCGTCGACGCCTATCCGAACCTGAGCGGACCGCTCCGGAACTTCCAACTCTTTCGGTGGATCACGGTGGCCGGCAAGGCAGTGACGAAACCGCTGCCGCCGTTTCAGCCTAGTGTCGATGTCGATGGCTATCGGTTTACACTTCACGACCCACCCCCACTGCGCGCGATCAAGCCGGCGTTTCTGCAACTCACCGTCACGCGGCCGAATGGCACCCCGGCGCCGTTCACGCCGTGGTTCGGAGCGCTCGCCCACGCAATCTTCTTCCGGGCAGGCTCGCTGGTCTACTTCCACACGCACGTCTGCTCACGGGGAATGACGGGCTGCACGAGCGTGTTCGGCCCGTCGCGGGTGACCGGAAGCGCTACCGCGCCTGGCCGGCTCCGCGTCGGCGTCCTGCTACCCGTCCCGGGCACATGGCGGCTCTTCCTGCAGTGCAAGGTGGACGGCCACGTCCTGACTGCTCCCTTTACGCTGAAGGTCCGATGAGCCGTCACACGTTCAAAGCGCTGGGCTGGGTCTGTACCGCCGCGCTGATCATCCTGCTCGCGCGCACCATCGCCTACGCCCTCGCGCCGAGCCCTGCCGCGCGACTGCTCGAGCACCGGGCAGGTGGGCCCGCCCTGCCCGTGTTGACGCTCGTCGCGCTCGCGCTCGGTGCCTCTTTCGCGATCGCAGTCTGCTGGCTTGCTTCCGTTGCCGTGCGCGAACGAGCCTTGCTGGAACGGCGTGCGCTCGTTGCGCCGGTGAGATCGTTCCGCGTCGGGCGGGCTGTCACCGCAGCACTCGTGCTCGCGGTCGTCACCTCATTCGCCGGCGGGTTCGTCGAGGCCTATCTGCACTGGCGCGCAGGGCTCGGCTGGCATGGCCTGCGGTGTGTGTTCGGGCCGCTTCACCGCGATCTGCTTCCGATCGAGACGGGATTGTCGTTCGCCGCAGCGGCGCTCATCGCCGCCGCAGGGCACATCGCGGTCTGGATGCGCCGAACGTTCGCGTTGCTGCGCGAGCTGCCACCGCGAGCACTTCTCAGAGCGCCGTTCGTCTCAGACGTGCTGCCTGATGTTCGCCACGCACTCTGGTCGGCAGGTGCAGGCGCTCCGCGTGCGCCGCCGGCTTTCTCCTGACGTCGTTCACACGAACCGAAAGGAGAACCATCGATGACGCTTTTGCGCGTCA
>DATHGN010000146.1:0-3977 GCA_035317565.1 Gaiellaceae bacterium
CTCACCGCTTGAAGGTCGCCGCTTCTGGATCGCCGGAATCGGCGGGGCGGGCATGAGCGGCTACGCGCTCCTCGCACGCGCGTGGGGCGCCGAGGTGCGCGGCTGGGATCGCTTCAAGACGCCGTACCTCCAGCACCTCGAGGGGATCCAGGTCGAGATCTCGGACGAGCCACCCGTGCCGCCGCAAGGCTGGGAGCGGTACGTCTCGACGGCCTTTGCCGGGCGCGTTCCCGGCAAAACGCGCGCCGAGCTCCTGGCCGAGCTCGTCTCGCTGCGCGAGTCGATCGTCGTTGCCGGGGCGCACGGCAAGACGACGACGAGTGGGATGATCGCATTCTGTCTCGAGCGTCTTGGCCGCGACCCGGCGTGGCTGATCGGAGCGGACATCCCGCAGCTCGGCGGCAACGCCGGGACCGGAACAGGCTGGCTCGTCGTGGAGGGCGACGAATCCGACCGCACCATCTCCGTACTGCGGCCTCGCATCGCGGTCGTGACGAACGTCGACCTCGACCATCACACGACCTTCGGCTCTCGAGCCGAGGTCGAGGAGCTCTTCGACGAATGGCTCGCGAACGTCTCCGAGGTCGTGCGCGGTGAGGATTTGTCGCCGTTCGAGGGGCCGCTCGCCGTGCCAGGGCTGCACAATCGCCGGAATGCTGCGACTGCTCTGGCAGCGCTCGAGCTCGCGGGAGTGCCGCGCGAGCAGGCTGCAGCCGAGCTCGCCGAGTTTCGCGGAGCCGCGCGTCGCCTCGAGCGCCGCGGGGAAGCGGGGAACATCGAGGTCTACGACGACTACGCGCATCATCCCGCGGAGATCGCCGCGACGCTCGAGGCGCTGCGTGACGGCGGGCGGCTGCTCGTGCTCTTCCAGCCACACCTCTACTCCCGCACGCGACATCTCGCACGCGAGCTCGCAGCCGCGCTTGCGCACGCGGACGTCGTCGCAGTGACCGACGTGTACGCGGCACGCGAGGAGCCCGTGGACGGCGTGAGCGGCAAGCTCGTCGTCGATGCGCTCGCGGAGCGACGACCGGGGATGGACGTTGCGTGGACACCGACGGTGGACCAGGGCGCCACGTACCTCGCAGGCGTGGCGAGGCCGGGCGACCGGGTGCTCACGATCGGCGCGGGCGACGTCGATCGGGCGGCAACGCTTCTCCTGGAGACGCTCGCGTGAAGATCGAGCAGGATGTTTCGTTGTCACGGTTCACGACGCTCGGTACGGGTGGGGAGGCCCGCGCCTTCGCCCGGCCGGAGACGTTCGAGGAGTTGCAGGAGGCGCTCGGCCACGCCCGGTCGCGCGACCTGCCCGTTGCGGTGATCGGCCTCGGTTCGAACCTGCTCGTCGCCGACGAGGGCTTCGACGGGCTGGCGCTGAAGCTTGTCGGTGAGCTTGCGCAGGCGGAGGTAGCCGGCGACCTGCTCGTCGCAGGGGGTGGGGCGCCGAACGCCGTCGCCCTCCATCGCGCTCGCTCCGCAGGGCTTGGTGGCTTCGAGTTCGCCTGCGCGATTCCGGGAACTGCGGGCGGCGGGGTCTGGATGAACGCCGGCGCGTACGGCAGCGACTGGGCGGCGATCCTGGACCGGGCTCTGGTCGTCGACGACGAGAACGCAGATTGGCGCACGCCCGCCGAGCTTGGTCTGAGCTACCGGCACTCCGAGCTCCGGCACGGTCAGGTCGTCGCGAAGGTCGAGTTTCGTCTGACGCCTCGGCCGCCGAAGGAAATCAAGGCGATCGTCGCTGACCTGCAGGCGCAGAGGAAGGCCGCCCAGCCGACGAACAAGCGCACCTTCGGAAGCGTCTTCAAGAACCCGGAGCACGAGCTCTCGGCCGGGCGGATGCTCGAAGCCTGCGGGCTGAAGGGCCATCGCATCGGCGGGGCCCAGATCTCGCCTCGGCACGCGAACTTCATCGAGAACGCCTCCGAGGCACGTTCGGCCGATGCGATCGCGCTGATGGCCGAGGCGCGGCGGCGTGCCTCCGAGCAGTTCGGCGTCGAGCTCCAGCACGAGGTCGAGTTCCTCGGCCTGCTCGAGCTCCCCCAGCTCACAAAGTAGGACCCGCGCCCGCAGCGGCGAAGTCACCCGCGTGAGCGAGAAGGTCCTGAGGCTCCCGCGCAAGCGGGGGCTCGACGTGCTGCGCTTTGCGCCCTCTGGTCGCTCGTTCGCGATCGGGATCGGCGTGGTACTGGCCGCCGCAGGCCTCTACGCGCTCGCGCGCGAGACCTCGATGTTCGCGGTTCGATCGATCCAGGTCGAGGGTGCCTCTCCGGCGCTCGCCGCCGAGATCCGGTCCGAGCTCAGGTCGCTCGACGGGCGAAGTCTCGTCGCACTCAACGCGGACGCGGTCGGCGAACGTGTCGACGGCCTCGCGGCCGTTCGCAGCGCGGTGGTCGACCGGGCGTTCCCGCACACGCTCCGGATCCACATCGTCCCCGAGCTTCCCGTCGCGGTCCTTCGGCGCGGTGCGGACTCGTGGCTCGTCTCCGCTCGAAGCCGGGTGATCGGCACGATCGAGCGCGGCGGACGATCGGACCTGCCGAGAATCTGGCTGCCGTCGCGCACCGGGCTTACCAAAGGCGCCTTCCTCACAGATCAGCCCGGTGCGCTCGCCGCTCGTTCGCTCGCGGCCTTCGTGGGCAGCGGCTTCCCCAGCCGCGTCGCATTCGTGCGCGCCCTCGACGGGCAGATCACGCTCGGCCTCCGCGGTGGTCTCGAGATCCTGCTCGGTGCACCCGTCGACCTGAGGCTGAAGATCGCGATCGCGCGCGGCATCCTTCCGACCCTCGCACTGCCTCGAGCGGGCGGCCCGGATTACCTCGACATCACAGTCCCCGAGCGGCCGGTCGCGGGGCGCAACCCTCAACCCTCAGGTTGAGCTTGATGGTTGCCTGCGTTGACACCCTGGACCGCGCGACGTACCCTGCTCCGCAGGAGACGTTCGACAGCCCCAACGCTTTAGTCGAGCTTGAGGTCGAGCCACCTTCAGTCTTATGAGCCAAACAGGGAACTATCTCGCGGTCATCAAGGTCGCCGGCGTCGGCGGCGGAGGAACGAATGCGGTCAACCGCATGGTGGATGCCGGCCTCGCCGGTGTCGAGTTCATCGCCGTGAACACCGACGCGCAGGCCCTGCTCATGACGGACGCGGACGTGAAGATCCAGATCGGGGCTGAGGCGACCCGCGGGCTCGGCGCAGGCGCTGATCCGGAGATCGGCCTCGCCGCCGCGCAGGAGAGCCGCGACGAGTTGAAGGAGGCGCTGAAGGGCGCCGACATGGTCTTCATCACCGCAGGCGAAGGAGGCGGCACCGGCACGGGCGGTGCGCCGATCGTCGCGGAGCTCGGCCAGGAGATCGGGGCGCTCACCGTTGGCGTGGTGACGAGACCGTTTGCGTTCGAAGGACGGAAGCGCGCCGAGCAGGCCGAGCGCGGCATCGACCAGCTGCGTGACCGCGTCGACACGCTGATCGTGATCGAGAACGACCGCCTGCTCCAGGTAGTCGAGCGGCAGACGTCCGTCGTCGACGCCTTCCGGATGGCCGACGACATCCTGCGCCAGGGCGTGCAGGGCATCACCGATCTGATCACCGAGCCCGGGCTCGTCAACCTCGACTTCGCCGACGTCCGCACGATCATGCGCGACGCAGGGTCGGCGCTCATGGGCATCGGGCGGGCGTCGGGGGAGAACCGCGCAGCCGAGGCAGCGCGGATCGCGGTCTCGTCGCCATTGCTGGAGGCCTCGATCGAAGGAGCGACGGGAATCCTCCTGAACGTCACCGGCGGATCGGACATCGGCCTCTTCGAGGTCAACGAGGCCGCGGAGGTCGTGACGGGTGCGGCCGACCAGAACGCCAACGTCATCTTCGGGGCCGTCATCGACGACTCGATCGGCGACGAGGTCCAGGTCACCGTGATCGCCACGGGCTTCGGCGGCCAGGGACGCCGGCGCCGGCGCCCGCGCGAGACGGAGCTGGAC
>DATHGN010000147.1:0-14755 GCA_035317565.1 Gaiellaceae bacterium
TCGCTGAACATGATGTGCCCCTCGTGCTGGTACTCCACGAGCGGATCCTTCTGTGCCATGGCGCGCAGGTGGACGCCTTCCCGCATGTAGTCCATCGCGTCGAGATGCTCACGCCAGCGCTGGTCGACGACCTGGAGGATCACGAAGCGCTCGAGCTCGCGCATCAGGTCCGACGTCAGCTCCTCCTCCTTCGCGACATATGAGTCGCGCGCATCCTCCTGGAAGTCCTCGACGAGCGACTCACGTGAGAGCTCGCCGAGATCCTCGCGCAGCTCGTCGGCCGTGACCTCGGTGTCGTAGAGCGTCGCCATCTGCTTCACGAGCGCCTCGAGGTCCCACTCCTCGGCGTACTCCTCGGCCGTGAACTCGTTGACGGTGCGCTCCACCACCTCATCGACCCAATGCCGTACCTGCTCGGACATGTCCTCGCCTTCGAGCACCTCACGACGCTGCTTGTAGATCACCTCGCGCTGCGTGTTCATGACGTTGTCGTACTTGAGGACGTTCTTGCGCGCGACGAAGTTCTGCTCCTCGACCTTCTTCTGGGCGCCTTCGATCTGGCTCGAGAGGATCTTCGCCTCCATCGGCTGGTCGTCCGGGATCTTGAAGCGCTCCATGATCCGCTTGATCCGGTCGCCGGCGAACAGACGGACGAGATCGTCCTCGCCGGAGAGATAGAAGCGTGACTCGCCCGGATCCCCCTGGCGGCCCGAGCGGCCGCGGAGCTGGTTGTCGATCCGGCGCGCCTCGTGGCGCTCGGTGCCGAGAACGTAGAGCCCGCCCGCCTCGACGACGCCCTCTCCCAGCTTGATGTCGACGCCGCGGCCGGCCATGTTGGTCGCGATCGTGACCGCGCCCTTCTGGCCTGCGTTGACGATGATCTCGGCCTCGCGCGCGTGCTCCTTCGCGTTCAGGACGCTGTGCGGGATTCCCTGGCGCTTGAGTAGCTCGCTGAGGTATTCCGAGGTCTCGACCGCGATCGTGCCGACCAGGACCGGCTGCCCCTGCTCGTGGCGCTCCTTGATGTCGCGCATCACGGCCTGGAACTTCCCCTCCGCGGACTTGAAGATCAAATCGTTCTTGTCGTCGCGCGCCACGTTCACATTGGTCGGGATCTCGACGACATGCAGGTTGTAGATCTCGACGAACTCCTTCTCCTCGGTCTTGGCCGTACCGGTCATGCCGGCGAGCTTCTCATAGAGACGGAAGTAGTTCTGGAGCGTGATCGTCGCGAGCGTGACGTTCTCCTCCTGGATCTTCACGCCCTCCTTGGCCTCGATCGCCTGGTGGAGGCCCTCCGACCAGCGACGCCCTTCCATGATCCGGCCCGTGAACTCGTCGACGATCTTAACCTCGCCGTCCTGGATGACGTAGTCGACGTCGCGCTTGTAGAGCGACTCGGCCTTGAGCGCCTGGTTCAGGTGGTTGACGAGCTGCGAGTTGCGCGGGTCGTAGAGGTTGTCGATGCGAAGCCCACGCTCGACCGCCTCGATCGACGGCCGGCCGGGTGAGATCGTCTTGTGCTTTTCGTCGTACTCGTAGTCGGCGTCCGGATCGCCGCCCTTCAGCAGCGGGTCGTGGGGAATGCCCTTCAGCCCGCGCGCGATGCGTGCGAAGTCGTAGTAGATCTGCGCCGCGGCCTCGGGTTCGCCGGAGATGATCAGCGGCGTTCGCGCCTCGTCGATGAGGATCGAGTCGACCTCGTCGACGATCGCGTAGGAGTGGCTCCGCTGCACGAGGCCGTCGAGGCTGACCGCCATGTTGTCGCGCAGGTAGTCGAAGCCGAACTCGGAGTTCGTGCCGTACGTGATGTCAGCCTCGTACGCGACCTTGCGCTCGGCGAACGGCATCATGTTCTCGATCGCGCCGACGGTCATGCCGAGGCGCTCGAAGACTCCGCGGTTCCACTCGGCGTCGCGCTTTGCGAGGTAGTCGTTGACGGTGACGAGGTGGACGCCCCTGCCCTCGAGCCCGTTCAGATAGAGCGCCAGGCTCGCCACGAACGTCTTGCCCTCACCGGTCTTCATCTCGGCGACGTCGCCTTCGTGGAGGACGATCCCGCCCATCAACTGGACGTCGAACATCCGTTGGCCCGACTCGCGGACGCGGGCCTCGCGGACCGCGGCAAAGGCCTCGAAGAGGAGCTCTTCCAGGGTCTCGCCGTTTTCGAGCCGCTCGCGGAACTCAGCCGTCTTGGCCCGCAGCTCGTCGTCCGAGAGCTCGCTGAATTCCGGCTCGATCGAGGTGATGTAGGCGGCCTGCTCGGCCAGCCGCTTCATGCGGCGGCCCTCGCCGACGCGCAGGATCTTCTCGAAGGAACCGAGCTGGGAGGACATCAGTTCTTAGGGTAGCTTGCCCCAGCTAGAGCGGATCGACACGAACCTCCCAGAGCGCGCCGTGCAGCCGCGCAGCCCGGATGACCGCGTCTCCTTCGGCGAGTTGCTCGAGCTCGGGCATCGTCCCGAACGACCGGTTGCCGTCGACGACGAGGGTCTTCTCCTCCCCGCGGACGACGAGCTCGACCTCGTCGCCGCCGGGCTCGGGGAGCTCGACCACCCGCAGGCGATGCGCGGCAATCGCCCATTGCGTCTCGCCACGGCGCACCGCGTTCGCGCGGTACGGCCGGGCGATCTCCTGCTCGATCGCATCCGCAAGCGGGGTCAGATCGCCGTCGCCCTCCTCGACGAGCAGCGAACCGTCCTCGAGGCCGACGAAGCGTGCGCTCGAGCCTTCGGCATCCGGAGCATCCGTCGCCGCGACTGCGTCGTACTGACGCTCACGCGGAATGCCGTGGATGCCCGTTTCCGGAATCACCCCTGTGAAGAGCGGCACCGCCGAGCGCTCCACGAGACCGCCCTCCTCGGCGAGCCGCACATGCAGCGGCTTGCGCCTGAAGAGCCCCACTAACCCGAGGGCTCGATCACGCCGTAACCGCCGCTCCGGCGGCGATAGATGACGTTGAGCTCGAGGGAGTCCTCGCTGCGAAAGACGAAGAAGTCGTGACCGATGAGCTCGAGCTGGAGCGCGGCCTCTTCGGCGCTCATCGGCTTCATCGTGAACTGCTTGGTCTTGACGATCTGAGGGCCAGTCTCCTCTTCGTCTTGGCTGCTCATCGAACCTCCCGACGGGTCGCCGTTTCCACGCACCTGCCTGCCCTTTCGCTTGCCGCGGACATGCTCGATCTGACGCAGAAGCTTCTCGGTCAACTGGTCGATCGATGCCTTCATGTCGGTCGACGCCTCCGTGACGCGGAGCGTCGGCCCCTTCGTCCACACGGTCACTTCCGCAACCTGGTTGTCGGCAATCGAGGGGTTCTTCTCAACGCGTAGCTCCAGCTCCACCTCTGCCAGATCGTGCAGCTGGCGATTCAGCTTGCTCATCTTTTCCTCGGCGTAGCGGCGAATCGTGTCGCTGACCTCGACGTTCTTGCCCTTCACCTGAAGTCGCATGCGTCTCCTTGGGGACGGGGTTCTCACACTAGCGCACGCGAATCGGAACGGCAGCGCACTGCTCGCGGAGCTGACCGCACTCCTCGAGACTCCTAGCTCTTGAGGCGTACCGCGCGCGCGAACGTCACGACCTCGACCGTGCGCGCACCGTTCTTGCGCAGTGCAGATGCGGCTGCGGCTGCGGTCGAGCCGGTCGTGTACACGTCGTCGACGAGGACGAGCCTGGGGCTGCAGATACCCTCGGCCCGGAATGCGCCGGCAACGTTGCGATGACGCGCGGCCTGCGACAAGCCGCGCTGACGCGGCGAACCCTTGGCCCGGCGAAGAAGCGGTTCGAGCGGTAGGTCCCAGGCGACGGACAGCTCGGCTGCAAGCCGCTCCGCGGCATGGTGCCCCCGCTTCAGCCGGCGATCGGGATCGGCCGGCACGAACGTCACGCACGAGCCGCCTGGGCGCGCGACGGTTTCCGCCACTACCTCGGCGGCAACCCTCGCAAGGCGGCGCAGACCGCGCTCCTTCCACGCCGCAACGACGCGCCGCACCGGTTCGTCGTACTCCACCGCCGCGCGGGCGCTCACGAACGCCAGCCTCCGCCCGGTGCACTCGGCGCAGCGTCGCACCGGCCAGGAGGTCGGCGCACCGCAGCGATCGCAGAGGGGTGGCCCGATGTGGCGCAAGGCCGACCGGCAGCATGCGCAAACCTGCGGGCCGAAGCTGGAGCAGATGAGACAGCGCTGGGGCAGCAGCAGGTCGAGCACCCAGCGACGGTAGAGCTACATGTGTGTCGCGACTGTTCCGGTTTCGGACCAGAGCAGCACGAGCGCGAGATTCACGGCGACGGCGACGCCGAAGATCGAACCGAGAACACCCTGTCCGGATGCCACGAGCCCCGCGACCGCCGCACCGAAGAGAACGATCTGCACGCCCACCCACAGCGGGCGCGAGAGCGGGAAACGAGCCTTCGGGGAAACGAACAGACCCCAGACGACGGCGGCGACCAAGGGCGCGAGGATCGCCAGCACGATGTTCACCTGCAGCCCTGCGTAGGCCAGCGCAGCGAGCAGACAGAGCTCGAGGAGGAAACGAACCGCCAGATTAGCCTCCTTCATTCCGGCGAATACTCCGTGCGTTCCGGCAGACCACGCCTGCGGCGCATGCGATTGTCGGCTTCGAGGAGCTGCGTCGCGTCGCCGATGTCGTACCAGTCGCCCTCGAAACGGTACGCATAGACGGGCTCGCGCTGGTGCAGCCACGCGACGAAGTTCCCAGGCTGGTCCGGCGGATTGCCGTCATCGAGATACGTCTCGACGAGCCGCGCGTGGGCACGCTTGTAGAGATACGTCGCCGTGGCGCACAGTGTTGTCGGCGGATCTTCGGGCTTCTCGACGAACCCCGTCACGCGATCGTGCTCGTCCACGTCCACGACGCCGTACTTCTTTGCAAGCTCGCGGTCTCCGACATCGAGCACCGCAATGCAACTGCCGTCCCGCTCGCGCCAGTACGCCTCGTAGTTCGCCAGCGAGTCGTCGAAGAGGTTGTCGCCCGCGACCACGAGCAGGTCGTCGTCGATCCCGACGAAACGGATGTCTCCGATCGCGCCGAGGCGATCCTCGTTCGACGTCGTCCCGTCGTTGTGAACCCGGATGTCCTTGCCGGTGGCCCAGCGCTCGAAATCCTCGGCAAACCGCGCATTCGTCACGAGGTGAATCTCGTCGGCGCTCGTCTCCACGATCCGGTCGAGGATCCAGTCCACCATCGGCCGGCCGCCGACAGGCAGAAGCTGCTTTGGAATGGAGTCGGTCAGCGGACGCAAACGCGTCGCATAGCCCGCCGCCAGGATCAGCGCCTTCATACGAGCGCCGAGAGCGACTGCGCGTACGGCGCATGGTGGACGCCGTGCTCCGTCACGATCGCCCCGATCAGCTCAGCCGGCGTGACGTCGAAGGCCGGGTTGCGCGCCGCGAAACGGGTCGTGATCTCCGCGGCCGCACGCTCTTCGATCGGAATGTCGGAGCCGGTCGGAGTCGCGAGGTCGACGGTGGAGGTCGGCGCGACTACATAGAACGGGATGTCGTGGTGCGCGGCGAGCACTGCGAGCGAGTAGGTGCCGATCTTGTTCGCGGTGTCGCCGTTGGCGGCGATGCGATCTGCTCCGGTGACGACGCAGTCCACGTCGCCGGAGGCCATCAGCGAAGCCGCAGCGGAGTCCGCAATCACTGCGTGCGGGATACCGGCGGTCTCGAGCTCCCATGCCGTCAGGCGCGAGCCCTGCAGCAGCGGGCGTGTCTCGTCGACCCAGACCCGCTCGAGCGCGCCGCGCTCCCAGGCCGTCCGCAACGCGCCGACGGCGCTTCCGTAGCCGCCGGTCGCCAGGCCGCCCGCGTTGCAGTGGGTGAGCGCTCGCGTGCCGGCGGCGAAGAGCCCCGCGGCGTGTCCTGCCATCGCGCGGCACCGTTCCACCTCTTCCTGGTGCAACGCGCGTGCGTGAGCCGGAGTCGGGTCGTCACGCATCTGCTCGAGGGCCCAGGCAAGATTCACCGCAGTCGGGCGGGATGCCCCGAGCCGGGCTGTCGCGTCGTCCAGGTCAGCACCGAGCTCGGCTGCGAGCGCAACGGCATACGCAGCCGCGACGCCGATCGCCGGTGCGCCGCGGATCGCCAGCTCGCGGATCGCATCGACCACCTCGGCGACCGATCGACACTCGAGCTCGACCTCCTCGTCGGGAAGCCGGCGCTGGTCGAGGAGGACGACCTTCGGGCCGTCCTCCTCGTACCGAACGATGTCCTCTGGTTCGAGTGGTCTGACCGGCAACGTTCGCCGAGGCCCCCGGCCCGCGATCACGCGGCGCCAGCGCCCACGCTCGCCCTTGTCAAGGCTGCAAGCCTTGCCTGCGGACGATCGCGGCCCCTGGCTTGGTGCTCGCGACCCGGGAGCCGGGCAACGTCACCGGCCAAACCACTAGGTTCCTTCGTCCCACGAGGCCAGGTACTTCTCCTGCTCCTCCGTGAGCTTGTCGATGTCGACGCCCATCGTCTCGAGCTTCAGCCGCGCGATCTCGTTGTCGATCTCGGCGGGAACCGGATAGACCTTCCGCTCGAGCTCGGCGGCGTTCTGGATCGCGTACTCGGCCGAGAGCGCTTGGTTCGCAAAGGACATGTCCATGACCAGTGCAGGGTGTCCTTCGGCGGCAGACAGGTTCACGAGCCGGCCGTCGGCGATCAGATAGATGCGCTGGCCGCCCGCCATCGTGAACTCCTCGACGAACGCACGTGCCTCACGGGTCTCGGTCGCCAGCGACCTCAGGCCCGGGATGTCGATTTCGACGTTGAAGTGGCCCGTGTTCGCAAGGATGGCTCCGTCCTTCATCTGCTGGATATGCTCCTTGCGGATGACGGACTTGTCCCCGGTCGCAGTGCAGAAGATGTCGCCGATCGACGCGGCCTTCTCCATGGGCATGACCTCGTAGCCGTCCATGTTGGCCTCGAGCGCCCGCATCGGATCGACCTCGGTGATGATCACGTGCGAACCCATCCCGCGTGCACGTGAGGCGACGCCGCGTCCGACCCAGCCGTAGCCGGCGACGACGAAGCGCTTGCCTGCGAGCAGCACGTTCGTTGCGCGGATGATTCCGTCGATCGTCGACTGACCCGTGCCGTAGCGGTTGTCGAACAGGTGCTTCGTCTGCGCATCGTTGACGGCGATGACCGGGAAGCCGAGCGCGCCGTCGCGCTCGAGCGCCTTGAGCCGGATCACGCCGGTCGTCGTCTCCTCCGTGCCGGCGATGATGTCGCCGAGCTGCTCGCGGCGGGCGGAGTGCAGGACGCCGATGACGTCGGCGCCGTCGTCCATCGTCAGCTGCGGCTTGTGGTCGACCGCCGCCTCGATGTGCGCGTAGTACGTGTCGTTGTCCTCGCCCTTGATCGCGAAGACCGCGATGTCGTACTCGTCGACGAGCGCAGCCGCGACGTCGTCCTGAGTCGAGAGCGGGTTGGACGCGCAGAGCACGACGTCCGCACCGCCCGCCTTGAGCGTGCGGGCGAGGTTGGCGGTCTCCGTCGTCACGTGCAGGCAGGCCGAGATGCGGTAGCCGGCGAGCGGCTGCTCGTTTTCGAAGCGCTCGCGGATCGCAGCGAGCACGGGCATCTGCCGGTCGGCCCACTCGATTCGTCGAACGCCCTCGGGCGCAAGTGCAAGGTCTTTTACGTCGTGCCGTTTCGTCGTAGCCATTCAGTCCTCTCGGTAGTTACGCGACGAGCAGGCGCTCGTGCTTGCGCTGCTCCCAGTCCAGGGCGGACAGCCGAGTCCCTGCGAGCCAGGTTTCGACGGCCGCCCGCAGCGCGGGCTCCCGGTCGAGCCTAGCTGCGAAGGCGACGTCGGTGAGCTCCGCCCCGAAGCGTTCGCGAAGGGCGCGGAGGGAGCGCAGCTGGTTGAGCTCGAGGAGCCCGTACTGGCGGTATCCGGAGGTGCTCCTCTCCGGCACCACGAGCCCGGCGCCTTCGAGGTAGCGGAGCATCCGCGGCGACCAGCCGGTCTGGGCTGCTGCCTCTCCTACGGTGAAACCCTTCACGCGACCAACCTTACCACAAGCATGTCAAGGTCTTACGCAAGCACACGCTCGCGATCAGGGCTCAGACGTGCCCTCCCGGCCGTAACGATCCTCGAGGCGGACAACATCGTCTAGCTCAGGAGTGGAGACCTCGACAATGGTCGTGTCCTCGATCGCCGTGACACGGTGGACCGTGCCGGGCCGGAAGTGGAAGCAGGCGCCGGCCGCGATCACCTCTTGCTTGAGCATGGCGTCCCCGGCCGAGCCGAGCTCGAGCTTCGCCCGGCCCGCCTGGACGAGCCAGGACTCGTCCTTGACACGGTGGAACTGGAGGCTGAGCGATTCGCCGGCCTTGATGAAGAGCACCTTGCCGACGTAGCGGTCGCCCTCCGCCCAGATCAGCTCGTGACCCCACGGCTTGTCCACTTTGCGGGGCTCGAAGGCCCAGGAGTCGAGGCCCTCGAGGTTCGGGGAGTCCACGCTCATTAGCGACGACTCTATGCCTGTCCAACGAAGCCGGTGACCCGAAGGGCACGGGTCTGACCCCAGCCTTTCGGGTCAGGTGCGTCCGCGGGCGAGGGTCGGGCGAAGCTCCGGATGGGCCGCGTAGTGCTCCTCTGCGCGCTGGAGGTCCTTCGGCGTGTTGACCGTGATCCAGAGGCCCTCGTGACGGAAGCCGAACAGCTTGCCCTCCTCGGCGAGCTCCGGGAACGTCGACTGCTCGTGATCGCCTCGCTCGGGTAGGCGCGCGAGCGCTTCGTCGTCGAGGACGTACACACCTGCGTTGACCCAGTGCGGCAGGCGCGGCGCTTCCCGGAACCCCGAGATGCGATTGTCATCCGCGAGGTCGACGACCCCGAACTGCGACGTCAACGGTGCGACCACGATCGTTGCCGCGCCGCCGTGCTCCTCGTGCGCGTCGAGGAACGCACGCAGATCGACGTCGTGCAGCTCATCGCCGTTGAATGCATAGAGCGGGCCCGTCTCCTCGCGATGCTCAGCGGCGAACCGGATGCCTCCCCCACGTCCGAGCGGCTCCGACTCGGCGATCGCGACGATCTCCGCGCCGAGACCGGACAGCTTCGCCTCGAACAAGCGAGCCTGACCGGCGCCGCAGCTGACGATGACGCGCTCGACGCCGGCGCGCACGAGCTGCGAGACCTGATACTCGGCGAGAGGATGGCCGGCGATCGGCACGAGCGCCTTGGGATGGCCGCGCGTGGCGTCGCCCATGCGTGTCGCCTGGCCTCCCGCGAGGATGATTGCCTCCACTAGTTCGAGACCTTGGCTTCCGGCTCCGGCGTCTGCGGCAGACCTTCGAACGGCGAGCTCGGGCGGCCGATGCCCTCGTACGCGAAGCCGGCCGCGCGAACGACCGCCGGATCGAGCAGGTTGCGCCCGTCGATGATGAGCGGGCGTGCCATCGTGTCGCGAACCTCCTTGGAGGCAAGGCCTCGAAGCTCGTCCCACTCGGTCACGATCACCGCCGCATCCGCGTCGCGCACGGCGCCGGCGACCGTGTCGTGAAGGACCGCGCCTTTGATCAGCTCGCCGGGCTGTGCGACCGGATCCCAGGCGCGCACCTCCGCGCCTTCCGCCAGCAAGCGTGAGGCAAGCACGAGCGAGGGCGCCTCGCGCATGTCGTCCGTGCCCGCTTTGAAGGCGAGCCCGAGCAGCGCGATCTTCTTGCCCCGAAGCTTGCCGAGATGCTTCTGCAACTTCTGGATCACGCGGCGCTTCTGCAGCTCGTTCACCTCGATCACAGCGGCGAGCAGCTGGAAGTGGTAGCCCGAGTTCGACGCGAGCTGCTTCAACGCCAGCGAATCCTTTGGAAAGCATGAGCCGCCGTAGCCGATGCCGGCCCGCAGGAAATGTGGACCGAGTCTGTGGTCGAGCCCGACTCCCTTCGCGACCTCGACGACGTCCGCACCGACCGCCTCGCACACATTGGCGATCTCGTTGATGAAGGAGATCCGCGTCATCAAAAATGCGTTGGCGGCGAGCTTGATCATCTCGGCCGAGGCGACGTCCGTCCGAACGACGGGCGCTTCGATCCCGGCGTACAGCGCTTCCACGGCCGCGCCGTCCTCTTCGGCGAACGCACCGACGACGATCCGGTCCGGGTTGAGGAAGTCCCGCACAGCCCGGCCCTCGGCGAGAAACTCCGGATTCGAGACGTACCCGACGTTCGACAGGCCCCGGCCCTCGAAGGCTGCGCGCACCTTGTCTCCCGTCCCGACCGGCACCGTCGACTTCATCACGAGAATCTGCCGCTCGTCCGACGCCGGCAGGTCGTCGAGCGCAGACCACACGAAGGAGAGGTCGGCGTCACCCGAATACGTGGGCGGGGTCTGAACGCACACGAAGATCGCATCCGCACCTGCCAGATCGCCGGCGTCGAGCGTGTAGGTGATGCGCTCGCTATTTCGCTCGAGCACCTCCGGCAGGTCCGGCTCGTGGAACGGGAGCTTGCGCGCCCGTAAAGCTTCGATCCGCTCCGGCATCACGTCGCGGACGATCACCTTGTGTCCGAGCTCGGCGAAGCAGCCGCCGGTGACGAGGCCTACCCAGCCCGCGCCGAAGACGCCGATCGTCCGCGATTCCGCCATGCCGGAAGCCTACTTGGGGAGCGGAGCGAGCCCTCGCGCAATGGCGAGCATGGTCTCGTTCGAGAGCTCGTCGAGGACCGAGTTGACGACCCAGTAGGTCGCCCCGTCCTTTCGGAGCACGACCATGTGGAGATGGGCGCCGGAGTAGTAGAGCGCGTACTCGCGCCCGCGGATCTTGTGGATGAAGCTGGGCTGGGCGAGCACAGGCGCGTCGTTCCAGTTCGTCTCCTCGATGCCCCAATACTCGTTCGAGCCGATGCGGAAGGTCAGCCGGACCGCCCGGTGGCCCTTGCTGATGTTGTAGACGCGAATCGGTGCATCGAACTCGAGCCGCGACGAGCTCTCGACGAGACGCGGCACCTGGAGCCGGAACCGCACGCGCTTGCGGACCTGCATGAGCAGTGACCGGGTCATCGCCGCGTTCGGCGTGACCAGCGCGGGCTGCCGAACCGGCGTCTTGTCGACCGGGGCAGGCGCGATCGTGCCGTGGAAGTTCTGCCCGACCACGACCGTTGCGATTGCCCCGTTCGCGAGCGTCGTGAAGGTCGGCGGCAGCGGCTTCACGTCGGCGTCGCCGAAGAGGTTTGCGAGGCCGGCCGCCGCGGCCTTCGCTCGACGCTGCGCGGCGTCGTAGTACACCGTGGTGCGGAAGTACTGGAACGTCGGAGCGTTCTGCGGTTTCCCGGTCGGCGGCAGGACGATCTTGTAGCCGCGCTGGCCGAGCTCGAAGGCGGCGTTGGCCGCCGAGCCGGCGATCCCGTTCCCGTTCAGGACGGTGGTCGTCACGTCACGCGGACGCGGCGCACGCGAGCGCCGCTTGATGCCGAGAGTGACGTCACGCGCCTTCGCCGGCGCGTTGACGTCGGGCCGCACAAAGTCGGTCACGGCTGCAGCGATGTTCTCCGGTGCCGCAGAAAGCTCGTTCGTCCCGGTCAACCCTTCGATCTTCGTCTGGAAGACATGCCCCGCCGGGAGCTGGTGCGCGAAATAGATGTAGTCCTTGAGCGTCTTCGGATCGAGCGGCTTGCCGCCGCCGCGGCCGACGACGACGTTCTTCTCGACGGCGTTCATGATCGAGAACACGGTGTCGAGGTTCAACTGCGACGAGATCTGCTGCTTGAGCGCTTTGAGGAAGAGCTGCTGCCGGGCATTGCGGTACAGGTCGGAGTCGAAGTGGCGGAACCGCACATAGGCGAGCGCATTGGTCGCATTCAGCCTCTGATAGCCCGGGAACAGGTTGATCTTGGAAACGCCGGGACAGTTGGACGGATCGCAGAGATAGCGATGATCGATGTCGAGCCAGACCCCGCCGAGGTTGTTGACGAGATCGTTGAAGCCGCGGAAGTTGACCGTGACGAAATAGTTGATCGGGAGCCCCGTGAGGGCCCGGACCGTCTCGACAGCGCCAAGCGTCCCGCACTCTGAGAACGCGGCGTTGATCCGGTCGCGCAGGTCGGGGTGTCCGGGACACTTGAGCGTCGCGATCAGGTCACGAGGGAACGAGAGCATCGAGAGCGACTTGGTCTGTGGATCGGCTCGGACGAGAATCAGGGTGTCCGAACGGCCCGTCAGCTCTGCCTCCCTCCCCTTCCTGCGATCGGTGCCGATCACGAGTGCCGTGGTCGGCTGCCCGGGAATCGCCACGTCGAGGTGCTTGGCCGCCGCGATGTCAATCTTCGTCTTGGGGCTGATCGCCGCGATGAACTGATGCGTCTTGAGGTACGCGGCGCCTGCGACCCCGCCGGCCACGATGACCGCGACGAGGGCGGTCCAGAGCACGACGGTCCGAACGACCCCCCAGGCGTCCCGACCTGGACGCTCGGGCTGCCGGTAACGCTGCATCGTGGTCTGAACGCCGGGCGGATACACCGCGCGACCGTTGCCGTTCACGGTGGCACTGCGTCCCATGCCTCTCTTCAGCGTCGTCTTCATACGGCCCTAAAGCAGGACGGCGCCCGTTTCCGAGGGCGCCAGCCGCTCAGGAGGATAGCCGAGGCCCCGGCCGCCCAGGTCTCGAACCGTCTCCTCGGCCAGCCGGCGGCTATCGCGGAGCTGCTGCGGGAGTCCGGCCCTCGTACCCGAGATTCGGCGCGAGCCAGCGTTCTGCTTCCTCGATGCTCATGCCCTTCCGGGCGGCGTAGTCCTCGACCTGGTCGCGGGCAACGCGGCCCACCGAGAAGTAGCGGGCATTCGGGCTCGCGAGGTAGATCCCGCTCACCGCCGATGCCGGCGTCATCGCGAACGACTCCGTCAGGTCGAGGCCTACCCGGTCCGCCGCGAGGACGTCGAACAGCTTTCGCTTCTCGGTGTGGTCGGGACACGCGGGATATCCGAACGCCGGCCGGATGCCGCGGAACTTCTCCGCAGCGATCTCCTCCTTCGAGAGCTGCTCTTCGGGCTCGTACCACTCGCGCCGCGCCTGTCCGTGCAGAAACTCGGCAAAGGCCTCGGCGAAGCGGTCCGCGAGCGCCTTGACCATGATCGCCTTGTAGTCGTCGTGCTCTGCCTCGTAGCGGGCGGCGAGCTCGTCGGCGCCGTGGATCGCGACGCCGAACGCGCCGATGTGGTCGCCGTCGGGCGAGACGTAATCAGCGAGCGAACGGTTCGGCCTCGAGTCACCGTAGGCGGACTGCTGCCGGAGGAACGCGAAGCGCGTCCCATCTTCGAGGACGACGTCGTCGCCCTCCGCGCGCGCCCGCCAGTACCCGTAGACACCACGCGGCACGAGCGAGCCGTCGCGCACGATCTCGTCGAGCAGCTCCTGGGCGTCGTCGTAAAGCTCCCTCGCGGCCGGCTGGTCGAGGATCGCCGGGTACTTCCCCTTCAGCTCCCACGCATGGAAGAAGAACTGCCAGTCGATGTACTCCCGCAGTGTGGCCAAATCCGGCTCGACCAACCTCGTGCCGGTGAACGGCGGCTCTGCAAGGTCGCCGAAGGGCACGCGCTCCTTGTTCGCGCGCGCTTCTTCGAGCGGAAGGAGCGGCTTCCGCTCCTTCTCGGCATGGAGCTCCCGCAGCTGCTCCTGCAGCTCGCGATTCTCCTCGTCGAGGCCGCCTTTCCGCCCAGGGTCGAGCAGGCTGGAAACCACACGCACGACGCGTGAGGCATCGAGGACGTGGAGGGTCGGCTGGGCGTACTGGGGCGCGATCCTCACCGCCGTGTGCTGCTTGGACGTCGTGGCGCCGCCGATCAGGAGCGGCAGCTCGAGGCCACGCCGCTCCATCTCTTTCGCGACGGTGACCATCTCGTCGAGAGATGGCGTGATCAGGCCGGAGAGGCCGACCACGTCGCAGCCCTCCTCGAGCGCCGTGTCGAGGATCCGGTCACCTGGGACCATCACGCCGAGGTCGATCACCTCGTAGTTGTTGCAGCCCAGAACGACGCCGACGATGTTCTTGCCGATGTCGTGCACGTCGCCCTTGACGGTTGCGAGCACGATCTTCCCCTGGGCCGAGCGGACACCATCGCCGCCCGCCGCCTTCTCCGCCTCCATGTACGGCTCCAGGTAGGCGACGGCGCGCTTCATCGCCCGGGCGCTCTTCACGACCTGCGGGAGGAACATCTTCCCCGAGCCGAAGAGATCGCCGACAATCGACATCCCGTCCATCAACGGCCCTTCGATTACGTCGAGCGGGCGCGCAAGCTTCTGCCGCGCCTCCTCGGTGTCTTCTTCGATGAAGTCGACGATGCCGTGGACGAGCGCGTGGGAAAGGCGTTCTTCGACGGATGCCTCTCGCCAGGAGAGGTCCCGCTCCCGCTCGGTCGCGCCGCCCTGCACGGTCGAGGCGTACTCGACGAGGCGTTCGGTGGCGTCGTCGCGACGGTTGAAGACGACGTCCTCGACGCGCTCGAGCAGTGCCGGCTCGATGTCCTGGTAGACGGTGAGCTGGCCGGCGTTGACGATGCCCATGTCGAGGCCCGCGCTGATCGCGTGGTACAGGAAGACTGCGTGCATCGCCTCGCGCACCGCGTCGTTGCCGCGAAAGGCGAAGCTGAGGTTCGAGATCCCGCCCGAGATCTTCACGCCCGGGCAGCGCGCCTTGATCTCCGGGACGGCGGCGATGAACGCGTTCGCGAACTCCGCGTGCTCCTCGATCCCCGTCGCGACGGCGAGCACGTTCGGGTCGAAGATGATGTCCTCGGGCTCCCAG
>DATHGN010000148.1:0-7284 GCA_035317565.1 Gaiellaceae bacterium
GAACGTCCGGAAATCTGCGAGCACTTCCACGATCCGGGCGTTGGTGACGTGCTCGGCGAGGTCGAACCAGTGCGCGCCGAGGTCTGCCGTCACGTAGGTCGGGCCCGAGCTCTGCGGTTCGAGGCGCCAGCCTGCCGTGACGAGGAGCGCGTCGTCGCAGACGTAGCGCCCGTGCACGACGCGCAACTCCCCCAGCTCTCCAGCCTGGACGAGGCTCCGCATGTGCTCAACCAGCGGGTAGCCCCGCACGTGGTAGGCGACGGCGCCCACACGGTCGCTTGCCTCGAGCGCCTGCAGCATGCGCGCGCTCTCCTCGACGCTCGTCGCGAGCGGCTTCTCGCAGACGACGTGCGCGCCGTGCTCGAGTGCCAGCAGCGTCTGCTCCGCGTGGAGCGCATTGGGAGTACAGACGTGCACGACGTCCACCCCGCCGTCGGCGAGCAGCTCGGCGAGCGAGTCGTACGCGCTGACACGTCCGCCGATCTCCGCGGCGAGCGCTTCCGCGCCGGAGGTCGTCCGGCTGCACACGGCGACGACCGTGCCGCCGAGGTCGCGTACGGCGGCGGCGTGCACGCGCGCGACGAACCCGGAGCCGACGATTGCGGTGCGGAGCTCAGTCGCGGGAGCCCGCTTTCAAGAACATCTTTGTCAGCACGGCCATGTCCAGGCGGGCCTGCTCAGGCGGAGTCCGGCAGTCCGTTCCGTTCACCACGCAGTCGTGGAAGTGCGCCAGCTCGCGGGCGAAGCTCTCCTCGTACGACTCAAACGACTCGACGACTCGCGCATCGTCCTGCGTGCGCGAGGCTTCATAGAGCGTCGGCGACTGCTTGAGCCAGGGTGACGGAAAGCTGAGCGTGTGCACCTCTTCGGCGAAATAGAAGGCCACCGACTCGCGATACTCGTAGACGTCGAGCAGCTGGATCCAGGCGCTGTCCCAGCGCGAGCCGTTAGCGAGGCGCACGGCTCCGGTCACGGCCTGCCCTTCGTTCCACCAATCACCGTCGATCACCTCGGCGGGCAGGGGCTCGCCCAGCCGTTCCAGCAAGCCGTGTACGACGTTGACGTCGTGGACGAGGCTGCCGAGGAATGCGCCCTCGAATGCGGTGATCACCGCCAGGCTGTCGTCACCGACAGCCGCTTTCACCTGTGCACGCATCTGCTCGCGACCTGCGTCGAGCACGTCCGGTGAGATATCCGAGCCGCGAACGATCTCGCCGGGCGCGAAGAACGGCCCGAACTCGGGGTCGTGCACCACGACGCGGATGTAGCGGAGCGACTCGGCGGACTCGGGCAGGTTCTCGAGCATCCGCTCCCAGGCGCGGTCGAAGCGCTTCATGTAGCCGACCTGCACGACCTTCCCGGCCTTCTCCCCCGCTTCGACGATTCGGTCTGCGTCGGCGAGCGTGATGCACATCGGCTTCTCGACGAAGACGTGGAGCCCCTGGTCGAGCGCAGCCAGCGTCACCTCGGCGTGAGTCTGCGCGGGAGAGCAGATCACGACCGCATCGAGCTTCGTCCCGTCGAGCAGCTCTCGATAGTCCGAGTACGTCGCGTCGAGGTTGTAACGCTCCTGCAGGGCAGTCCGGACCGTCGCACTGGGGTCGACGACGGCGACGAGCTCGAACCGGTCGCGCATCTGGGCCAGAAAGTGGAGATGCATCGCCTGAGCGACGAGCCCGCCGCCGACGACGCCGATCCGGAGCCTCACGCCTGCTTGGCCACCTTCTCGAAGGCGAACGCAATCTCGTCGAGGTCTTGCTCCTCGCAGAGAGGCGACACGTCGATGTGGATCGAGCGCTCGAGCAACTCGAGGGTGCGGGGACATTCAGGCGCAGTTCCACCCGAGGCCTCGATCGCCGCGAGGACCGGCGCCCAGAACGGGTAGACGTGCAGGTCGGGAGTGTCGGGCGCGTAGATTCGCATTGCGAGCACGCCTTCCGCGTTCAGCGCGTCGACGGCGTCGCGCGCACGCTCGGCATCCTCCGCGAAGGCGATCAGCGCGATGCCCGCGTCGCCGTCGTCGTCGTTTCCACGCCGGAGGGTCAGCCCAGGGAGACCGCCCACCTGGGCACTCAGCCGGGCATGGTTCCCGCGCATCCGCTCGAGCAGCGGGTCGAGACGGGAGAGCTGCACCCGCGCCATCGCACCGGTCAGCTCGGACGCGCGGAAGTTGTAGCCCGCGAACTTCGGCAACCCCACCCCGCGCCGCACCGAGTTGGCGCAGTCGTGCACGTCCAGCGCGACATCGAGCAGATCGTCGCGATCCGTGATCATGACGCCGCCTTCGCCGGTGGTGATGATCTTGTTGAACTGCAAGCTGAAGGCGCCCGCGTCACCGAACGTGCCGAGCCGCCGCCCGCGGAACGTCGCGCCTGCCGCCTGGCAGACGTCCTCGATCAGCGCGAGGTCGTGGCGTTTCGCGATCGCCGCCAGCGCATCCATGTCGGCAGGCGCGCCGCGCATGTGCACCGGAATGATGGCGCGCGTCCGTGAAGTGATGCGCCGCTCGACGTCTTCCGGATCGAGTGTCAGTGACTCGTCGACCTCCGCAAGAACAGGAATCGCCCGTGAGGCGAGCACGGCGTTCGGCGTTGCGTTCCACGTGTAGGCGGGCACGATCACCTCGTCGCCGTTCCCGACCCCGGTGCCGATGAGCGCGCAGATGAGCGCGGACGAGCCGGCGTTGAGGCAGAGGGCGTGCTTCGCTCCCATCAGCTCGGCGAACTCGCGCTCGAAGGAGGCCACCTCGTCCGGGCCCTTGCCCACGCCGTAGTAGCGGAAGAGGTTCTTGCTCTCGATCACGCGGCCGAGCGCCTCGAGCTCCTCCTGCCCCACCTCCATGCCGCCCGGGAACATCGGCGCCTCTGTTCGTGTGCGGGCGGGCGTGCCTCCGTCTCGGGCGAGCGTGAGGTCCTTTTGTGCCTGGGTCGGCGTCGTCATCCGGCGGCCTATTCTGGACATGAAATCGTTTGCGATCAAGGTCGCAGGCCGACACAGCCACGTCCCAGGGACTGTCCCTGGAACCCGGCCGTCTCAGTCACGTTCCAGGGACTGTCCCTGGGACCCGGCCGTTTCGGTCACGTCCGAGGGACTGTCCCTGGGACATGCGCGAACCCGTCACGTTCCAGGGACTGTCCCTCGAGCGCTACTCGAGGGCCTCCTCGTAGGCGCGGCGCGCCGCCTGGACCGCCTCGACCTCTGAGACCTCCGCGACCGGGACGTCCCACCAGCTTTCGTAGCCGGGAACTCCCTCGTAGCGGTCGACCTCGATCGCGAGGACGACCGTCGATTCTTCGCCCTTCGCCGCCTCGAGCCCGCGCCGGAGGTCCTCGACGCTCGCGCACCGAATCACCTTTGCGCCCAGGGATTCCGCATTGGCCGCGAGATCGATGGGGAGAAACGGCGCCGGCGAGCTGTCACTGTCGAGGCCGAGCGACCCGTTTCGCCTGTACCTGTACTGCGTGCCGAAGCCGTCAGTCCCCAGCGACCGCGACAGGTTCCCGATCGAGCTGAAGCCGTGGTTGTCGACGAGGACGATCGTCAGCTTCAAGCCTTCCTGGATCGAGGTGACGATCTCGCTCGAGAGCATCAAATAGGACCCGTCCCCGACCATCACGTAGACCTCGCGCTCAGGGGCGGCCAGCTTGACCCCGAGACCGCCGGCAATCTCGTAGCCCATGCACGAGTAGCCGTACTCGACGTGGTAGCCCTTCGGGTCCCGCGTCCGCCAGAGCTTGTGCAGGTCGCCCGGCATCGAGCCGGCGGCGCAGACGACGACGTCTCTGGGCTGCGCCGCGTCGTTGACGGCGCCGATCACCTCGCTCTGCGCGGGCAGCGGCTCGTGACGCAGCCGATATAGGCGCTCGACCTCCTCGTTCCACTCTTTGTTGAGGCGCGCGGCTTCGTCCCGATAGCTCGGCTCGACCGAGTAGCCCTGCAGCGCATCCCCGAGCAGGTCGATCGTCGCGCGCGCGTCGCCCACGAGCGCGAGCCCGTCCTGCTTGGCGGCGTCGAAGTCCGCAACGTTGACGTTGATGAAGCTCACACCGGCATGTGCGAATCCCGTCTTCGACGCCGTCGTGAAGTCCGACCAGCGGGTGCCGATCCCGATCACGAGATCGGCCTCGGCCGCGATGCGGTTGGCGGCGAACGTTCCCGTCACTCCGATCGCGCCGAGGGCCGACGGATGGTCGTACGCAAGTGAGCCCTTGCCCGCCTGCGTCTCGCCGACTGGAATACCCGTCTGCTCGACGAAGCGGTGAAGGGCATCGGTCCCTTCGGAGTAGATGACCCCGCCACCGGCGACGATCAAGGGACGCTTCGCCGCCCTGATGCGTTCGACAGCCTTCGCGATCGACGCCGCGTCCGGGACGGGTCGCGGAATGTGCCAGACGCGCCGCGCGAGAAACTCCTCGGGAAAGTCGTACGCCTCGGCCTGCACGTCCTGTGGGAACGCGAGCGTCACGGCGCCCGTCTCCGCCTGGTTGACGAGGACACGCATCGCCGATAGTGCCGCCGGCATCAGCTGCTCGGGCCGTTCGATGCGATCGAAGTAGCGCGATACCGGTTCCAGGGAGTCGTTGACCGAGACGTCGCCGCGCGTCGGATCCTCCAGCTGCTGCAGGACCGGGTCGGGACGCCGCGACGCGAACACATCCCCGGGCAGCAGCAGCACAGGCAGCCGGTTCACGGTCGCCAACGCGGCGCCGGTGACGAGGTTGGTCGCGCCGGGGCCAATCGAGGTCGTGCACGCGAGCGTCGCGAGCCGGTTCTTCATGCGCGCGAAACCCACGGCGGTGTGAACCATCGCCTGCTCGTTGCGCGCCTGGTAGTACGTCAGCAGCTCGGGGTACTGGTACAGCGCTTGCCCGATTCCGGCGACGTTGCCGTGCCCGAAGATCCCGAAGCACCCTTGGAAGAACCGCTGTTCGACTCCGTCCCGCTCGACGTGCTGCGCGGCAAGAAAGCGGACGAGCGCCTGTGAAGCGGTTATCCGAGGCATCGAGGCAACTCTCGCAGAAGCGTACTGTCACGTCGTGGCAGCTCGACTCGCTCTGGGCCTTGTCGGCGTCGGCAGGATCGGCGTCCTCCACGCCCGCACGCTGCTGGCGCTCGACGATGTCTCGCTCACCGTGGCCGACGCCGACTCGGGCCGTGCCCGTAAGGTCGCTGCGGAGCTCGGGATTCAGGCGGCGGAAACACCGGAGGAGCTCGTGGCCGGAGGCGTCGACGGGCTCGTGATCGCAACCGCGACCGCCGGACACGCGCCCCTCGTGCGCCTGGCCGCGGACGCCTCCTTGCCGGTGTTCTGTGAAAAGCCCGTCGCGCTCGACCTGCCGACGATGGATGCGCTCGTCACAGCCGCCGACGCCACGGGAATTCTCGTCCAGGTCGGCTTCCAGCGCCGCTTCGATGCCGGCTACCGCACGTTGCGCGATGCAGTCACGAACGGAAGCGTTGGGCGCATCCTCGTGATGCGTGCTGCGACGCATGATCCTTATCCGCCGGCGGAGGAATACCTCGCGGCCTCGGGCGGGATCTTTCGCGACCTCCACATCCACGACTTCGACGCAATTCGGTTCGTCAGCGGCGACGAGATCGTCGAGGTGTACGCGGACGGGTCGGCGCTCGAGACTCCCTGGCTCGACAAGTACGACGACGTTGACGTGGCGGCGGCGATTCTGCGACTGGCCGGAGGCGGCCTCGTCATCCTGTCGGGAACCCGGCACGATCCTCTGGGCTACGACGTGCGGCTCGAACTGTTCGGCACGAAGGACAGCCTCGTTGCCGGGCTCGACGAACGCACGCCGCTCGCCGGACGCCAGGGCCCCGCCTATCGAGACTTCTGGGACCGCTTCGAGCCGGCCTACCGGGCCGAGCTCGAGGCGTTCGTCACGAGCATTCGGACCGGAGGGAAAAGCGCTTGTTCTCTGGAAGAAGCGCGCTCCGCGCTCCGCGTCGCCTTGGCCGCCGACCGCTCCCTGGCCGAGCACAGGCCGGTGGCACTAGCGCAGGCACCCCCGAACGGTTGAGAATCGGTAAAGCCAGCCACGGGAAAGGAGAGTCATGGACAACGACCTCATCGAGGAGGAGTTGACCCAGGTCACCCGCAGAGGCCTGCTCCTCAAGGGAGGCGCCGCCGCAGCCGGGCTCTCGGTACTTGGTGTGCCGTCGAGGGCATTCGCCGCGAGCGAGGCGACGATCAAGGTCGCGGTGGTGACGCACGGCGACACCGGCTCCTTCTGGTCGGTGTTCAAGAAAGGCGTCGACCAGGCGAAGAACGATCTCAAGGGCCGGGGCGTGAGCGTGACCCAGGTCTACGCGAACAACGACGTGCCGAAGCAGGTCGCCGGCATCAACGCTGCCGTCGCAGCAGGGGCAAAGGTGATCGCGACGTCCGTGCCGGATGCGAGCGCGCTTCGGGATCCACTGAGGAAGGCCTCGGCGAAAGGCATCGAGATCATCACCGTCAACTCGGGCCTCGGCGCGTTCGACTCGCTTCCCACTTACATGGTCCATGTGGGACAAACGGAGGGCATCGCCGGCCAGGGCGCCGGCAAGCAATTCAAGAAGGTGGGAACAAAGAAGGTCCTCATCGTCATCCACGAGGCGAGCAACTCCGGCTTGCAGCAGCGCGCAGCGGGGGTCAAGAAGGTGCTCGGCTCGAGCAAGGTCAAGGTTCTGACCATCCCGAATGCGAAGCAGGACATCCCCGGGACGAAGGCCAAGGTCAAGGCCGCCTTCAACGCGGACAAGAGCCTCGACTCGTTCCTCGGTCTCGACCCCGACGTGACCATTCCGTGCATCGCGTCGTGCCCGAAGGGCACGAAGATCGGCACGTTCGACGTCGGCGGCGCGATCAAACAGATCCAGCAGGGCAAGATGCTGTTCGCGATCGACCAACAGCAGTATCTGCAGGGCTATCTGCCGGTCGTGTTCGCCGTGCTCTACGTGACGAACCTCAATACCGTCGGTAACGGCGCCCCGGTACTGACCGGACCGGGAATCATCAACAAGGCGAACGCCTCGAAGGTGGCGGCGCTCGCGGCAAAGGGAACTCGCTAGACGGAGGTGGGGCGGGCGGTCTTCGGGCCGCCCACCCCACCTGAGCGGAGGGACCGTCATGGCCGAGACCGCAGCTCCAAAGGCGCCGTCGGACGAACGAGTCGTCAGTGTCGGACCGCTGGCGCGGTTGCTGACTCGGCCGGACATCGGCGCGCTGCTCGGCGCAATCGCCGTCTTCTTCGCATTCGGATACTTCGCCCGCGCGGTCAACTGGCTCGG
>DATHGN010000149.1:0-3914 GCA_035317565.1 Gaiellaceae bacterium
TGTCTCTCGTCACACGGTCGTAGTAGTCGAAGGTCATGATGTTCACGACGTCGACGCGCGTGTTGTTCGCGATCGCGTTCTGGAGGACGGCCAGACCGGAAGACTCGAGACCCGCCGCCGAGGTCGGCAGCGTGTAGCTGATCTGGAGCGGCCTGCCGTTCGCAGCCGCCCAGTCCTGGACGAGCTTGATCGCCCTGTTGCGCCGGTCGATCCCGTCCGGCTTTGTCAGTGATCTGCCTTCGATGTCCATATCGAGGCGGGATACGTCGTACTTCGCGATCAACGCCTCGTACGCGGCGGCGATCGCGTTGACGTCCTTGCACGAGTCGCCGATCTCGGTGCCGCCCTGGTCGGCGCTCCAGCCGCCGAAGGACGGAATGACGTCGCCGCCCAGCCCTCGAAGGGACGCGATGTCGGGCAGGTACTTGCCATTCCCGATGAGATCCGCCTTGCTCCCGTCCCAGGCGAGTGCGCAGGAGCTCTTGGAGAGCGTCTCGACAAAGGCGAGCGTGAAGTACCGAGAACCGGATTGCTGGGCGAGCGAGGTGATGCTGTCAGCAGTCCAGGTCTCGAAGTACGGCGCGTAGACGTGTGCCGGCAAAGCGGTCGCCGCGGGAGCGACCGGGGCCGCACTGCCGGCGACAAGCGTCGCGCAGGCGGCGGCCAAGAGAATGCGAAGGCGAATCTTCATCTCTCCCCCCTGTTCGGAACCGACTGTCCCGGCAACCCTCCCAGACGGGACGGCGTTGCTCAAGCCCGCTGAGATCTGGCAGGCTGCCGTCGATGGTTCCCGAATCGCGACCTGAGCCGACTGAGAACGGCCACGTCTCCAAGGGCGAAGGCTGGTTCGTCCTCAATGCCCGCGATTCGCGGTGGTACGCCGGGCCGGGACGCTCGGCGTTCTGTGACCTCGAGGGCGATCAGAACTTCTCGCAGTTGGGGATCAACCTCAACGTGCTCGATCCGGGCGTGCCGATGGCGATGTACCACTGGGAAGCAGACCAGGAGGACTTCCTCGTGCTCGCCGGCGAGGCGCTGCTGATCATCGAGGGCGAGGAGCGTCCGCTGCGCCAGTGGGACTTCGTGCACTGTCCGGCCAAGGCGAAGCACACCATCGTCGGAGCCGGAGACGGGCCGTGCGTGGTGCTCGCGGTCGGCGCCCGAGTCCTCTCCGTCGACAACCCGGACTGGGGCGGCTACACGGTGGACGAAGTGGCCCTGCGCCACGACGCGGGCGTCGAACAGGAGACCACGAAGCCGGAGGAGGCGTACTCGCGGTTCACGAAGCGCCAGCCCACCGCGTACCGCGAGGGCTGGCTTCCGGATTAGACGGACCGCCCCGGCTCGCCGAGCCCGTAGGACGCGATCCGGCGATGCTCGAGCTTGACCCAGGGAGCGAGACGCGTCTCCAGCTCGACCGGAGCGACCCGAAGGCGGCGAAGCCCGAACCCGTAGCGTCCGAAGCGGCGGCGTCGCCAAGCGACCACGAAGTAGTAGGCAGCGCCGATCGGAGGCATGACGAGGACCTGCGCGAGTGAGTAGAAGGGGAAGACGAGCATCCAGGGCGAGAGCACCTGAACGTTCGAGATCGCTGTGACGACGACGTACGAGACGATGACGAGCGGCATGGTGTAGACCAGCTCGTGCAGGCTGATCAGGGTCCACCACTTGAAGTAGAGGGACACCCAGATCGCCGCGAGGTAGTAGGCCGTGAGGACCGGCAGTTGGAGCAGGTTGCGGTCCATGTTGATCCACCAGTGCCGGAAGGTCCCGGCCCACCAGAGCCGCCGCTGTCGGAACAGTGCCGGCCAGGTGTCGGGCACGTCGGTCTCGACGACGATGTCGAGGTGGCGGATGCGCATCCGCAGGGCGAGAGCTGTTCGACCCGTCTCGATGTCCTCGCCCGGAGTCCACAGCGAGTGGAGGTTCATGATCCGGATGAGCGCGTCGGTGCGCCCGAGGAAGCAGGCGCCCGACGTGAGCCAGGGTCGAAAGTGCCGCGCCAGCATCGCCATCCGGTACTCGAGCGCCTGGAACTTCGTGACCGCGTTCGTGCGATTGGCGACCGCGCACTTGATCGAGCAGAGGTCGGCGCCTGCAGCTTCGACGGCAGCCACGGCTTGCGCGATGTCGTCGCCGACGGAGGTATCGGCGTCGAGCCGCAACGTGTACGTCGTCGTCACCGCCGGCAGAGAGGCCCTCACAAGCAGAGCTGGGTTCGGACTCTCCATCAGGATCCGGTTCACGCGCCAGCCTTCGTTCTCGAGCTGCTCGGCGAAGGCGGCCATCAACGGTGTGCCGACCTCCAGCGCCACCAGCACGTTCGGCTGATAGCGGAGCAGTTCGGCGCGCCGGTCGAAGTAGCGCGGGTGACCGAAGAGCGGCACGATGATCGTGAAGTCATCCGACGATTCCGCACCCGGCGTGATCGTGCGTCCTCCCCACCATGAGAGCAGGTTCTGGAAGTCGAACGCGACCAGGCCGATCGCGAGGATCAACATCACCTGAGACATGCGTTACGGCTTAGGAAGGATGATTTTCCGAACGATGCGCTTGTGCTTAGGGCACGGATGGTGCGACAGGCATTGAACGGTGTGCGTCTCGGTCGTCTTGCCGGTCAGGACGTTCTTCCAGTGGTGACCCTTGAGCATGGGTGTGAAGATGAGAGTCACCACCGTCACGACTGTGACGGTTCGATGAGATGCGCTCGACAAGCTTTACCTCTCGGTTGGCGGCGTTTCACCGGCCGAGGCGAGCTTGCGGCGAGCCCCATTGCCAATGACTTGGTACAGCATCGGACAGAGCCTTTTGTTTTGGATAACTGAATCGAGGGTTCTTGCTGAGGATCAACGAAATGGGTGAGTGCGGTCACGACCGTACGATGTCGACGTGACCGCAACTGTTTCCCAGGAGGAGCTCGAGGCTGCGCACTGCTGGGAAGCGGACGACCACGTGCCGCGGCGACCGGCGATGACCGAGTTCCGCCGAATGCTGCGCTTCCACCAGGCGCAGTGGCGCGAGGCAAACGGTTACCCGATCGGTACGCAGCCGATGGTCCCGAAGCACGACAAGCCGGTGCGGCCTGTCGGAAGTCGGCTCCCGCTCGACTACGCCCGCGAGACCGGGGCGAACTTCATCACCGCCGGCGCGCTCGAGGCTGCGAGGGCCCGGACGTCCATGACGGAGCCTCACCAGAGCTTCGATCACCAGCGGCTGTGGGCCGATCTCCTCTGGTCGCCGGCGTTGTCCTTCAACCTGTTCGGCAACCTGGCGGGCGACCTCGGGCTCGCCGACCGGGCCGTGCACACCTGGTGGCCGGATGCACCGGGCGCGGTGTCCAACGTGCGCTTCGCGCACTCTCCGGGGCGCTTCGATCCGACGTACCTCAACAGCCTGCGTGCGTTCGATGCGGCGTTCGTGCTCGACCTCGACGACGGCACGAACGGAATCGTCGGCGTCAATACCAAGTACCACGAGTGGGGCAAGCCGGAGACTCCGAAGCCGAGCAACCTCCCACGTAACCGGGAGGTCGCCGAAACGTCTGGCGCCTTCGCCACGGGAGCCATCGGCGTACTCAAGGGGAGGACGGATCTCGCGGTGATGTGGCTCGAGCACCTGCTGCTGCTCTCGATGCTCCAGCATGCGAGCGGCACGTGGAGCTGGGGCCGTTACGTCGTCGTCCACCCCGCCGGCAACTCCGACGTCGCGGATGCGGTCGGCCGGTACCGGAACCTCCTGGTGGACGGCTCGACCTTCTCCTCCGTCACCATCGAGGAGCTCCTCGACGCCGGCGTCCTCCCGGCACCTACGGCCATGACACTGCGCGATCGCTATCTAGCCAGCTGAGACTCCCCCGGGACCTGACGCCCATCACCTGAGGGCACGAGACGATGCTCCGGCGTGGGCCAGTGTTC
>DATHGN010000150.1:0-5115 GCA_035317565.1 Gaiellaceae bacterium
GTCGCCGCCGACGGTGAACTCTCCTGGTGCGGGCTCGGAGCGGGACGGATGCTGCGCGCGCCAACGGTCTTCGAAGATGTCGTCAAGACGAAGTGAACGTCCATACGAATCCTCGCGCGAATTCCTCTTGCCACGAAATCCCAAGGCGACCCATTTGCGAACTACGGGCTCTAGAGCTGTGTCCTCGCGATCAGCGCTCACAAGCAGCCGGTGCGGGATCCCAAACTCTCGCAATCTGCAGGAAGTTTTCGGGTCAAACTCCTGGCCTGGAGGTAGCCTCAAGCCGGGTGGGGTCAGAAGCGATCGAAGATCGACCGATCCGGGTACTGCTCGTCGATGACGATCTGTCCTTCCTGCGCTCGCTTGAGGTTCTACTCACGGACGCACCAGAATTGGAGATCGTGGGCACGGCGGGAAGCGGAGCTGAGGCGCTCAGGGCAGCTACGCGGGCCGAACCGGACGTGGCCGTCATCGACGTGCTCATGCCGGCGATGAGCGGGATCGAATGCGCGCACCTGCTGCAGGAGCGCTACCCGATGGTGCGCGTGATTTTGATCAGCGGCTCGATCTTCGAAGACAGGCGACCTCACCCACATGAGCGGGGGACAGACGCGTACATAGAGAAGAGCGAAGTTCCCGAGCGCCTACATGCGACGATCCTGGCGCTTGCGGCCGAAACAACCGCACCGCGCGGCCCCACAAACGCCTGACCGACACGGCGACCAACACGAAGTCCGCCTGGCCCACGCTCCGGTCTACTCGGGTGAGTGAGCGCGTTGGCTGTCCCGTTGGAGGTAGTGCGCACCAGAACCGCCTTCAGCCGCCTCGTCGTCGGGGTTCAGAAGCTCGCAAGCGTCGATCGAAAGGCAACCGCAGCCGATGCAAGTCGTGAGCCGGTTGCGGAGCGCCTCCAGCGTCGCAATTCGGCGGTCAATGTCCTCGCGCCAGCCGCGCGACAGACGCTCCCAGTCGCGGCGGGTCGGGGTGCGGTGCGCCGGAAGGGTCACAAGGGCTGCACGAATCCGTTCGAGGGGAATTCCCGCGGCGCGGCCGGCTTGAATCAGCGCGACCCGCCGAAGCACGGCCCTCTCGTATCGGCGTTGGTTCCCCGTCGTTCGGCGCGAGACGATCAGGCCTTCCTCCTCGTAGAAGCGGAGTGCTGACGGCGCTACCCCACTGCGGGAGGCGACCTCGCCGATCGTGAGCTCATTGGGCATCGTGCTTGACTTAAACCATAGTTGAGGTTCTAGGCTGTCCGGCGTTGCCGCGATCAAGGAGGAGCAGATGACCGCCGCCGTCGTCACCGAACCGCTGGTCCGGGCCGCGTCGCTTGCCGAGCTGCGTGCGTCGGGGCGGCTTGTGGTCCACCTCGACCGACACACGCTGTGTCTCTTCGCTGACGGCGATCAGGTCTATGCCGTCGACAATCGCTGCCCGCACATGGGCTTTCCGCTCCACCGCGGCACGCTCTGCGACGGGATCCTCACGTGCCACTGGCACCATGCCCGCTTCGACCTCTCAACCGGCGGCACGTTCGACCAATGGGCCGACGACCTGCGCCGCTTCCCCGTCGAAGTTCGCGGCGACGACGTCCTCGTCGACTTCAGCCCGCTCGAAGACATGGTCGGTCACCAGCGCCGGCGACTGCGCGACGGGCTCCAGCGGGACATCCCGCTGGTGCTTGCGAAAGCAACGCTTGCGCTCATGCAGGTGGATCCAGCCGGCGTCGAGACCTTCTCAGACGGGCTGGACTTCGGCGTCGCGCGGCGCGGAGGCGGGTGGTTTCGAGGGCTGACGACCCTCACCTGCGTGATGAACCTTCTGCCCAGGCTCGAGGAGGCGGATCGTGCCGCCGCGCTTTATCACGGGCTGGCCGAGGTCGCGGCCGACTCGGCCGGCGAGCCCCCACGTTTTCGACTCGACCCGCTCCCCGGTCCGGCAGACCATTCACAGCTTGCGCGTTGGTTCCGCGACTTCATTGAGGTGCGCGACGCCGAAGGTGCGGAGCGCGCGCTCGTGTCTGCCGCGCGAGCGGGTGCGTCGTCTGGAGAACTCGCCGACATGCTCTTCGCAGCCGCGACCGACCACCGCTACCTCGACGGCGGACACACACTCGATTTCGTCAACAAGGCGCTGGAAGCGCTCGATCTCGCCGGCTGGGAGCGCGCCGAGGTGGTGCTCGCGTCGCTGCCGACCCAACTCGCGGGCGCGCAGCGAATGGAGGAGGCGAACGCCTGGCGGAATCCCATCGATCTCGTGGCGCTTCTGGACGAGGCGTTCGCGCGAATACCGAGCGCGCTTTCAGCGGGCGCGCACGTCGACGGCTGGTCGGGGCGTAACGCAGTCGTTGAGACGGTCCTCGGTGAGGATCCGACGGCGAGCATCGAGGCGCTCATCGCGGCTCTTGGCGACGGTGCGAGTGAGGTGGAGCTTGCGTCCGCCGTCTCCTCCGCTGCTGTCCTCCGGATCGCCCGCTTCCCGACGAGCAACGAATTCGGCGATTGGGACACGGCTCTGCACACCTTTACGTTCGCGAACGCCGTCGAGCAGGGACTCCGGCGGTCGCCGTCACAGGAACTCGTCCGCGGTGTATTCGACGCGGCGATGAGCATCCACCTCGACCGCTTCCTGAACGTGCCGGCCACAAGGCTGCCCGAGCCTGACCCCGAGGCCGACCCAGACTTGCTTTTAGGGGATCTCCCCCGCCTACTCGACCGTCAGCAACAGGTCGTCGAAGCGGGCCAGCTAGTCGCCTCGTTCCTGGCCGCCGGTGGCGACCCGGGCAGACTCGTGGCCTCGCTCGGCGCTGCGCTGGTCCGCGAGGACCGCAACTTTCACACAATCCAGTGCGTCGAGGCAGCCGTGCGCCAGCACGAGCTGTCGGCCCCCGGCGAGGCCGCCGGGCTACCGCTGATCGCCGCTGCGCGCTACCTCGCCGCGCACGCTGCCACGTCGCGCTCACAGCGACAGACCTTCGAGATCGCCCGCCGGCTGCACCGGGGCGAGCGGCTCTACGAGGACATCGAGGTATGACCGAGTCAATCGCAAAGGCACCCGAAGGAATGCACACGATCACGCCGCACATCGTCGTCAGCGACGCCGCAGCCGCCACCGACTGGTACAAGCAGGTACTGGGTGCCGAGGAGCGGAGTCGCATCGAGGTTCCCGGGGGGAAACTCATGCAGGTCGAGCTGTGGCTCGGGGACTCAGCGGTGATGTTGGCGGACGAGTTCCCCGAGCTGGGCGTCCTGTCGCCGCTCAGCGTTGGCGGCACGGCCACCGTCCTGCACCTTTACACGAACGACGTCGATGCGCTCTGGAAACACGCGGTCGACGCCGGCGCGGACGTGCGGCAGCCGCTCCAGGACGTGTTCTGGGGTGAGCGCTACGGTCAGATCACCGACCCCTTCGGCCACCGGTGGGGCCTTGCACAGCACCTGCGCGATGTGCCGGCTGAGGAGATTGCCGACGCCGCGGCCGCAATGTTCGGCTAGCGCGTCTTTGGTCGCCCGCGATCTGGCGTTCGAGATACTCGAATGACTTGACTCGCATCGGTGACCTTCCACTCCGTGGCGCTGGGGGCGAACCGGTCGACTTCGCCCGCACCATCGTCTCCCACGGAGTCGCCGAGCTGCCGCCGAACCACGTCGACCTCGCGGGACGCTCCTTCGAGACGACGCTGCTCGTGCCGGGGGGTGCGCGAACGGTTCGGGTGACCGAGTCGGGCGGGAAGCTGCGTATCGATGTCGTCTCGGGACGGGTCGGCGTGAAGTCGCGAGACGCACTGGCGGCGATCGTCGCCCAAATGTTCAGGCTCGACGAGGAACTGTCCGGCTTCTACGCGGTGGTCAGCGCCGACGGTGACCTGTCCTGGTGCGCTACCGGCGCGGGACCGATGCTGCGCGCGCCGACAGTGTTCGAGGACGTCGTCAAGACGATCTGCACGCTCATACAGCCTTACACCACAAATCGCGCCTATGAGGATCTAGTAAGAACACACTCGCGCAAGGCGAGTAATCGAGTCGCTTTACACTCGGTGCGGTGGCCGAGCTCGAGACGGAGCGGCTCGTCTTGCGGCCGATGGTCGCCGACGACGTAGACGAGTTGTTGGGGATCTTCGGTGATCCGCTTGTGATGGCCGCCTTCGGCGAGGCGCCTTTCGAGCAGGACCAGATGTACAGCTGGCTCGAGCGCAACCTTGCTCACCAGCGCCGGCACGGCTTCGGTCTCTTCGCGGCGTGTCTGAAGGGCGACGGTCGCTTGATCGGTGATTGCGGGCTCGAGTTGATGAAGGTCGCCGACGAGCAAGTTGCGGAACTCGGCTACGACTTTCGCAGCGATTGTTGGAATCAGGGGTACGCCACGGAGGCAGCGTGCGCTGTCCGCGACTACGCGTTCACCACCCTCCAGTTACCGCGGCTCGTAAGTCTGGTTCGACCCGGCAACCGCGCCTCAGCCCGTGTCGCCGAGAAAACAGGGCTGAAGAAGGTCGAGCAGATCCAGAGATACGGGCAACCCTACCTCCGTTACGAGATCGAGAACACAACTGGGTAGCGCGAAAGCGCCCCGAACGCACTCGGTCTCGTCTCATTCGTGTGCCTGATGAGTCCCTTCGCTTCCTCCTTCATGGCATTCCGCAACGCTGGCCCACGCCCGTCGTGAGCCGCGGAAGCAGCCTTGGTCATCTTGAGTGGCGTTGCGTAAAGAGCGTCAGACCGGCTGGACGAGCCAGCCGAATCGTTCCGTGACGAGGTTGGGATCAGGCATGTGGCCGCCCTGTTCATCGATGACGACCTCGGCGTTGGGCACGTTGTGAGCGAGCCACTCGCCATGCTGGCGCGGCACGAGCACGTCGGTCAGGCCGTAAAGGACGCGGGTCGGAACACCGATCTCGGTCACATCGAAGCCCCAAGGTTGGATCAAACAGAAGATGTCGTCGACATAGCCCCAGACGCCGCGACGGAACGCCTCATTGATGTCCCGCCGAATCGCCTCGTGCTGCTCGGGACTCGCCATCACGGCACGGTCAGCCTCAGAGAGCTCCACGTTGTCGCTGATCACCTTGGAAGGATCGTCGGCTACCCGTTCGAGCATCCCAGCCGCCGTTCGCTCGAT